>JAYSTY010000213.1:0-8066 GCA_043719385.1 Blastocatellia bacterium | reverse complement strand
TTAAAGGTTATCCGTCGTGGAGTGAAGAAAAAAGAATCGGTGATGAAAAGTGGCAGAAACCTTATAAACGACTTTGGTATCAAATCAGAAGCTATCTCATAAGAAAAAATGACCTTGATATTATAAAGAAATGGGCTAATCAAAAGAATTTCTCGCTTCATCGCTTACCTGACCATTATAGCCGATATGAAATATTCAGCCGTGAGTTTTATTGGTCACCGGCTTACAAGTATTTTTGTCCAGAGAATAATATTGATAATCTTTGGCAAGAAATCGAAAAGAAAAAGGGTGAGCTAAATATTCCCTCGGTAATATTGACGACAGAATCCTTGAATTGGGAGGATGAATATGATTATTCCAAAGAAGTGCCAATTCAAATAGTCAAACCCTCGGCTTATATTTTCAAGAAAATGAAATTAGCTTATGGAAGAAAAGAAGGAGAATTCGTAAATAAAAATGGAGAAGTAATTTGCCTTGATCCTTCTGTTTTCAAAAAATCTCATTCGTATTTCTTAATTAAAAAGAAACCTTTTTTTAAATTTTTAGAAGAAAATAATTTAGAAATTATTTGGGCTGTATCCGGCGAGAAAAATGTAATCGGAGGAGATGTAAATTTGCAAAAAAGTTTTTTGGGTTGGTTAATAGTGAAAGAACTCTATTGGCTTGAGAATGAAAATATTTTCGGACTCAGAAAGACAAAAATCGGTTAAATTGACTCTTTATCTTTAAGAATCAAGTATTTCCGAAGAAAAACACATAATTGTGTTGCAGTTAATGAACACTATAATATACACACTGCGATGGGTGACAAATGCTCAAGGGGAATTTTGTTAGGATTGTTAGGAAAAAAGTTAGACTAAAGAAAGAGCCTGAGCTTAATTAAATATTCGCAGTCCACTACGTCACAGGATTTCCATTTGGGTCTTTTTCAAAATACATGTTATCTAGGCTGACAAATTTGTCTACAATATGAGGTAATGTCGGATTGAGTCCCGATGAAAAAGCTGCTAAAAAAACTTGCTTGCCATTTTGCATTACTGTCTCTATCACTGGTTTATAATCACCGTCACCCGATAGTAAGAACACTGTTTCGAGATTGTTTTGAAGCGCATGAGTAAGAATATCCACAGTCAGTTGAATATCTACTCCTTTTCCACTCGCGTGCCTCTTTAATTTTGTAAAAACTTGAGGATATAGATATTCTGGCAATACCGATTGCCCGTCTTTAATGAATGAAAGTGATTTCAATTTTTGTTTTATATCGTAAAGACGTTCATCGTCTCCTGAAGCGTAGGTATAGTAAGTAGCACGCAGTATTTCATGTTGTTTTTGCAAATTTACTAGAGAATTTTGATTCCAAACAAAAATATCCTTTTCATACGAATTATGTACATGAGGAATAAATCCTTTAGATAACATATCCTGATAGCGAAAAACTAAGTTTTCGCCGTCAACAAAAATCATCATGCGTCTGTATTGGGGAACAGGTCCGAAATGTCTAATCACACCCATAACTCATCTCCGAATAAGAATATTCTGCATCAACCAAACACCTTCAAAATCGGATCGCCGCCAAAATTCGTCAATTGCTGATTGCGGTTGCCACTCGAAGAAGTCAATCAAGCCGCTGGTCGAAGCTGCTCGCCGGGTGAAACTGAAACAATATACTCTGTTAGCGTTGACCGACGAGAGCGTGCGCGCTTTGCTGACTCAAGCAACTCACGCATCGTCGAAATCAATTCGCTTGCTGTTTCCGGTGTAAATGCTGGCTCTTCGTCTTCAGGGCAAACCCAGGCATAAACCCTCGGCACACGCACTGAGATTCCGTCTTCGTTGTATTCAAACGTGACCTGACGCCACTCTTTGACTCGCTGATGCTGGTTACAAATCGGAACTGGTTTAGTTTCCATAAAAACTACCTTACAGGCTTGCGTCGCCTGCTGAAAGGCGGCACTTGCCATTGTGACTCATCCGGGATGTAAGCCGTGACAAAATCTACATAGACTGGGTCAGAGTACTCACACACGACGTGCAAATAAATTCTGACGGTTTCTGTCAAAGCCGCGTGACCACAAATCAAAACTCGTTGCTCAATCGGATAGACCTCAATAATTTTACCATTCAGAACAGCTTCGACCATGTGTTGCTCGTCAAAGCCTTCCTTGAAGGCATGAATCACTGCGTGGCTTTTGACGAAATAACCACCGTGTCTAACTCGTTCGCAAATGGTTTCAAGCTTGACACCCATCTCACCTCACCCAAACACCTTCAAAATCGGATCGCCGCCAAAGTTCGTCAACCGTTGATCGCGTCCGCCGTAATAATACGTCAGCCGCCGATGATCCATTCCCATCGCGTGCAAAATCGTCGCGTGCAGATCGTGCACTGAATACGGGTCTACGGCGGCTTTCAATCCGAATTCGTCAGTCTCGCCGATGGATTGCCCGCCTTTGACGCCGCCGCCTGCCATCCACATCGTGAAGCCGTAGTGATTATGGTCGCGCCCAATTCCAGATTGCGACATTGGCATCCGGCCGAACTCTCCGCCCCACACAATCAGCGTATCTTCGAGCAAGCCACGCGCTTTCAAATCCTTAATTAATCCCGCCATCGGTTTGTCGGTTTCCTTGCAATGCAAACGATGATTTTCATCAAGGCCAAAATGCGCGTCCCACGATTCCTGTTGATGTCCGCCGCCGTGATAAAGCTGAATGAAACGGACTCCGCGTTCGACCAAACGCCGCGCTGTCAGGCATTGCTTGCCGAAATAATCCGTATGCTTTTCGCCAATGCCGTACAGTTTTTTCGTCGCGTCAGTTTCTTTGCCGAGGTCTACGGCTTCGGGCGCGTGCGTCTGCATTTGAAAGGCCAATTCGTAGGAGGCAATTCTCGCATCCAGATCGCTGTTACCTTTGTGATTCGCCAGATGTTCTTGATTTAATTTTTGGACGAAATCAATTTCCTGCCGTTGCAGATGTGGATCAACCCATTTTGGCGGATTCAAATCTACAATCGGGACGTTGCCGGCGCGGAACGAAGTCCCCTGAAACGCCGCAGGCATAAATCCTGAAGACCAGTTCGGAGCGCCGCCAATCGGGCCTCCGCGCCAATCGTACATCACAATGTAGCCAGGTAAATTCTGATTCTGCGTTCCCAGTCCGTATGTCAACCACGAACCAAGCGAGGGATTTCCCGGACGCATGTTGCCCATATTCATCTGGAAAATCGCAGGAGAATGATTGTTGCTGGTCGTGTACAAAGATTTGATAAACGTCAGGTCATCCGCGCACGAACCGAGATTTGTGTAGAGTTCAGAAATGTCCTGGCCGCTCTGCCCGTACTTTTTAAAGCTGTACGGTGAAGCCATCAAATTACCGTTTTTATTGAACAATTCCAGCTTTTCATTCGTCGGCAACGGCTTGCCATGCATTTTGGTGAGCAAAGGTTTCGGATCAAACAGATCAACCTGAGATGGCCCGCCGTACATAAACAGGAAAATTACGGACTTGGCTTTCGCCGGAAAATGCGAAGGCTTGGGAGCCAGCGGACTCGCATTTTTCGCGCTCGGTTCAGCCGCCAGCAAGCCATCTTTATCGAGCATCGAAGCGAGCGCTAAACCGGAAAATCCGGCTCCGGCTTTCATGAGTAATTCGCGCCGTGACATCGGCTCTGGTTGAATGATTGGAAGAGATTTGTTTTTCATAAATTTTATTCAGGCTTACAAAATCATTGCTAATTCTATCTTACTACTTTTTCAGCAGTCTAAGTTGTAACAAACTTTCAGCGGACGCGATAATCGCATCTTCCCTTGAGCGCGGCGACCAGCTCAGCACCCGCCTCGCCTTCTCATTGGTTGCATTTTTGACTTTCCCTAGTTCGGTAGTGAGTGCTGCGACCGTTGGCACAAAGCGTCCAATGAACCGCACCAACCAATTGGGTAGCTCTCTCGTCGGAACGCGTCGCGCCGCGTCACCCATGCTTACTTTTAGCAATTGGGCGATTTCCTGAAGCGTCAAAAAGTCGCCGGAGACGGCCAGAAATCTTTCGCCCTTCGCCGCAGGATTGGTCATCGCGAGCAAATGTAAATCCGCTACGTCACGCACGTCAACGATGCCCCAGGAGAGCCGCGGGAGACCTGGCATCGCGCCGTCCATCAAACGCTTGATCACCAGCGGAGAAGAATAATCGGCTCCCAGCACAGGCCCGAATACACCAACAGGATTGACGACTGAGAGTTCCAGTGACCCGCCTTCCCGAGAAATAAATTCCCACGCTGCGCGCTCAGCGATAGTTTTTGATTTTACATACGCGCTTAAATTTCCACTGTTCGGATCAGTCCAATTTTCTTCAGTAAAAGGACGATCTATCGGTTGTCCATAGCCAATCGCCGCGAACGAAGAAGTCAGCACGACGCGCTTGACGCCTGAGTCCCGTGCGGCTCGTAGCACACGCAACGCGCCTTCGCGGGCTGGGATGATGAGGTCGTCCTCGTGCTTTGGCGCGGTCATTGGCATCGGTGAAGCGACGTGTAATACATAATCACAACCAGCAACAGCTTCCGCCCAGCCTGCATCGGACATCAAATCAGCCGCGAAGAATGACAGAGCATTGCCTGATTCAACGCCACCGACTTTGAGCATCCCTCGCACTTCGGCCTCTCGTGAAAGTGAACGCACGGTCGTCCGCACGCGATAGCCCGCTGCGAGAAGCTTTAGAATGCAATGTGCGCCAATAAAGCCCGACCCACCTGTGACGAGTACTGTTTCAGTATTTGAAGTTGTATTGCTCATTATTTGATAGCATCCCGCCTATTGAAAAATAATTTCCAGCAGGCGGGAATACCATACTATCTTTTTACCATTCAAAGCGCATGGTTCCCTGCAACTGTCGTGGCTTGAAACCATTCACCGCACCGTAGGAACTGCCAAGACTAACAATACCTTCAGCATTAGGGGCATTCAGTCCCTGAACATTGAAGATATTGAAGAGGTCAAGATTCACACGTAAACGATAACGTTCTTTGATCGTGAAGACTTTCAAAAGTGAAGCGTCGGCTACCCAGTTAAAAGGTCCAACATGGTATTGATTGCGCCACTGGTGATAACCTGTGTCCACTGCGACACGCTGGCAATTCACACGAGGCGATCCGGTTGCATAATCACACTTAGTAGTAGCAAAACTCTTATCCAGCGGGATGTAAACTACGTTCGTGTCGTAATCATTAGAGATCGTAGGGTCAGTGCTGGGCGTTCCAGTTGGATAGGTAGTAATTGGTTTTTGTGCGGGCTTGTAATCCGCTGGCAAACCAAAAACACCTGTCCGCAATCCTGCTGCATTTTTCAGGTTAATGACTCGCTGCGAGATATATCCATTGAACCAAAGATACCCCGGCGTACACCTTTCATCGGCTGGATTAGTGGAAGTTGTAGGAGTTGCACGGCAATCAATAATTGGATATTTTTTGCCGTAGATTTCAAAATTTCCGATTTCTCCCCAGTTCCCTGTAGGTTTTGAGAACCAGGTATTAAGCATTGTTCCGCTCCCTGCAAGCTTCCATCCGCCTAAGACAGTATTAACAAACCCTGAAGCGCCACCGAGAAAGCGTTGACCTTTGCCCACGGGAATATCCCAATTGAAGTTGCCACGAATGCGATGCTTTGGCACAGCCAAATCACGGTCATACGACAAAGAACGATTCAATTGATATTCATCGGTCGGAACCGTACCCGCCAAATACAGCGACGGATCGTAAACGACTGCACCATCATCACGGAAGGAGTTGCCAGCCAGTCGCAACGAGTTAGTCATCGTATAGAAAGCCTGGAAACCGAGTCCTTTATTGAATCGTTTTTCAATCTGTACTGTCCACGTCGAGGAATTGATATAGCCAGTCTTTTGCTGAATGCGAACCGAGGTATAAGCATTCTTGTCATAAAGCCGCAAAGCCACTGCCGAGAATGTACCAGTGGGTTTCGATGCATGAGTTTGAGTGTAATAAACGTAATCATTTGGCTGTGGATTGATTTCCTTCAACTGATCCGCGTTCACGCCATGCTTACCCGTGTAGGTGACTCGAAAAACAATACTGGGGCTAAGCTGTTTTTCCAGCGCCATATTCCATTCGTGGATCCGAAGGCTGGGCTGATTTTCAGCTAAGCCAATGACGCTTTGACCACGACCGAGAGCGGCGACACTGTTAATGTCAACAACGCTTGAGGTATTCGCACCCGAAATAAAACTAACTTTCGGGTCTGTCCCTAAATTCGCACGCAAAAGATAATTTTGTATTCCGTCAGGGCTTTGCGCGGAGGCATTTGGATTGTAGGTAAACGTAGTACGGAAAGGCAGCAGGCCTGAGAAATTTGCGAGTAACGTCCGCATTGGAATCGCAGAAGAATAAATTCCGTAGCCGCCACGAATCACAAGCTGCTTGTTTCCATCAAACAACCGACAGGCGAATCCTCCACGTGGGCTGATGTCGTACAAGTTCGACTTGAATAATTGCGAAGATTTCCCAACATCCGCAGCACTCTCAAATTTAACGCCAATAGCCTGATACGCGGCAATAAGCTGGGGCGTCGTGGCACCTTTCCTGACATAACTATCAATTGATTCCGGCAAGAGCAAAGCGTGATTTTGTACGTCATAGGCACTGAGGAGGTTATTGCGTTCATTCACATCCCAGCGCAATCCCGGAGTAATGGTTAAGCGTTTCGTGACGCGATAGCTATCCTGCAAATAGAATCCAAATTTCTTTTCATACACCTGCATGAATCCACGCTTGAGTCCTACGTTGTAACTTCCTGCGTAACCTAGAAAGAAGTTCGCCGTGTCGTATCCTGTGAGTGTTGTAGCGGTTGGATTCGCCTGCGCGGGGTCTTGCAGCGCAGTGGCCTGACTGTTGAAGCTGGCAGCGCCTGAAATATCGCCTTGATCCGGTAATAAATGTTCGCGGTCATTCGTAAAACTTCCACCAAACTGGATGTTGTGCGTTCCACGAACTAAAGTGTAATTCTGCTGGAAATTCGTCGGAATACTGTAAACAGCTCTTCGGTTATCGCCTTCGATGTAAGTGTAATTATTAGAACCACCAGCTAAGCCAAGACTGCGCAGCGCAGGCCACCCAATCTCACCAAAATTATTTGGCAAGCCAAGTTGCCTGGAAAAATTCTGCTGATTATCAACCGGGCCGGCAATCGTCTGCGTACTCTGCCACGTTCGATTCAGCAAAGTCTCAACGAAAAATGTAGGCGAAAAGGTATGTGTCCAGCTCAAGGCACCGGCAATTGCAGCCATTGGTAGATAGGTGACATTCGCTTCATTGTTGGCTGTTGGCGCACCGTTGCCAGTGCCAGTTCCAAGGAAATTAGAATAAATCCTGCCACCATTCACTTTGAAGAAAGTATTATCTTTTTCACTAAAGCGATGATCTATACGAATCGTCGTCGGATCGTCGTTACGATTTGGAAACGCGTTCGTCGCTACAGGAATAATCAAATTATTTGAAATCAATGGATTTGAAATACCGTTCGGCAACGGCGTAATGCTGAACATATACTTCGCCAACGGGCTGATCCGATTGAGCGGAATTTGATTATTCGGGAATTGATCGCGGACGGTGACTTGACGCCCGTTGATGGTCTGCACGCGTGAAGTCAGCGGATCGTATATTTTTATTTGGCGTCCAAGTGAATCAATCAAACCACTAAAATCGCCCTGACGCATTGCCGCAGGTGGCACAGTGAAACCACGTGTGATGCCCTGCCGTAACCTGTTGCCCTCACGTGAGAAAAAGAAGAAGGTTTTATTATGACCGTCGTAGAAAGATTTTCCGCCTTCCCCAAATTTCGGCAAATAAATCGGACCTCCGATTGATCCACCAAATTCGTTTCGGATCAGCTTGGGAACCTTATATTCTCCGCCTGGTAGTACGTCCTGTCGCGCACGCGCTACGCCAAACGCGTTGTTGCGATGTGTCTCAAAGAGTGAGCCGTGAAATTCATTGCCACCGCCTTTGGTCGTTATGATGACAGAAGTTGGTGTGGTGTATTTAGCCGACGAAGTGC
>JAYSTY010000212.1:0-8091 GCA_043719385.1 Blastocatellia bacterium | reverse complement strand
CCAGATCGCTACCGCTCCCTGTCCTGTACCGACCAATGACGGGTTCATCGTTCCGCGTTCATCCTTCCTCATTTGATTTGCTAACTCCGCTTATCAATTTCGTCTTGAATAGATTTGCCGAGATGCTCAATTCTCGTGTCTTGTCTGGTCAATTCCAAAAGCTGATGCAGCCGTTGCATATCTTTTGCGGCTAAATCGTCGTTGCCCGCTTGCTTATGAGTATCAAATCGAATTCCCAAAACAATCGCCATATTCGGCAAATTCTGAATTTCACCACGTAGCAGAGTTTCTTCCCAAAGAGTTAACGCATCGCCATAAATCTTAATTGCTTCGTTAATTTTTCCAAGATTTTTTAGCGCCAGCCCTTTGCCCCAATAAGACATTGCTAAATCGTTGGTTAGTTCAATTCGTTTTTCTTCTTTTACTAAGCTTTCCTGGATTTCGATTGATTTATTGTATTCAGCTTCGGCCTCACTATATTTTTCCTGATCAACCAATGCACTGCCTTTGTTAATATAAGCCATCGCCAAATCATTGGCGAGTTTGTGGCGTCCGTTTGCCACCAACGGTTTCAGAATCTCAATCGTTTTGTCATATTCCGCTAGCGCTTCGTTGAGTTTCCCTAAATTCCAAAGCGCAACGCCTTTGTTCATATACGCCTTCGCCAAATCGTTGGCGAGTTCGTGCCGTCCGCTTGCCACCAACGGTCTCCGAATCTCAATCGCTTTGTCATATTCCGCTAGCGCTTCGTTGGGTTTCCCTAAATTCTTAAGCGCAACGCCTTTGTTCATATAAGCCCCCGCCAAAACGTTGGCGAGTTCATAGCGTCCGTTTTCCACCAACGGTTTCCAAATCTCCATCGCTTTGTCATATTCCGCTAGCGCTTCGTTGGGTTTCCCTAAATTCTTAAGCGCATTGCCTTTGTTCAGATAAGCCCCCGCCAAATTGTTGGCGAGTTCGTGGCGACCTTCAACATTAACCAAATGCTCACGCAGTTTTTCGACACAGCGGTAAAGATTAATGGCTTCTTCGTGATTATACTCATGCTTGAAGTAAGCGGCGTCAAATAGTTCCTCTGCGAGCGACTCAAGAATTTGGGCATGTTTATCTTCAAATTTTGGGAGAGAGGCGCGGACGACCTGGCGGATCATTGCATGGGGTGAATAATATTTAAAATCTTTGCCCCGGAAGACCGTGATTTCTTCGACCAGCCAGTTGTCCACCAGACTGTGAATCACTTCCTTTTCAATCGCGGAAACATGGGGTTTGAATTTCTCAACGACCAGTTCAGGGACTTCGCTGGCAAAGAAGGCGAGGACGCTCAACAGGTCTTTGCTGCGCTCGTCCTGCGCTTCAATTTGTAGTGTCAGCAAATACAAGGTTGGGCGAAATTCGTCATTGACATCTTTGAACCGCTCTTGCGCCTGCTCAAATGCAGCAAAGCCTGCGTTGTAGTTCTTTACAAATTCATCAAACCCAATGCGTTTGATCTCGACAAACTTAATCAGTGAACGAATCGCCTGTGGAATGAATGAAACTTCGGCAAAAAAACGGAGCAGCTTGTCAGGCGCAACCTGATCAAGTTTCGCTTTTTGTCCTTCGGCTCTGACAAATTCCAACGCCGCTTCATGATCCAATCCCTGGAATAATTTTTTACCGATGACGGTTAATTCTTCCGCCTTGAAATTTTCGTCTTGCGGCATCTCCTGTGTGACAAAGATGGTGCGCAACTGGTGACGCGTATTAAAGATTTTATGAACAAAAGAATTAATTTCGTCCTGCGCCAGCCAGCTTTCAAAATTATCGAAGATACATAAAATCCGCTCGTTCTGAATGTGAGCGAAAAGATTTTCCGCCTCGAATTTACCGCCCAGACAGGTTGCAAATTTATCTATCACTGAACTCAGTGTGGTTAGTTCGCGGCAATTAAAATAAATAATTTTGTCGAACGAAGCTTTGAAATCTGCATCGTTCGCATTGACGTGTTGCAAAAACTTTCTGAGCAAAAAAGTTTTCCCAAAACACGATGGCGCCACAATCGCACAATGTTTATGCTGCGCGAGAAAGAAATCGGCGAGCATCTTTGCTTCGACCTCTCTACCATAAACAATCGTATCAAGACTTGGCAAATCAACGAATTGAATTGCCTGGTTTTGAGAAAACGCACCGAGGTTAATGGTTGTGTTACCCACAACATTCACGGTTTTTCCCTGATTTGTTTGCTGAGGAAAATTATCGGTCATAGCTTACATCTTGATGATTACTCAGATAAATTTTTAACCATCGAAGATGATGACAGCATAAAGCCCCGTGCGTGAGCGCGGGGAAGATGTGGCACAATATTTATAGCCCGTGATAACGGGCGATAGCCATTACAATTGCTGCCGCTCTCTTTGAGAGCTTCGATAAGATTATCAATCGTACCCCGCGCTCACGCACGGGGCTTTATGCTCACACCCGTTTCACGGGCTAAAACCCTGAATTGCGTAACGTGAGTTACATATTTATTTCTTTGATCTCGCCGACATTGTTGACAACTTTGCCAAAATTCGTTTGACCGGAAAAATTTCCGCCGTCACCTTTTTCTGCTGCTTGCAAAGCCGCAAGCAGGGCTTGTAGCTGTTGCGCTACGTCGGGATTATTTGGCAACCGAGTTTCTAAACTCTTAACGAGCTTTTCTTGCTCATCTGGTTGGCTAAGATGTTCGGCGGACAAATTCAGCGTAATCAGTTCGTCCTGCTTGAAGAGTCTTTTGACCAAATCTGTTGCTTTGCCGAGAATATTCTCGCCAGTCTTTTCACCCATTTTTTCAAAGGCTTTGGTCGCAAATGCTGTTACTAATACGATTGATAATGGTTCCATAAAATTCCTCCTATACGTTAGATCAATTCATGTTCCCGATAAAATAAAATGGCTTGAGCCGAGCCACGATGATACACGGAAACCAGCGCGAATTACCATCAGGCGGGAGAATTCTCGTAGTATCCGGTTTGTGTTTTGTGAATCAAACTGCTACTTTCTTCTCATTCTCTGACAAGCAGTACCCAGAGCGGGTCGAAATTCTTTTTTATAACAATTTGTGTAAAGTTTTGTTTATTCGCTTCGACAAATAAACTTTTGTGGTTTTCTGCCGCAAAAAATATCGGAAGCATCGTCAAAGCAGTATCCATTGAAACCGAAAAGGAGAAGATTATGAGCAAGGGATTATGGCTTGCGCTCGCAAGTTTATTATTTCTCGGCTGGTGTTATTACTGCGCGTTTGTGCATAACGCCGCCGCCACGTTACCGACGGCAACGACTTCAACCGCAACCGCCACGGCAACAGCGCCCACGTTGCAATATGCCATCAAAAATGGACAGGTAACATTGAACGGTGTATTGCCGGATGAGGCCTCAAAAGCAGCCGTCATTGCACGTGCCAACGAACTGTATGGCGCGGGTAAATTCACTGACAATTTGGAAGTCCGTGCGGGTTTACTCAAATTCGCCTGGGTGGCTGAGGCTCCGGCGCTTTTGCCCATGCTGAAAGATGTATCGAATGGCGAGTTGAAAATTGAGAACGGCGAAATCATCGCTACCGGACAGGTTGCCAATGATGATACGCGCTTAAAAACACTGCGTGATTTGGAAAAAGCTGTCAGCCCGAATCTGAAAGTTATTGATCGTTTGACGGTTGGTAATTTGTCGGCGACAGCTTCGCAATTGCAGGTGGATTTGAACAAACAGCTTGAAGGCAAAACCATCGAATTTGAAACGAATTCTGATGTGATTCGCCCGGTCAGCAAAGCCATTCTTGATCAGGTTTCTGACGTGCTGAAAACTGTCCCCGCAACGCCGATTGAAGTTGGCGGACACGCCGACAAACGCGGCAATCCGCAAGCCAACCTGACGCTCAGCGAACGGCGTGCAAATGCGGTGCTGAAATATTTGGCGGGCAAAGGCATCGAGGCCAAACGGCTGGCGGCGCACGGTTACGGTGACACGAAACCGATTGCGGATAACGCTACGCCCGAAGGACAACTGAAAAATCGGCGCATTGAATTTCGCGTCAAAGCGAACTAATCAGGAGGAGGAAAATCATTATGTTTGGATGGAACATGTTACCGTGTTTATTGATCGCAGGCTTATTAGGCGGATGGGTTGGCTGGCTCTTAAAAAGCCTGTTATTCGGCAGTAAGGAAAAAGAATATGAAGGGCGCCTCGCGGATTTAGAAAATTCGTGGAGCACACGCTGGAAAACCAAAAGCGGCGAATTCGATACGCTGCAAACAAATTTCAATTCACAGACGGCGCGGCTCTCCACGCTGGATGCCGATTACGCGACGGCTACCGCAAATTTGAAAGACCGCGACGCGTTATTGCTTGATTGGGAAATGCGTTACAAAAATCTGGCCGCGACGGGCAGCGCTGAAAATACGAAAGACGATGCGGAAATTGCCGGGCTGAAAGCACAGTTAGAAAAATCCCAGGCAGCACACGCCGCCGAAATCGCTACGGCGCAACAAAGTCTGTCAGGGAAAAGTGCTGAATTAGCGACCCTTGCCGCCAGCGTTGCCGCACTGGAAATCTTCAAAAATAAAGCAGGCGATTGGGAAACCAAATACAAAAATGACCTCGGCGCGAAAGACGCCGAACTCACCAAATTAAACGCCAGCGTGACCGATTGGGAAGGCCGTTACAAACGAATGGAAGCTGCCAGCACGGCAGAGAATTCCAAAGACGATCAGGCAATCGCTGATTTAAAAGCGCAATTAGCTAAATTACAGACCGAAGTGGAGGCACGCGCAAAAACGGCAAATGTCATGGACGCAGAGCTAACCGCGTTGCGTCAAAATGTGGCGGGTAAAGATGCTGACCTCGCAAAACTCACCGCCAGCGTTGCGGCGCTGGAAATCTTCCGCTCCAAAGCTGGCGAATGGGAGACCAAATATAACGCTGACATCGGCGGCAAAGATTCCGAAATCGGCAGCCTGCGTGCCAAAATCACGGAACTGGAAATGTTGACCAATGCGCCGAAAAAACCGGACTGGACAGATTTAGTTTTGATCGAAGGCATCGGCGATTCGTATTACAAAAAGCTGTCCGACATTGGCATTTCGTGGCAAAAAGAATTGCTCAAAAAAGGAGCAGATAAAGAAGGGCGGCAGGAAATCGCTGCTAAATCCGGGATTCGTGAAGACATGATTTTGACGTGGGTTAATCATTGCGATTTGCGCCGCGTCAACGGCATCTCTGAACAATTCGCCGAATTACTGGAGGTTACGGGTGTGGACACGGTGGTGGAACTCGCAACCCGTCGCCCCGACAATCTCTTTACGAAAATTGTCGAAGTGAACACGGAAAAACGTGTCGCGCCAACGACACCAATTGCAGAAGAAGTACAATCGTGGGTCGCACAAGCCAAAAGTTTAGGGCGCGTCGTCACACACTAATCAGCAGGTAAGCAGAATAAAGCAGGGATAGACAGGATGGACAAGATGAACAGGATTGACGAAGACACAGTCCTGGCAGGGCGTTTAGGCTCATCTCGTCCATCCTGTCTAAGTCCTCTTACTTTTCCCTGTCTTCGACCAGCCACTCACAAGGTGATTGGTCAAATTTCCAACAAAAAGAATTGCTTGCGTTAAGCCAGGAGTTTTTATGGCCGAAGAAGATTGTCTATTTTGCAAAATTGTAGCGGGTCAAATTCCTGCGCAAAAAATTTACGAAGACGAGCAGGCGCTGGCCTTTCACGACATTACGCCACAAGCTCCGATCCACGTTCTCATCATTCCCAAAGAGCATTTGGATTCATTGAATGATGCCGGTAAAAGCGATGCGGCGTTGTTAGGACATTTGTTATGGCTCGCGCCGAAAATTGCCAATCAATTGGGCATTGCTGAAAATGGTTTTCGCACCTGCATCAACACGGGCGCGGATGGCGGACAAAGCGTCGCTCATTTGCATGTCCATGTGCTGGGCGGAAGACATCTGGCCTGGCCGCCGGGATAAGTGAGAGCGATGAACGCGGAACGATAAGCTATGAAGAAGAAGCAATTCATCATTCATCGCTCATACTTCATCCTTTCCTTAAAACGGTCGTGCGGCGGCTCTGCCGATTTTGCCGAATAAGCGTCCCAACTTCTTCCCCTTTGATTTTTCCGGCTGACTGAAAAGAGAAGCTTCCGGTTTGCCCAAATCTTCATCGCCGCGTTTTTCCTTCAGATACCTTTGAAACAATGCTTTGACGACATTTGGATTGTGGGAAGCTGCGATAAAGGCTTCGCGCAAATCATTCGGCGTCGCAAAGCGAAAACGCCGCGTCATGAAATATAATTTCAGCGCTCCGAAAAATTGTGCGTCCCCCAATTCCCGGCGCAAAACGTGAAACAGCATCGCGCCTTTGGCCTGCACAATCGCGGAAAATTGCAGCGCATTACGAAAATCTTTGGTTGGCTTCGCAACTTCAACATCAACTCCGCCCAGGGAACGATAGACCTGATAGGATGCCTTGATTTGCTGATTAATGGCTTTTTCACCGGCTTCTTTACCGTAAGCAGCTTCAAAATAATATGTCGCCGCAAAATGCGCTAAGGCTTCATCCAGATAAGGCGAACGTTGCGAATCGCTGCCCACCACGCTGCCCCACCATTGAAAAGCAATCGTTTGGGCGAGCGTAAATTCCAGCGCATTTTGAATCACATCTTTCTGTTCGCGCACGAGTCCGGGCAAACGCGCCGCCGCTGGTGCATCAAAATCTATGCAATAGGCTTGCGCCACAGCCACCAGGCCGGGAAATTCAATCCCACCATACCCCGCTGGCAACGGCAATTCGACGACATTAAGTTGTGGATACGGATATTCGCCAAAGGCTGCGTTGTAAGCCCGCAGCGACTGCCCGGCAATCGCTGACATCCGCGCGGCAATTTTCTCATCACCTGGCAAATAATAAGTTTCAAGCTGCGTCTTACCAATGGTTGTTTTGATTGCTTTCAGATGCTCGCCGAAGGCCAGCACAAAGCCGCGCAAATTTTCACCGCGATAAATATGCGTATAAATTTTTTCGGTGGCATCTGACTTCTTTTCCAACAGCGGACTTGAAGCAATCACCGCAACATCAGAATCAACTTTGACATTTACTTCATAATTGGCGACTTCGCTAAACACGATCCCACCGACACCGACCGCCAAGCCCTGATCCGTGTTCATGCCATCCTGCGCCGCCAGAATCGGGTAAAAATATCCCAGGAGCATCGCCTGTTCGCCAGCAAAGAAAATATCGCGCGAGTCATGCGCCTGCTTTTCTTCGCTGACGGCATCGTTCGCTTCAGCCAGAAAATGTGCCAGCAGAGTTGTCTCTTCGCGTTGGATGCGTGGCACGCGCGCCGCAAAATCAATTTTCAGGGCCAGCGATTTTCCCGGCAATAATTTGAAGGGCAACTTAATTTGCAACATTGAATTGCGCGCCTTCAGGGCGAATCTGACCAGCGAGCCTTTGGTTGACAATAGATAATCGCCGGGAACTAATGCCACTCCCTGCACGGTCAACCAGGGAAATTCGTCTTCCTCCTGCCCGATATTCGGATAGAGATGAAAATTAATTTGCTCCAGGTCGCGGCGCGTTGAGTTGGTAAAGCGAACTATTTCCTGCCCGGAAAAAGTTTGCTCCTGATAATTGACCTCCAAAGTAATGCGATAGCTTTGATTGGAAAATGATGGATAGGTGAGGCGCACTTCGTCAGCCTGCGCCAGGATTCCAATGGAGCCAAAACCACAAAGGAAAAGCAAAGTAAACAATTTAGAGGGAGCTAATAATTTCACGCCGGCATTTTAAAACAAAACCCGACAAACTGCTCGCGGCTGAAAATTATTTCGATTTGACCGCGTTGTGAGGTCTATTGTAAGATGCGCCCGTTGACAAGTTAGGCCGACTTAGCTCAGCTGGTAGAGCGTCTGATTCGTAATTAGAAGGTCATCGGTTCGAATCCGATAGTCGGCTCCATTTCCTTTAAGTTCCCGAAACAATTTGTTTTTTCTGTATTGTACTTTATGAACTGGAGATAGAGGTGTCCAGATGAAATGCTGTACTAAATGTGGCATTGAAAAAGATGA
>JAYSTY010000211.1:0-3335 GCA_043719385.1 Blastocatellia bacterium | reverse complement strand
AATACGGCTCCGGCGTCGTCAATGGCGAGGCCGTGAACGGCTACCGCGAAGAACCCGGCGTCCATCCCGAATCAAAAACGGAAACGTATGCGGCGCTGAAAATCATGTTTGATAACTGGCGTTGGGCGGGTGTGCCATTTTATCTGCGCTCTGGCAAACGCCTGCCGAAGCGCGTCACCGAAATTGCGATTCAATTCAAAGAAGCACCACACTTGTTGTTTGGGCATTTGGCGCCAAACCAGCTTGAGCCGAATGTCCTGGTAGTGCGCATTCAGCCGGATGAAGGAATCACGCTTAGAGTAGGCGCGAAAATCCCCGGTCAACAAACCAAAATTCAATGGGTGAACATGGATTTTCAATATGGCTCATCGTTCGGCATCCCTTCGCCCGAAGCCTATGAACGATTATTGCTGGATTGTATTTTGGGAGACTCGACGTTGTACGCACGGCGTGATTTGACCGAACGCGGCTGGGAAATTGTGATGCCACTGCTGGATATTTGGAGTCAGACAAAACCCGAATTTCCCAATTATGAAGCTGGCGCGTGGGGATCACCGATGCTGAATCGCCTGATTGTTCAGGATGGCAGGAAGTGGCGGACGCCCTGATTAAAAAGTAGCGCAAACTTTCCAGCTTGCGTCGTGAAAACAAGCCACTTCAAGCACAGGTTACTATTAGCATTTTTGCTGGCGGACTGATGCAAACTGGAAAGTTTGCGCAACTATTCTTTCTTCAGTAAATCGCTCAACGCATCTGTCAACAAACGACATTTAAATTCATAGCCTGTCTTCGCTGCCACTTCCGGGATCACTCGAACGCTGCTCAATAACATATCCGCCATTTCTCCCAGGCCAATGCGTAACGCAAAATTTGGAACAAAGAAAAATGCGGGGCGATGAATCGTTGCCGCCAGCGCCTGCGTAAATTCATGATTGGTCACACTTATTGGAGCTACGGCATTGATGGGCGATTGAACCGCTTCGTTGATGATCGCGTGCTGAATAATACCGACCACATCATCCACATGAATCCAGGGAAACCATTGCTGACCACTGCCCAGCGTTCCGCCGAGGCCAAACTTAAAAATAGGCAGCATCTCCTGCAACGCGCCACTTTCATTCGCCAGCACAACGCCGATACGAACCTGAGCAACGCGGCAACCGGAAGATTTTGCGTGCGCGGCTTCGGCCTCCCATGCCTGACAAATCTCCGCCAGAAAACCTTTTCCGGCAACTGCTGTTTCAGGCAACTGCTCTTCCCCACGATCACCGTAAAAGCCAATGGCAGAGGCGCAAATAAAGGCTTTGGGTTTGTGCGCAGATTTTTCAATGGCTGCTACCAAATTGCGTGTGCTGAGGACACGAGAATTTCTGATGCGAAGTTTTTGCTCTTCGCTCCAGCGTGTCGCGGCGATATGCTCGCCTGCCAAATGCACTACGACATCAATGTCATGAAGCGCAGCCACCGGAAAGATTTCTTGTTCAGGGTGTTTCCATTCAACAATTTCAATGCCGAGGTGGCGCGCTTTTTCGGCATTACGCGTGACGGCAATGACCTTATGGTCTTCTGCCACCAAGCTGCGTGTCAGATGTGTACCAACCAAACCAGTTGCGCCCGTAATCAGGATATTCATAACAACTTTTCTAAGTCTTATGACGAAGCAGGTCAAGCCGCAGGGTAAATCTCAATGGAATCTTGACAGGTCCGTAAAAAGTAAAGCGACTTAGACAGGATTAACAGGATGGACAAGATGAACACAGCAGATCTGTAAATCTTGTGTTTTCATCAATCCTGTCTATACCTGCTTATCAGCAATTTTTCATTTTGGATTTTTTCCTGTGACAACCGTTGTGCCTTCTGATTTTGCCCATTCGGTGAATGAGCCATCGTACATCGCTACGTCATAGCCCAGATATTTCAGCGTAAAATACGCGTGCGAAGCCATCATCCCAATCCAGCAATACGTCACAACTTTCTGGTCAGCCTTAATGCCAGCGGCTTCGTACATTTTGCGCAAATTCACCACTGGCAGGAGCATAGGATTCTCTTTGCTTTGTAAAGTCGTCATCCAGTAAAGATTGCCGGCGCCGGGGATGTGACCATTTTTCGGTAAATTTTTATTACCGTTTGTGCCATCGTAAACATCAGCCTGACGCGCATCCAGCAAGATTGAGGGAGCGTTTTCAGTGTTCGCCGCCAGCCACGAAATGTCTTTGACAATTTCGCGTGTGACTAAAACTTTAGCGTTAATACGCGGCGTAAAATTCGCGGCTGTCACGGCTGAACTGGTCGTAGAAATCTCACGTTTTTCAGCTTTCCATTTTTCCAAACCACCATCCAGCAACGCGGCGTTATCACCATAGCCTAAATAATCAAGCGTGAAATAAGTCCGCGCCGCTAACAACCCCTGAGTCTCACTATACAAAACGACGCGTGAATCCGAAGCGACGCCAAGCTGTGAAAAAACCTGCTGTAACCTTTCGACCGGCGGCAGTTCATTCGGCACACCATCGCGTGAAGCGACAATATCGGCGTAGCGCAAAAATCGTGCCTGCGGAAGATGCCCGGCTTCAAAATTTTTCTGGTCAGTGCCAATATGAATCAATACAAGTTTTGGATTGCCCGAATTTTTCGCCAGCCATTCTGTCGTTACCAGCATTTGCGAGCGCACAGAATTTTGTTTTGTCGCCTGGGCAAAAACGGCGGCGCAACTTAGCAACAAAATCATTCCAATCAAAGTGATATTTTTCATCCCGATACTCCCTTATTTGTTTTGTGTAGTCGTTTACAATATTGTATTCCGCAATGCAGAAGCAAACAGTTATGTTTCACTTCGCTCAATTACGCTTCACGAAATTCAGGAGAACCCGAACATGCACAAATTAGCGGCGCTTATCTTTTTGCTCTTTACTTCACCAGTTTTTGCGCAGGATACATTACTCACGCTTGATGATATTTACGACCCGGAAAAACGGATCAACTTCAGCGGCAAAATGGCTACCGGGTTAACGTGGTTGCCCGATGGTACGTCGTATTTAGAACGAAGAAATGGTCAGGTCACGAAAGTTGACGCCGCCACAGGCAAAGCCGAACCGTTTTATGATGCTGCGAAGATGGAAGCGGCCTTTGCCAAACTTGCGGGGGTTTCTACCGCTGATGCCAAACGAATGGCGAGCAGTCCCGGACGCATTAATACAAAGCTCAATGCCGTCGTCATCAATTTTGGCAACGATTTATTTTACAATAGTTCGGACAAATTTTGAGGAGGGCTTCACAAAAAAGGCGATGAGATGATTCACTGTGGATGAGTTAAATCGACAGGAAACCAATCATCG
>JAYSTY010000022.1:0-10741 GCA_043719385.1 Blastocatellia bacterium | reverse complement strand
ACGCCATTGATCGTGATGGGCAGGGCAGGAGGCGGCGCGGGCATCCCCGGCATCGCCATCGGCATACGAATGTGGCAGCCGAGTTTCTGCTTGCTCATTTCCGCCCAATAGAAAGTGGTCTGATCCTGGAAGCTTAACTGGGCGGCGACATAGGCCGAGATCAGTTTGGCACGGGGATCATTGGGATTGGCCGCGCCGTAACCAATGGCCTGGGCAATCTGGTATTGCATATTGGCGCTGATGGGGAAAGCCTGACCGTTATTGAAGTAGGGCAGACTGACATAATAATTCTGGTAACGCGAGAAATTACCGAGCAGGCGATTGAGCCAGGTCGGAGCATCATAGAAACAAATCGTCTTGTCGCAGACTAAAGTGCTAACGACTGGACAAGCCGGACACACCAGATCACATTTCAAGGTCGTTGGGTAGCTCCCCGTGTTGCCAGTCAATAAACCTTTGCCAGTGGCAGTAGTAGTCGCTTTACGCGTGACAACTAAATTAACAAGTACAATCTGAGTTGCGCCCACACCGCCAGCGCGAGTGACTTTAAATTCTAACTGGTTACAATCCGGGATGCTGCCATCCATTGGCAAAGCGATGGTGATTAACTGTGTGCGAGTGCCTCCGCTTCCGCCCGCGATCTCAAACGGAATTATTTGCCCCACTGTGGTTGGCGTATGGCCAACTGCCGAAAGGTCGGCACCAGGTAACAAAAAGGTAACCATTGTCCCTTTACTATCGGGCTGAGTTTTGAATTCGGCTAATTTGATGCGCTTGCTGCCATCCGGTTGTTGCAGGAAAATCTCGGTCACATCCCCGGCGGCGGCATCTCGACCATAAAGAAGAAAGCTGATGTCCCAGAAACTATCCAGGCAGGAAACAATGCTGGCAGAAGTGTTGGGGGTTGAATGTCTGAAGAATGTGGCAATTGTATTTGGGTAGCCGGGGAAAATTACAAAATCGGCGGCGGTTCCAGCCTGAAAGAGTTCCACTGCTGATTTGGAGGTGAACTTAACACCGTTGGCATTACCCAGATAAAACAGGTCGCCATCTTTGAGGACGCCGCCGCCTGGGAGCGGGATGTTCTTATCAACTCCATAGGTAAATGTCGGCGCTAATGCAGTGGTACAGGTTGCCTGGGCTTCTGCTGCCACAGGAACGCGCAAACTTAAATTGGTGAGTAAACAAATAGTCAGACAAGCGACCAGAATTAGTAATCGTTTCATGGGAAAATATCTCCTGATAAACCGATGTGTATGTCGTTGGGAAAACGTTTTTGGAGGGGGGAGCGTTTTTTTAATCGTTCATTGCCCATAGAGCACAAAACACCAGGCATTGATAAAGTCAGCAAAAAATGCTGCATTGACTGAAAACTTAAAGAGAATTTACTCAAGTGCCGATTTGGCATAGAACTGGATTTAACCCTGGAAAACTAACCCGCAAATGTGATGAGCTAAGGTCCAATCACTTTGTTTAGTCAATTGCCGACTTTCCCAATGAGTAACCCGTGAAAAATATTAACTTTACTTCTTAATTGCACTTGTAAATTTAGTGCCAGATGAACGGTACAATTGTGCTTATTAATTGTCAATTACTATTTTGGTCAGATTGAACGATTTTCTGTGCGGTTGAAATATTTCGGCGCACATGAAAGTTTGTTGCGAGATTATGGGCAGAATATGTTTTGATTCTGTGTGACTTGAAAAAACTTTGTTATACTGCGTCCTGACAGCAAATGCTTGTTCACTCAACACTCAATCTGGTAGTAAGGCAAAATTAATTACGAGGAACTAAAACAATGTGGAATCGAATCGTTAGGCTGTTCCGTTCAATCTTTGGTGGCATCATTGATCGGGCCGAAGACCCTGAACTTATCCTGCAACAATTGATCCGCGATATGCGCGACAAAATCCCGGAAATGAATAACAACGTCGCTCAGGTCGTCGCCAATGAAAAGCTTCTAACCCGCCAGGTTGAGCAGGCTCAAACAAAAATTACTGAACTTGACAGCAAAGTAAAAGCTGCCATTAAAATGGGGCGCGATGATATTGCGACCCAGTGGATCGCTGAATTAAACACCACGCAAAAAGGTCTGGAAGTTACGAAGCTCCAAATGACCTCAGCTAAAGACGCTTCCGGCAAGGCCATGAAATTCCGCGACAATTACATGTCGCAGATGAAAAAGAAGACCGATGAGGCGATGCAGTTAATTGCGCAAAGCAAGCAGGCCAAGATGCAGGAGCAAATTGCGCAAACGATGACGAGTTTTCAGGTGGGAGATGATTCGGCAACGTTTGACGATATGCGCGAAAAAATCTCGCGGCGGGCGGCAACTGCCGAAGCCAAAGCCGAAATGGCCACCAATACGCTTGACAGCAGTATGCAGGAAATTGAATTGCAGGCGGCGAATTATGAAGCCCAGGATAGCCTGCTGGCTTACAAACGGCAAATGGGTTTAATTCCTGATGCGGTGACTCCCGGCTTAGGCGAAGGTGCACCGGTAGTTAATTCCGAAAAGACTTTGGGCGCGGCAGACGAGTCAATGCCCAATCGCGCGAAGACGAGCGAATAACGCTGAGAACTGCCAGTTTGGAGCGTAAAGCCAAACTGGCAGTTTGCTTTGGCAGGCAGGTTTCTTTGACAACGGAATGCGCGTGAGAAAAAAGATGAATCTTTGCGCCCTGACATTCCGTATCAATTTTCCGCAATCGGATTATGGAGCGCAAAATTTCATACATCAAATCCGCTTTTAGAGAACCGCTGAATCTTGGCGCGATGGTTCTGGCTACGGCGGGAACTGTGTATGCTTCGATGTTTGGCATGATGGATGCCGGCGTTGTTCTGGCCGGGGCGCTGGTTTCTGAAGTGGCTTATCTGGCGATTGTCCCCGTCTCGACTCTTTATCGTCGCGTTGTTGATCGTCGCGCCCGTCAGCAAATGCACGAAAATCGGAATCACCTGCGCCAGGAACTCATCAAAACTTTTGATCCCCGTGAACGCGAAGCCGTAGAATATTTGAGTTGGATGAAAGGCCAGATTGCCAGCAACTTCAGGAAATTTGCGCGCCTGAAAAATGATCCGCCCCAATTGATGGAACTCGAAACGGCCTGGGAGGCCTTCGTTGATTTGCTGGATGAATATCGCCGCCGCAAAATACACCTGCGCTCCATCAATCGGCAGGCCGTGGAAAATCAATTACGCCAGGCCGAACGCTCCGCTCAGGTGGTGGATGACACGACGCGCCCTTTGCACGAAAAAAATGTTTCGATTTTACGCCGTCGCATTGAGACGTTTGATGACATCGAACGAAGTGTGAAAAGAGTCGAAGCCCAGTTACAAATGATCGAAAACTTTTTCGGTCTGGTCAATGATCAGGTAGTCACGATGCCAGGTCCCGAATACATGAGCACCCTGGATTTCGATACGCTGATTTCATCCATTGAAACCACGCGCGAAATGTTGCAACATACAGCCCCGATCATGAGTCAGATGGACTCGTTTATGAATGCCTCGTCTTCTTCGTCTGCGCCCCCACGCCCCACTTTTGCAGCCGAACGCCGCTAAGATTTTCAGCTTGAAAACATTGGCTCTCACAAATTTTATCTTTTGCTTATCCGCATCTCATCGGAGGTTTTTATTTTGCCAACTCCACATCGCTTTATCCTGCTCCTGATATTTTCCTGCTTAACTTTTGGTTTTACCTCACAGATTCTGGCCCAGGGGCTGGATGATCCGCCGACGGTTGTGTATCTGACAACGCGACTTTTCCTGGCCACCGGAAAAGGGGAAATCAGCGATCAGCTTTTTCGTTTGCGCACGGCGGCGCAGACAGATGATGAGAAATTTACGGGCAACCTGAAGAAAGCCTACCCAGGCTACGAGATTTCATTGCTGCAAACGCATTATCTCCGTTCCTTTCGGACGCCTAAACCCGCCATTATTACGCTGGGCGATCCAATGCAAAAACACCTTGAGCTTCATTTTCTGACGGCGTACAGCGTGGGTGATGGAACGACGCCGGGCACCAGTTTGATTATTGATGTGAATCAATATGCTGGGAATAAAGCCAGCAACCCGATTCCGACTTCATTCGGAAATCAGGGCTTTGAAGCCGAAGCTGGGATGACATATTTTTTTCTCAAAAGTGAGATGAAGATGAATCAGGATACTTACACAAATTATTTGCGCGGCAGTAATTTTGCGCCATCGTTCAGTGCCTCTGATCGTTACCTGATCCTGGCGGTTGCCGTCGAGCCGGATAAACCTGTGGGCCTGACTTTTGCTGCCAGCAAGTCGGCTGATTTACAAGCCAGTGCGACCAAAAAAGTAGAGCCAGCGTGGGTTGAAGATATTCAGCAAAAGAAAATTACCGGAAAAATTCAGGTTCGCATCGAAATCGGAGCCAATGGCAAAGTCACGAAAACCAATATTCTGGGTTCAACTTTACCGGAAGGAAATATGCAGGCTTTAGCAGCGGCGCGGCAATGGGAATTTCCAGCGTCTGCACTGGCTGAGCAAAAGGAGCCGATCAGCGCATTGCTGACTTTTTCCGTCGCACCACCATCACCAAATCGGCCTCAGACAGAGCCGCCGCAAACAACCGCAAAACCTGCACCTGCCGCAGTAAAACCAAAAACTCCTCTCACCAAAAAAACTGCGGTACGCAAAGCCAAATAAAATTTGACTGAGAGAGTAGCTTTTGCCTTCTCCCTCAACGATAATTGCTGCCAGTTATGTACTGGTCACAAAAAATCATTACGCTTAAACCTCGTGCGCGAGGCTTCCACGTCGTTACCCGCGAAGTGCTGGAGCAGTTGCCGGAATTGCGCGAAATCGAAGTCGGCTTCCTGCAACTTTTCATCCAGCATACTTCTGCTTCACTCACGATCAATGAAAATGTCAGCACTGATGTGCGCGGCGATTTGGAGCGCCACCTCAACAAAATAATTCCTGAAAACGCTCCCTATTACGAACACGATTACGAAGGCGCGGACGATATGCCCGCGCATATTAAGGCTTCGTTATTGGGGAGTGGGCTGACAATTCCAATTGGGCGGGGAAAATTATTGTTGGGAACCTGGCAGGGAATTTACCTCGGCGAGCATCGCAACCACGGCGGCACACGCCAGATCGTAGCAACCTTGCTGGGCAGAAAATTAATGCCTGATGAAGTGAAGGATTTCTAAAGAATAAGACAGCCATTACGCTTGCTTCTGTAGCGCGATAAAATATAAACTTTGTTTCTACGTTCAACTCAGGCATTGGAAAACTGACTGATGTAGTTTCAGCGACAACTGGAATTTTTATTAGTCAGCAAAATCACCCGTTCCCCATAAGAGTGATGTTATAGCTAATGGAGGACAAAGATGAAACGACGAAGTTTTCTCGCGTTAATTGGAGTTGGAACCACAGGAGTATGGATTGATGGAACTGGCTTGACCTCTCTTCCCAAACATATCGTGATCACCATTACAGGGCAGTGTTCCTTTTGCGGTAAATCGGCAAACGACGTCCTGTCCATAGTCGGTGTAATAGGCCGACCTGCACGAATCTGCAATGAGTGCGTTGCCATGTGTCTTGAAATACATCGACAGAGTACCAGTACCGCAACGCTTCCTTCTGATCCTCCTGTAGACAACGAAAATGCACGCATCTTCGATTTCCAGTTATCAGGCATTTCAGAGAACGTCTCAGTGCCTAACACCGAGGCCGAATTAGCAGCGTTTATTGACCAGTGGCAAAATCTGATCAACCAGGCAACGGAAGATCGGGGGCAAAGAACAGGCGGCGAATTATTGTGTTCATTCTGCGACCGAACACGAAATGAGGGAGGAAACCTATTAGCTGGACCCGAAACATACATTTGCCATGATTGCCTTAACGAGGCTTCAGCGAGGATGAAAAGGATTCATTAATTCAACCCGACTGATTAGGCAGGATAGGCGTCCTGCCCGTTCTGATAAATGAAATTATGGACAGGCGGGACGCCTATCCTACATTTCTAAGGCTTTCGGCAGTGTTCCGCGCCAGGCCTTTTCAAGGCTCTGAATTGGCTGGTTGATTATTTCCTGTCCCTCAATTGTAATCGTCAGATTCTCGCCCTCAACTAATCCAAGCTCTGTACAGGCAGTATTATTTTGCGCGGCGATAGCTTTGATCTGTTCGACGTTTTCAGGTTTGGCGGAAATCACAATCCGGGAAGCTGATTCGGAAAACAAGCAGGCAGCATTGGAGCCGGGAGATTGAAGATTGATTGTTGCGCCGATGGCTTTGTGTCCATTGTGAGAGAAACAGCTTTCGGCGAGGGCTACGGCTAGGCCGCCTTCGGAGCAATCGTGTGCCGAACGAATTAAGCCAGCCTGAATTGCTGTGAGGCAGGTTTTTTGGACAGCTAATTCTGCGGTCAAATCAAGTTGCGGGATTACGCCGCAAACTTCACCGAAGACTGTGGCCAGTAATTCGCTCCCGCCTAATTCGTCTTTTGTTTCACCTAACAATAAAATCACATCCCCAACTTCGCGGAACCATTGTTGCGTAATGTGACCGGGTTTTTCGATGACGCCGAGCATGCCGATGACTGGCGTTGGATAGATCGGCGTGCCTTCGGTTTCGTTGTACATGCTGACATTGCCGCCTGTCACAGGCGTTCCCAGAGCGCGACAGACTTCGCTCATTCCTTCCAGCGCATCCACAAATGACCGCATAATTTCCGGGCGTTCGGGGTTCGGGAAATTCAGGCAATTCGTAATCGCCAATGGTTTCGCGCCGCTGCAAACAACGTTGCGGGCGGACTCAGCAACCGCAAGTTTCGCGCCTTCCTTCGGATTTAAAAATACAAATCGTCCGTTGCAATCAAGTGACATCGCCAGCGCTTTGCGTGTTTCCTTGACCCGAATGACGGCAGCATCCGAGCCTGGCAAAACCGTCGTATTGGTGCGCACCATGTGATCGTACTGGCGATAGACCCACTGCTTTGACGCGATGTTGGGCGCGGCTAACAGGCGCAATAAAGCTTTGTTGTAAATATTTTCTGCGCCAACTTCTTCAGACAGTTTTTGGAAGCCTGACTCAATTTTTGGTGTTACGTCTTCGGTTGAGATTTTGTATTCTGCCTGGGGGCGATTGTATTTCGGCGCTTCGTCGGTCAGCGCCGCGTTGGGAATATCGGCGACGACTTCGCCTTTGTGCAGCACGCGCAAACGTTGTGTGTCAGTGACGTGTCCGATGGTCACGGCATCCAAATCCCACTTGTGAAAAATCTCTGCGACCTGACGATCATGGCCTTTGGCGGCAACGATGAGCATGCGTTCCTGCGATTCGGAAAGCATCATTTCGTAAGCCGTCATGCCGGTTTCGCGTTGTGGCACTAAATCCAAATTAATCTCGACGCCATTCCCCGCACGCGCGCCCATCTCGCAACTTGATGAAGTCAGTCCGGCTGCGCCCATATCCTGAATGCCGACGATGGCTCCGGCACGCATTGCTTCAAGGCAGGCTTCGAGTAAAAGTTTTTCGTAAAACGGATCGCCAACCTGGACAGTCGGGCGTTTTTCCAGCGCCGCTTCGTCAAATTCAGCCGAAGCCATTGTCGCGCCATGAATGCCATCGCGTCCGGTTTTTGCGCCGACATAAATCACCGGATTACCGATGCCTTCCGCCTTGCCATAAAAAATTTGTTCGCGTCGCACCAATCCCAGCGCAAACGCATTGACCAATGGATTCAATGAATATTCATCGGCAAAATAAACTTCGCCGCCCACGGTCGGAACGCCAAAAGCATTGCCGTAATCGCCGATGCCTTTGACGACGCCAGCCATAATGCGGCGATTGCGTTTGACGATTGCAGTGGACTTTTCGTCTTTCATGTCTTCGTCACGAATCGGGCCAAAGCGCAGGGAATTCATCGCCGCCACGGGACGCGCGCCCATCGTGAAAATGTCACGCAAAATTCCGCCTACGCCTGTCGCAGCGCCCTGATACGGTTCGATGAATGAAGGGTGATTGTGCGATTCGATCTTGAAGGCGACACACCAGCCATCGCCAATGTCCACGATGCCAGCATTTTCGCCAGGGCCTTGCACGAGGCATTCCGCTTCGACGGGCAAATTTTTCAGATGCAGGCGCGTAGATTTGTACGAGCAATGCTCCGACCACATCACGGAAAAAATGCCGAGTTCGGTAAATCCCGGTTCGCGTCCCAATAATTGTTTGATGCGGTCGTATTCATCCGGCGTGATGTTATGCTGTTTCAGGAGTTCAGGCGTAATTTCCATTTTGGTTTTTGGTCTTTGGTCTTTGGTCTTTGGTCTTTGGTCTTTGATAAATTTGCTGGCAACAAAAATCAAAGTCCTAAGCCCAAAGCCCAAAGACCAAAAATTATTTTGTTTTTAATTTTTCTCTGAGCGCGACAGTCATCGAATGAAACATCGCCAGACCGTCGTGGCTGCCAAGCGCGTCTTCGGCGGCGCGTTCAGGATGTGGCATCAGGCCGAGAACGTTGCGCTCGTGATTGCAAATGCCAGCGATATTTTGCAAAGAGCCGTTGATATTTGCCGCTTCGGTGATGTTGCCATCGGCATCGCAGTAACGAAAGATAATCCGTTTTTCGCTTTCCAATTCTGCCAGAGTTTCAGGGTCGCAAAAATAATTGCCATCGCCATGCGCAACCGGAATCCGTATAACCTGGCTTGGCGCATAACCAGCAGTAAACGTCAGATCGGTTTGCTCGACGCGAATCGTTACGTGTTCACAGATAAATTTCATATCCCGATTACGCAGCAAAGCGCCGGGTAACAATCCGGCTTCGCACAAAATCTGAAAGCCATTGCAAATGCCCACGACCAAACCGCCGTCACTGGCAAATTGCTTGATGGCCTGCATGACAGGCGAAAAATTTGCAATCGCGCCGGAGCGCAAATAATCGCCGTAGGAAAAACCACCCGGCAAAATTATCGCGTCGAAGCCGGCGACAGATTCCTGTTTATGCCAGATAAAATCTACGGGTTGACCGATGACTTTGCTGATGACGTGATAAGCGTCGTGATCGCAATTTGAGCCGGGGAAAACAACTACGCCAAATTTCATTGATGGAGCGCCTTTGGCAGGAAACGGTAAGAGCTAAGCAGAATTTTTACTATATTGGGCTGGAATTGTCCAGAAAGGTTGGATGCGCAAGTTGACGACGCTTGCCAAAAAAAGAACACTGACTTATGCTTACATTTTGTAAGCATAAGTGGGAAAGGAATTGAAATATGCCAAATGTCTTAGTCCGTGATGTAGAAGAAACCGTCCTGGAGAAATTAAAAGAACAGGCCAAACGTAATGGACGCTCCCTGCAAAGTGAGGTTCTTTCCATTCTCAATCTGTTCGCTGAACGCGACGGGATGTCAGATGAGCAAACTGCTGCGACAATAAAAAAATCACTGCGGGGTCGAACTTTTTTAGATAGCGCTGCCTTGTTGCGCGAGGATCGCAGGCGATGAAATATGTCGTAGATGCGAGTGTTGCGATCAAGTGGTATGTGCCAGAAATTTACGAACAGGAAGCCACTCGAATTTTGCAGGGCAACCATCTGCTGCACGTCCCGGAATTGATTTATCCTGAATTTGCCAACATTCTCTGGAAAAAAGTGCGACGTGGTGAAATTAGCGCTGCGGAAGGGCAGCAGATTATTGCGGCGTTTGCAAAGACAAGACTCTTACCCCATTCCCACCAGCAATTGGTGCAATCTGCCTATGCCGGGGCTGAAGCAACGGGCCAAACGGCGTATGACTGGACTTATTTGGCCCTGGCTATTTCTTTGTCCTGCGAATTGGTCACAGCCGATGAAAAATTCTACCAGGCGTTAAAGAACACACCATTGCAAAAAAATCTGTTATGGATTGGAAATGTCGTTTAGTTAAGGCCTTAACTAAACCGCAACGGATGATCCGTCAAATATTTCCACGAAGTATCGCCAATTAAATCCATTGTGGAGAGTCCGTCGTTTTCTGTACCGGGGTAAACGTAAAACGCATCGCGTTCGATGGCGCGTGGATCAAGGGCGCGCATTGCTTCGAGGAGTGTTTCAAAGGTCGGAGTGCGCCAGTAATCGGCTTCGGGAATGATTTCGATTGATGAGCGGAACGGCTGCGACAATTGTTGATACGTGGGGCGGAATTCATAGGCGCCGGTGTCATCCTCAACCGCATCATCGCGGCTGTCAATCATCATCAGCAAAGTGACGATGACATATTCCTTACTGTCAGAGAATCGTTTCAAGGGATCAATTTCGTTGCCCATTTCGTCTTCTTCGGTCGCCATCGAAGCTTCGATTTCGTTGCGCCACTGATTGAAACCCTGAATCGCGGCGTTGGCATCGGTTTGATAATCCCAATAACCATATTCCCACGCATATTGATTTTCGAGCAATAAAGACGCGACGGATTTCATAAAGCGTCGTTTATCGGCGGCGCTTGTTTCTTCCATTTCGACTAAGCGTTTGAGCCGCGCTCGCAGGTCATCGCTGCCGAATACCTGCACAACCAATTGCAACCCGACGAAGACAGTATAAGAGGTATCTTCTTCGCCACTCATGCCGATAAAGGAACGGCGACCTTCGTCAAGTTGCGCAGGGGATTTGCGATTGGCAAGATAAATTCCACCCGCCAAAGCTCCACCAAGAAATAAAATTAACAACAGAAAAGTGAAAGTCGCAAGAAAGAGTAAGGGCATAATTTTCCCAAAAGAAAGTTTGAGGCTG
>JAYSTY010000210.1:0-3336 GCA_043719385.1 Blastocatellia bacterium | reverse complement strand
GCGATTATGCTTCAAGCGATAAATGTCACGATTCGCCTTATTCTGATCGTGCTTAATTTCCTTCCGCTCATTTCTGGTGACAACGCCATCAGCCCTTGCTTCCTTAACATCCTGATGAATATCTTTTTGTTCGGCTCCTAATACGCCTCTTTCGCCCTTTGTAATTTCACCTGAACGAACGCCCTGCTGAATGCGCTTATGCTGTCCGACAGCACGGCGATGAATGCGTGGAGTTCGAACTCTGGTCGTCTCTGGCTGCGCCCATAAAACTGCGCTCAAGCCCAGCATAATTCCAAGTGTTAGCAAAATAGTCATTACTTTTTTCATAAATTTTCTTCCTTTCAAAGTTAGTGCCTGAAGCCACACTTCAAGCATCGCAGTAGCCTCACGCACTACCACCGATTATGGGTTTACTTGATAAAGAGGTTAAGTACTAAGTACGAAAACTTAGACAGCGCTTAGTTGAAATTAGTCTGAAATAAATTGCAATAAATTTTATCTGCGCTTCGCCTGCATTCCGGTGTGCTGGAAACAGCGTATCCCCTCGGCCTCGACGCGGTGTTTGCAAGCCGTGCCTTTTTTCGTGCGTGCGCCACACAAAAAATTGCTCGCCGCTTTCGCAAATTGTGCGGGCTTGAGTTGTGCGGTGGCATCCAGCGCAGAAACTACGGGCGGCGCGGCGCTGTTAAGTTGCGCCGTCGGTTGATTGACGACGACTTCACGAATTGTTTCGCGTCGCCCATAATTGAAAAGCGTTCCCATTGCTAAACCTGCCACGGCAAAAGCAATTGGCAACCAATCCCACTTGCGTCCCAGCTTTTCGGCGCAATGCTCGCAGAAATAACGGTGCTGCCACCAACGGCGTGGTTCATTTTGATTGCCGCATTCAGGACAAAAATTTGACTGGTAGAAAATGATAGGCATACTTTCTCAGTTATAATTTGTTTCGATACTGCTGAAGCGAATACTTGGTATTCAATCACAACTCAATCGTTTTGCCAAAAGGAGTTCACCCACAATGAAAAAATTTACCCTGCTGCTCTGCACAATTTTTATTTTTACTGCCCTTGTTTCTGCTCAGGAAAAGACCAAAGCGATTAAGGCTGGACGTTTGTTAGATGTGCGGACAGGCACTGTTATCAACAATGCTGTGATTGTTATCGAAGGCGAAAAAATTACTGCCATTGGCGCGAATGTAGCAATTCCCGCGAATGCTGAAATTATTGATCTCAGCAAATTCACAGTGTTGCCCGGCTTGATGGATTGCCATACGCATCTGACCTTTAATCCCGGTTCGCTGGGTTATTCATCGCTGGGCATTTCAGTTCCGCGTGAAGCTTTGTACGGCGCAAAAAATGCGCGGCTCACATTGGAAGCCGGATTCACTACGGTGCGAAATGTTGGCGCGAGCGGTTATTCTGACATTGCTCTGCGCGATGCGATTAATGCTGGCGATGTACCAGGGCCACGCATCATTGCTTCGGGGCCTGCGCTTGGAATTACGGGTGGACATTGCGACGACACGCTGCTCGCGCCGGAATTTCATAAAGTCGCAGAAGGCGTCGCCGATGGCATTCCTGGCGTGATGCAAAAGACGCGCGAAGTTATTAAATACGGCGCAGATGTCATCAAAGTTTGCGCAACCGGCGGAGTCCTCTCACTCGGCGATGATCCGAAAGCTTCGCAATATACGCTTGAAGAAATGAAAACAATTGTCGCCGAAGCGCATCGGCTCGGACGCAAAGTTGCCGCGCATGCACATGGTGGCGACGGCATCAAACTCGCCGTATTAGCAGGCGTAGATTCAATCGAACACGGTTCGTACATTGACGACGAAGCAATTAAACTGATGAAGGAACACGGCACATATTTAGTTCCAACTTTGTATTTGGCGGATTGGTTTTTAGAAAATTATCAACGGCTCGGCGTGCCTGCGCCAATGGTAGCGAAGGCTAAAATCGTGATGCCTGCGATGAAGAAAAACGTTGCGCATGCTTTTGCTGAAGGCGTGCTGGTCGCATGTGGTAGCGACTCGGCAGTTTATCCGCACGGCTTGAACGGACACGAATTAACGGCGTATGTAAAATTGGGTTTGACGCCGCTGCAAGCGTTGCAAAGCGCGACGATCAATGCTTCAAAATTGCTGGGCAGAGAAGATTCCATCGGAACTCTCGAAGTCGGCAAATACGCTGATTTAATTGCCGTCGAAGGCGATCCGATCAAGGACATCACCGAAGTCGAACGGGTGAAAGTGGTTATTAAGGGCGGGGTGATTTTCAAAAAATAACAGTACAGCGAGCGGTAGCGATCTGGTCTTTACGCTAGAAGACGCTTTGAGAAAACCAGCTTGCAGCCATTCCTTATACAGACAAAAATTATGGACATTCAAGTTTTCTCCATCAAGCAAACTAAAGATGAAATCACGAAAGCATATTCGCCCATCAATCTTGCAACTGTAGACGATTTCGCTATTCGCCTGGTCAAATTTCAGGGTGAATTTGAACGCTGGCACGCCCACGAAAACGAAGATGAGTCTTTCATCGTCCTCGAAGGTGAAATTTTATTTCAGACGGAAACCGGAGATTTTTTATTAAAAGCAGGCGAAGGCATTGTGATCCCAAAAGGCTTACAACATTGCCCGAAAGCGAACGATACAGGCGCAATGCCTTTGGCTTTAATCATCGAACGCAATGAAACAAAACGATTAGGTGATAGCTAAAAACAGCGCAAGACAAGACACGCTGGAAAAACTCGACTACAATCGCATGGCACAAGTAGTGCAAGCAGTTCACGCAACAATTCTTACTTTATCGAAATAACTTTACGGAGGAAAAACCATGATACGAAAAATATTCGGCCTGGTTGCAGTGCTGACCTTGTTGACAGTCTCAGCATTTGGTCAAGCACAACCCGCCCAGCCAGCGCAACCCGCGCAACCGGCTGCAAAGCCGCCCGCGATCAAGACGCACTTGAAAGTCGGCGACAAAGCGCCTGATTTCATACTCGTTGGTGTGGACGGCAAAACCGTTCAATTGAAAAAGCTCAAAGGGAAAACAAATGTCGTACTGGCATTTTATCCCAAAGCCTTTACCGGTGGCTGAACGAAGGAAATGAAGGCGTATCAGGCTGATATTGCCAAATTCACCGAATCAGACACGCAGGTTTTCGGCCTTAGCGTAGACAGTATTCCCACCCTCAAGCACTGGTCAGAGGAACTCGCCCCTGAAACCAAAGGCTTGAGTTTTCCGCTGCTCAGCGATTTCAAAACGCGCCAAATGGTGAAGGATTACGGCATCTTCAACGAAGCCACCGGCACCGGTACGCGCGCCACCTTTG
>JAYSTY010000209.1:0-3343 GCA_043719385.1 Blastocatellia bacterium | reverse complement strand
GACACGCAGCTTGGTCGCAAGGTCGCTGTCAAATTATTACCCACTGAATTTACGCACGAGGCCGAACGCGTGCGGCGTTTCGCTCAGGAAGCGCGCGCGGCTTCGGCGCTCAATCATCCGAACATCATCACCATTCACGAGATTGGGCAGACTGAAGATACACATTACATCGTGACCGAGTATGTCGAAGGCGAGACGCTGCGTCAGCGCATGACGCAGCAACAGTTGCAACCGATAACCGCGTTGGAGCTTGCCACACAAATCGCTACCGCCTTAACTGCCGCGCACGAAGCTGGAATTATCCACCGCGACATCAAGCCTGAAAACGTGATGGTGCGGCGTGACGGCATCGTCAAAGTGCTGGATTTCGGCTTAGCCAAGCTGACCGAAACTGCGCCGCAGGGCACCGATTCGCAAGCTTCCACGCTGGTCAAAAACAGCACCGCCTCCGGGATGGTAATGGGAACACCACGCTATATGTCGCCGGAACAGGCACGTGGCGAGAAAGTGGACGAGCGCACCGACATCTTTAGCCTGGGCGTCATGCTTTATGAAATGCTGGCGGGCCGTGCGCCGTTCGCGGGCGCAACGACGAGTGAAGTGATCGCCGCGATTCTGCGCGATTCACCGCCGCCGCTGGCTGAAACCGCGCCTGCCACACCGCCAGAGCTTGAGCGGATCATCTGTCAGGCGTTGTGCAAAGACCGTGTCAAGCGTCATCAGACGGCAAAAGACTTGCTGGCAGATTTGCAACAATTGAAAAAGCGCCTCGAATTTGATGTTGAAATGAAGCAGGAATTGGTCCCCGCACCTTCCGCTGAATTGTTGCGCCTTCCCACCGAAACGGAACCGAAGGTTTTTAAAACGAAAACACGTATTTCAATTGCCGTGCTGGTTGTGTTGTTCATCAGTGCAATCGGTTTGGGTGCCTACTTTCTGTCAGCAGGAAAAAAGTCTTTGAGCGCCGTTGGCAAAAAATCATTGGCTGTTCTGCCATTCGTCAATGCCAGCCAGGACCCGAATGCCGAATATTTGTCGGACGGAATCACCGAAAGCGTCATCAACAATTTGTCGCAGCTTGCGGGTTTGAAAGTAATGTCGCGCAATTCCGCGTTTCGTTTTAAGAACCATCAGACCGATCCACGCAACATTGCCGCGCAACTCGGCGTGGAGGCTTTGATCACGGGCGACATCAAACAACTCGGCGACAAATTCATCATCAATGTCCGGCTGATTGATGCCAGCGACGATTCGCAAATCTGGGGCCAGCAATATGTCAAAACTTCCGGCGATGTCATCGCTGCGCAGAACGAAATCGCGCAAGCCGTCGCCAATAATCTGCGGCTCAAATTAACCGCCTCCGAACAAAAAAGACTCGCTAAAAACTACACGGAAAACGCCGAAGCCTATCAGCTATATCTGAGAGGACGGTTTCACGTTTTCAAATTAACGCCGCCGGAAGTCGCTCAAGGTATCGCGTATTTCCAACAGGCGATTGCCCTTGACCAGAACTACGCGCTGGCTTACGCCGGCCTCGCCGAAGCTTATCGTTCGCTGGCGCTCGGTGCCGAGATGTTGCCAACGGAGTTTCTTCCGAAATCGCGGGCGGCGGCAAACAAGGCAATCGAAATTGACGAAGCTTTCTCCGAAGGCCACGGCGCACTCGGCGCGACTTTATTTTGGGAGTGGCAGTGGGTTGAAGCGGAAAATCAACTGAAACGAGCCATCGAACTCAATCCGCACGACACGAACGCTAATATCTTTTACGCGCACTTACTTTCCAATACCGGACGACATACAGAGGCGCTTGCCGAAGCAAAACGCGCCAGAGAACTCGATCCGCTTTTTCCGTTTGTCAACGCCCTCGAAGGGCAATTTCTGCTGCACGCCGGACGAACCGACGAAGCGTTAACCAGGTTGCAGAAAACCTTTGAGCTGGCACCGAATTTCTGGATGCCGCATCTATTTGCTTCAAGTGTTTATATTGAAAAAGGTCTGTACGCGGAGGCGGTGATGGAAGCCCATAAAGCCAGCGAACTTTCGCCCGCTCAAACATTTTCGATGTCGTGCGAAAGTTATGCCCTGGCAAAATCAGGAAAACCTGCCGAAGCGCACGCGGTACTACACGACTTGACGAAGTTATCAAATGAGCGTTGGGTTCCGCCCTACAACTTCGCGCTGATCTTGAACGGACTGGGTGAAAAGGACGAAGCGTTTGTCTGGCTGGAACGTGCGTTTCAGCAACACGACCCGAAAATGACGTTTCTGAAAGTCGAACCGAAATGGAATAATCTGCACGGCGACCCGCGCTTTCAATCATTATTGCGACGAGTCGGTTTCATCGTGTAACACACGCCAGGCTCAATAGAACTGGTCTTAGAGCTGAGGGCTTCAAGCGCTGATCCTGGCATAAAACCGCAGCCCAAAGACCTGGAGCAGATTTGGCTTGAATGTACGGCAGGCTGTGAGCCTGCCATTGCCGAAATTGCTGCGGCGCATTAACGGCAGGCTAACAGCCTGCCGTACACTGATTCACAATTTGCTCTAAACCCCAAAACCAGCTATCACTAACCATTAGCTAATATTTATTAAACCTATCCTGCTTCCGATTTGGTTTTCTCACCGCCTTGTTGCATCATTTCCAGGCTGCATTTGAAACCAGCAATTCCAGAGGAAACAGAGCAATGAATTCGTCTCGCCCCATCAATCCTGGCTTTATCGCAATCGCATGTTTTTTACTTGCAAGCCTGTCGTTCGCGCAATCGCATCCGCTTGATCCGCTCAGCAAAGAAGAAATAATTATCGTCACCGAAACGCTGAAAGCCAGCGGCAAGATTACCGAGAGCAGCCGATTCTCGACGATGGTTTTGCACGAACCGCCGAAAGCTGAAGTGCTGAGTTACAAGCCCGGCGATTCATTTCGCCGCGAAGCTTTCGTTGTCGTTTATGAACGCACGGTCAATAAAACTTTTGCGGCTATCGTTGATCTCAATAAAAAATCAGTTGCATCATTCAAAGAAATTCCCGGTGTCCAGCCTTCGTTTATGCTCGAAGACGTGATTCTGTTAACTTCGATCACGCGCCAAGACCCGCAATGGCAGGCGGCGATGAAGAAGCGCGGGATCGAAGATTTTGGTAACGTTCAGATTGACGCGTGGTCGGCAGGATATTTTGGGTTGCCTGCCGAAGCGGGTAAACGACTGGCGCGAGGCATTTCATTTTATCGTCCTAAAGGCGACAAAAATCCTTACCCGCATCCCATCGAAGGTGTTATCGCGGTCGTTGATTTGAGCGCGAAAAAAATGCTCCAGTTAATTGATACAGGTGTCGTGCCAATTCCTGA
>JAYSTY010000208.1:0-20482 GCA_043719385.1 Blastocatellia bacterium | reverse complement strand
ATGGCGATGATTGGTTTCCTGTCGATTTAACTCATCCACAGTGAATCATCTCATCGCCTTTTTTGTGAAGCCCTCCTCAAAATTTGTCCGAACTATTGGTATTAACCACACATAACTTCGCACCTTCGACAGGTAGTCGTAAGTTTTTCTTACGACTAATCTTACTTACACTGTTACTTTCGGTGAGCGGTTTAGCCACCTGGAAGTACTTTTCCAAAGCTCATCAAACAGCTCAAATTAATAACGCTCAATTCAATGTTGTGCCTGCTTCTGCGTCTTCATCGCAGACCGGGAAAATGCAACTCATGAAATCCGCCGATCAATTACCTGTCGGTGCCTCCGCTTCGGACATGGAAAGTGTCCGTCAAGTGATCGAAGCGCAGCGACGTGTGATTAGCCCGGATAAATTTCAAGCTGGTAAATTTCTGGCTGCAAACCCGGATCGCAAATGGAATCTCAATTTCGATGGCAGCGGCGTCCTGACTACGCCTGCCGCAGTGAAATCTGATAACAAAAATAAATGGCAATGGGGCTTGCAACTCAAGTCTTATGGATTCGCTGGTCAGGAACACACGGTTGCAAACCATGCTTCCATCAAGACCGACGCGAATCGCCTGACCTATAATTGGGAAAACGGTCTTGAAGAAACTTATAGCAATGACGCCGCAGGCATCGAGCATGGCTTCAAATTAAACTCCCGCCCGGAACAACAGGTCGCTGGCTCGCCGCTGACCTTCAATCTGGGTGTGCGTGGTGATCTTCGTCCTCGTGCGACGAAAGACAAACAGAGCGTCCAATTCGTGCATGCAACCGGAAGCGTCGTCATCAGTTACGAAAAGCTGAAGGTTTGGGATGCTGATGGAAAAGTACTGGATGCGCGGATGGAAGTTGCGGCGAATACCGTACAACTGAAAATTCAGGAAGAAGGCGCGCGTTATCCGCTGACGGTTGATCCCTTGGCGATTCCTGGCCCGGCATACTTCAAGCCAACGCCTGCGGCTAATTTTAGTTGGTTCGGGTTTGGTATCGCAATTTCAGGCGATACGATGGTGGTTTCAGCGCCAGGCGAAGCTGGTGTAACAGGCGCAGTATATGTCTTCCGTAATACGGGTGGCGTCTGGACACAGGAAGCCAAGCTGATGGCCAGCAATGCTGGATTAGGAGACTCTTTCGGCGGTGCGACGGGAAATTTGCTTTGGAATGGCTCAGTAGCGATTGATGGAGATACTATCGTCGTTGGCGCTCCTTATGAAGATGGTTGCCAACTTGGTCCCAATGCCACGGTCACGAACGACACTAATTTGTGTTTGGAGACGGGGGCAGCTTACGTTTTTGTGCGCAGCGGCACGACGTGGACGCAACAGGCCTATCTGAAAGCTTCCAACGCTGGTGTTGGCGACTGGTTCGGCTTTGACGTGGACATTTCTGGCGACACGATTGTGGTCGGCGCTCCATTAGAAGACAACCTGGGCAAAACAATCATCAATGGCGCTCCAAATGAGGCGGCGGCTCCGAATGGCGCTGGTGCTGACAATGGAGCGGCTTACGTTTTCAAACGCACTGGGACAACGTGGGCGCAGGAGTCATATCTGAAACCCAGCAACGTCACATTTGTTGACGAGTTTGGCTGGTCAGTTGCAGTTGACGGTGACAAAATTGTGGTTGGTGCGCCATTTGAAGATGGCACAGCACTAGGCGCAAACGCCAGCGTTCCGGCTGGACAATATGACTATCTTTCCAATCCCTTTGGTCCACTTAGTGCTGATTCCGGCGCGGCTTATGTTTACGGACGAACCGGCGCACTCTGGGCACAACAGGCTTATCTCAAGGCCTTCAATATCGGCACATTCAATGCTGTCGATTGGTTCGGTTGGTCAGTTGACATCTCTGGCAACACAGTAATCGTCGGTGCCCCCGCCGAGAACAGCACTACCACTGGCGTCAATTCCAGCGCCAATGAACTGGGCGCGGATCAGGGCGCTGCGTACACCTACTCAATGAGCAGCCCGACGACGTGGGTCAACGGCGCTTACCTCAAAGCGAATCATCAGACAGTGGCTGACTGGTTCGGTAAAGAAGTGGCAATTCATGGCTCAGATGTCGTCGTTGGCGCTCCGCTCGAAGACACTGCCGGAAATGGTATTAACCCCCCAGCAGTGAATGCGGTTCAACTCGCAGACTCCGGCGCTGTCTATAACTTTAGCTGTATTGGTCCTAACTGTGCCTTTGTCACGTGGAGCAAACAAACCTGTCCCGCTGTAATTGCCACGGCTAATCCTCTCTCTCCTGCTGCCCCGTCTACGTTTGGTAATGTCGAGGCAATCTCCTATTACGGTAACGCAGTCGCCGTCAACATGGGGACAGTCGGAGTTGGAGCACCTTATGAAGGTGCTACCGGCACAGGCGTCAATCCGGTCTACAACCTGACTGGTTTGGACGTAGGTGCGGCGTATATTCCAGGGAACTGCAATATGCCTCCGGTGATTACTCCAATCCCGCAAACAGTGACAGCGACCAGCCCGGCGGTTGTCTTGCCAATCGCGACGGTCACTGACGACTTAACCGCCCTGGGTTCTTTGGTGGTCACGGTGGTTGGCCCAACGACGGTGAATGGCGTGACGATTTCCGGGATCACGGTTGACGCATTGGGCAATGTGACGGCAACTGTCGTCGCGTCCGCTACGGCAACAAGCCCGGCAGTCTTCTCCTTAAAAGTAACCGACGGTGGCGGGTTAATGGATACAAAGCCATTAACGATCACTGTCCTTCCAAATCCTGCTCCAGTAGTGACTTATCCGCCGGTAGTGAACATCGGGGCTGGCTCTACTGTGACAATTCCTCCTCCTGTTGTCACTGACAATGGGACTGTCACGTTCGCTTTAGTTGGCACAGCTCCGGCAGGACTTGGCACTGTGACGGTCAATCCCACGACCGGCGCGGTGACAATCGCCAATCCAGTCCCGGGGAGTTATACAATCATGGTTAAGGCTACCGATAACGGCGGCGCCATGACGATCTCAACGATCACGATTAATATCCCGAAATTCACGTCGAGCTTTAGTGATCCGGTGGATTGTAAGAAAGGAACGATTGTCCTTGCTAACCCGGCTGCAACGGCGCAAGCATTCACGTTAGCCAGTACCTTTACAAACTTAGCGGGTGTGCCAGGCAGCGGTATGGTGACAGGCGCAACCGCTCCCGTCATCACGGTCACGGCTGGTGGCCTCACGGCATCAGGCACAATTCCTGCTGGCGGAACTATTACGGTAATGTATCAGGCCATAGTCGCCAATGGTGCGACAGTAACAGTTTCGAGTGTTGCCACTTTAGGCGGAGTAGCAGTACTGCCAAGCCCATTGGTAGTGACCGCGACGGTTGCGTGTCCCGGTATTATCGGGGTGAGCGATCAGAAGCCTGGCTCATTCCTGGTGTTTCCGTATTACAAACATGATGCCCAGAATAAAGTGGACACACGTTTGACGATCACAAATCTTGGCAAATTACCGATCAACGTCCACTTCCTGTTTATGGATGGTGCAACATGTCAGGAATTTGACCAGTTTGTCTGCTTCACGCCGAACGCCAGTATTACGTGGAAAGCCTCGGAATTTGATCCGCAAAATAAGGGCTATGTGATCGCTTACACGGTAGACAATATGGGACGCCCAATTGCCTACAACGGACTGATTGGCAACGGCTTCGTCAATGACGGGGAATATGTGGGCAACTATGGCGCGGAATCGTTTGCGTCAACCTTACCCGTGGGAACCCCGCTGGGAGCAGTCGCCACGCCGGGAGCCTCCTGGACGATACCATTTGATGCTGTGGCGCTGGATATGGTTCCCACGACCTTTGTGGTGGATATTCAAAGTCCGGTGGATACGGTCAATCAGAAGATTGTGCTGGCAGGCCTGACGGGTGATGCGTATGCCGGAAGGTTAAGCGGCGTGACCCAGGTTGGCACGGGCTTAGCTTACAATGGACACGAGGCGTTACGCAGCTTCTCGCCCTTCATCAGTGGTCAATGCTTTGTGGAAAAAATCATTGACAGTACGAACCCCAAAGTCACAGGCACACTGGCAGGTCTGATTCCAAAGGGTGAAGTGGGAACATTACGCTTCAACGTCACGGCAGCCGTTGGCCTGTTGATGACCTCGAACAAGAATACCTTCAATGGTATTCGGACCCTGCATAAAGTGCAGGTCGTCAAATCCTCCATCATCATTCCGTTGCTGATGCCTGATTGCCAGTTCTGGGTGCCGCAAACATAACCTGGCTCTTTACGGCTCGCGGTGCGCAAGTACCGCGAGCCGGATTACCTTTCTAAGGCTTCTTTGCCCTTCATCATTACTTCTTGAGTGATGATGAAGGGCAAAGTTTTTCCAGCACACATTCGCTGCAACGTGGTCGGCGTGCGATACAAACGGCGCGTCCATGAAAGATCAATAAATGCGGGAGCATGATCCAATCCTTTTTCGGGGTGAGCGGAATTAAATCCTGCTCAATTTTTACTGCATTTTCAGTTTTGGTTAAGCCCAGCAAATTAGCGAGTCGCGTCACGTGCGTATCCACTACGATGCCCGAAGCCACGCCGAACGCGTTGCCCATGACAACGTTCGCAGTCTTGCGCGCTACGCCTGGCAATTCCAACAATTCTTCCATTGTTTCAGGGATGCGACCGTTGTATTTCTCGACAATAATTTTGCATGCGCCCTGAATATTTTTGGCTTTGTTGCGAAAAAAACCGGTTGATTGAATATCTTTTTCAAGCTCGCTGACAGCTACGTTGATGAAATCTTGTGCGCTGCGATATTTTCTGAACAACGTCGCCGTTACAATATTGACGCGCACATCTGTACATTGCGCCGAAAGAATTGTCGCAATTAATAACTCCAGCGGATTGGCATGATGAAGCGCACAATGCGCATCAGGATAAGCTTTGCGCAGGAGTCTGATGATTTGTTTCATCAATTCTTTTTTATCTACAGAATGTTCGGTTTTAGTTTTTGGCATAAGTGGCTTTTCTTTTCTAAGAAGCTGTTTGAAAATTCTTGTCAGCCGCAGCGCGGCAGAAAGATGGTAGCCAGATGTGAAACGTCTGGAATACGAAGCATTAATTTACCGCGCCCTGAAAGGGCGCGAAGAATCCTTGCGTCCTTTCAGGACGCGGATAAGTTAATGGTTCGTACCAGAGGCGGCGTCCGTTTACAACGGTCTTGCCACTGGCTACCATCCTGCTGCGCCTTCAGCGCAATGAATATCGGAGTTTTCAAGCAACTTCTAAGCGACAGGCAGTTGACTGTGTTCCCTGATGCGCTACTGTCGGCGGTCACGACAGATTTTTGCAAAGGAGCCTGAACGAATTTCGTCCAAAGATAATCCGGTCAATGGTTCTACTTCATCAGGGTTGAGAGCGCCACAGTTTATGGCACGGATAAAGAAATTCAGCAATCCCTGACCGGACGCCGCATCGTCAAAAACCATTCCAACTGTAGTCGCCTGCGCCGCCCTCGCAATAAAGTTTTTCAGGCGCTCTGATGACGCGCCAAGGTTTTCCAAAAAGAACGCATAGACGGCGATGTAACGTGCCGGAAGCTGGGCCGGATGCAAATCCCAGCTTTGATAAAATCCATTCGCAAACGAATGCCGAATATTGTCGTAGTGAATTTTCCACGCGTGATGAATCGCCGCAAAATTTTCTGTTCGTTGTTGTTCGCTCAATTCGATATTTCCGCGATGAATTTCCAGCGGCAACGTCGTCGTGACGCCATCAGCTAAACGAATGTCAGTTCCTGCTAACGCTGTCAACATCACCTGCCGTGCAAAATCACAGGCAGGATGACGAAGGTCTTGATACGCCGCTGAAATTCCGCAACTGGCTGTGTAATCGAACGCGCCAAAATGGACGGCGACACAGCGTCCCTTGGCGGCGCTAATAAATTCAGGAATGGGGCAGTGACCGCGTTCGTTGATAATCGCTCGTGGCGTTTCAATCATTAACTCAATTTTCAAAGCGCCTGGTGATAATCCATGTTGATTTTCGAGTGCAGTACATAATTCGATCAGGAGCGACACTTGTTCAGGGCGATCAACTTTGGGCAACGTGATGACAAAATTACGCGGCAAAATTCCGTGGCTGAGACTCAACAGGCTCGTGACAAAAATATGGAGTGTGCGGATAGCGCGTGTTTTTAGCTCTAAATTTAAAGGCTTGATTCTGATTCCAAAAAACGCAGGCAATGAGTTTTCAGTCAGCGCCAGCGCCGTTTGCTCCGCCGCCGCCAGCGCATGCGAATCTTCTTCAGCATCCGAGCGATAGCCATAGCCATCTTCAAAATCAAGGCGGAAATCTTCAACCGGTTCGTCGGTGAGTTTACGAAGAACGAGCGAATGAATATTTTCCGCTACCGAATCACTAACATTAAAAACCTGCGTGAGCGTCGCAGGAGTTTGTGCATAAGTATTCATTGTGCGTCGTGCGATTGCGCCAAGTTTATTGATTGTGTCCGCCTTGAAAAGATGCGCCCCACCATAAACTGTCTGCACTGGCTGTCGAAACTCTGAGTGAATAGAATCAGGCATTAAGCTCGCTCTCGTGTAATTCGCGCAATTTATATTTTTGAATTTTCCCTGAGGCTGTCGTGGGAAAATCGCTGACAAACCGGACGAATTTCGGAATCTTAAAACGTGCGATGTTGTCTTTGCAGAATTCGCGCAACTCTTCCGCCGAGATATTTTCTCCTGCATTTAAGCGGACAGACACGGCAACTTCTTCGCCAAAGAATTCGCTTTTTACGGCGTACACATAAGCATCGGCTACGCTGGGATGCTGGCGCAACAGGTCTTCAATTTCTTTCGGAGAAATGTTTTCGCCGCCGCGAATGATGATGTCTTTGATGCGTCCCGTGATACGCACGTAGCCTGCTTCGTCCAGCGTTGCCTGATCGCCAGTGCTGAGCCATCCATCTTTATCAACGGCTTTGGCGGTCGCTTCGGGGTTGTTGTAGTAGCCCTTCATCACGTTATAACCACGCACGCACAATTCGCCGGGTTCATTCAATCCCAAAGTTTTTCCCGTCGCCGGATCAATAATTTTGACTTCCATTTCCGGCAGGACACGACCGACTGTTTGCGTGCGATTGGCGATGGAATCGTCTCGCGCCGTTTGCGTAATTCCGGGCGAAGCTTCGGTCAAGCCATAAATAATCGTGATCTCTTTCAAATTCATTTCACTGATCGCACGACGCATCAAAGGCTCTGGGCAGAGGGTTCCCGCCATCACTCCGGTTCTGAGTGTTGACAAATTAAAGCGCGAAAATTCGGCGTCTTCCATCTCCGCTAAAAACATTGTCGGGACGCCGTAAAGCGCCGTACATTTCTCGTGTTCGATAGTTTCCAGCACACGCCGCGCCTCGAAAAATTCTACGGGACACAAGCACGCGCCGTGTGTGTACGCGCCTAAAACTCCAATCACGCATCCGAAGCAATGAAACAACGGCACGCACAAACACAACCGATCTTCCGACGTGTAGCCCAAACCGCGCCCCATCCAATACCCGTTGTTGACAAGATTCTGGCTCGACAACATCACGCCTTTGGGAAAGCCCGTAGTTCCCGACGTGTACTGCATATTGATGACATCATCCAAGCCGACTTCGCTTTCACGCGCTGCTAATTCTGCTTCAGAAATTGCTGCGGATTGCACGCGCAATTCGTTGTATGGCGTCACGCCGTCAGGACAATTTTCACCGAGAAAAAGGACGCGCTTGAGATTGGGTAAGCGATTGTCAAAAGCGCCAATTTCATTGAGTGTTTTGACGTAATCTACATCTCTGAAACCCTGGATTGTGAAGAGCGTCGCGGTTTCGCTTTGTCGCAATAAATAATCAATTTCGTGCGCCCGCAAAGCCGTATTCACCGTCACCAGAATCGCGCCAATTTTGGCAAGCGCAAATTGCAGGACTACCCATTCCGGCACATTCGTAGCCCATACCGCAACACGTTCTCCACGCGCCACGCCGCACGCCATCAATCCACGGGCAATGATTTTTGTTTCAGTTTCGAGTTCAGAAAATGTGAAGCGAAGATTGCGGTCGGCATAAATTAGGGCTTCGTTGTTGGGGATGGTGGCGGCAAGTTTAGTGAGAAGATTGCCGACTGTCACGTCGCGGAAAGATGATGCGGGGTGATTCATAATTCAACTCGTAGCACGGGCTGCCAGCTAGTAAGCTGAAACTGGCAGTGCCTGATTTTTACGCAAAATTCAATTAATGTACGCTTCGGACGTGGGCTGGCAGCCCACGATACTTAAACTATTTTCGTTCAGACTTCTCGTAGTCACTCTTCAATAAATTCATCATTTCTTCGCGCCTGTCATACAAACGTTTCAGCGGACGCGGCTCACGTTTTGCCATTGCGTAGGCGGTAATCAACGGCAACGCTACCGTCGTGTCTACATAACAAACGACGGTTCCCGGCAATTGGTCGGGATCAATTTTGCCCCAGCTCACTGCCTCACTTGGAGTCGCGCCGCTAAGCCCTCCAGTGTCGGGACGGGCGTCCGTAATTTGTAAGAAATAATCGTGCCCTTTTTCTTCGATGCCGAGGACTTCCTGAATTTGCGGTTCGGTTTGCAGCGCGAAATTTTTCGGACTGCCGCCGCCGCAAATAAAAATTGCAGATTTTCCTCCGCCACGTTTGGCAGTCAACACCAACGCCGCAGTTTCGTTTACGTCAGCAGAAGGATTCAAGCGCAATTTTCCGCCTTGTAACTCCATCGCGGCGACGTTCATTCCGATAGAGCTGTCACCCGGCGAAGACGTATAAACAGGGACTCCGTGACGATAACACGCCGCCAGCAGCGATTGATTTTCCAGTCCTAAAACTCGTTCGCGTTCGGCGACGTATTTGCCGCACAGGTAATGAAATTCCGCCGTAGACATTTCGCGCTGGAATTCTTCGGCGCGGATAATTTCGCGGAAAAATGAATCCGTCGAAAGCAAAACTTCATAATCAAAAAAGATGTCGTAGATGCGGACGACGCCTTCTTCGCGGAGTTCTACGTCACTCGCCTGATGATTGCCGCGATGCATCGCTAAGCCCAAACCAAAATGTGTATCGTGATAAAGATTCGCGCCGGTCGAAATAATCCAATCTACAAAGCCCGCTTCGATGAGAGGAATTAATGTTGAAATACCAAGGCCCGCCGGCGTCAAGGCTCCGGTCAGGGTAATTCCAACCGTGACATTGCTTTCCAGCATTCGCTCGGAAAAAAGCTGTGCGCCTTCGCGTAAACGGGCAGCATTGTAGGCTTGAAACGTGGAATCAATGAGTTCGGTGATTGACGTATTTTTGTTGATGGGATTGGGCGCGATGCGCTTGCCTGAAAGATGTTTGCGTTGGCTCATGACTATTCCTTACTTGAAAATAAATTAGCAATTCAAGTGGCAGAGTTTATAGTTTTGAGACAGGCAATTCAAAAGCAAACAGGCGGTAAGGAAGTTTTTGGAGAAGAAAAATTGAAGGACGATTACGCGGATGACCAGATCAAAATAAAGTCAGGATCATCCGCATAATCTTCGGGGAGCCAGGGCTTAGTGGCGTTAATGTCCTAATCCTTTCATCTGCGGTTCGCTACGCCTTTGCAATTGCGTGACATTCAGAATTGAAGACTCGTAAGCCGCCACCTGTAAAGGGTCAATGTCGCGGCAAATGCCCTGCGTTTGGCAGCTTTGATTCGTACATTTACCGACAATGCGAAGCGTCGCTTTTTCGTCAATCATGATTGATTCAATGGAAATCACCATGCGGCAACGGGGGCAGGAAGTTAATTGTTCTCTGAACGCCATAAATAAATCCTTTCAGTGCAATTGTGTGTGTGAGGCTCTTTTATCAAAGAGCGAATCAGGCGGCGCTTTCAGTTTTTGTCCTCATCGAAATTATGATACTTGTGTTGCAGCGCCAGAAAGACTTGATGTGATAAACTTCTATTTTCAAATCTTCAAAATTTTACCGATAAGACAACCAACAATTTATGACGAATACAATTCAAAATGACCGATTAATTAAGGCTGCTTTTCATCAGCCGCTAGACCGCGCTCCAGTTTGGATGATGCGGCAGGCTGGACGTTATCTGCCTGAGTACCGGGCCGTGCGGGCGCAAACAGATTTTTTGACGCTGTGTAAAACGCCTGATTTGGCGGCTGAAGTTTCAATGCAGCCGCTTGATATTTTAGGTGTTGATGCCGTGATCATGTTTTCGGATATTCTTATTCCAGTTGAGGCGATGGGGATGCACCTGGAATTAATCGAAAGCAAAGGGCCGGTACTGGAAAATCCAATTCGCACCGCTGAGCAAATTGAAAAACTCAGCATTCCTGATCCGACGGAAAAAACTAAATTTGTTTTAGACACGATTAAGCTGCTCAGGAAGCAAATTGATAACCGGGTTCCCCTGATTGGTTTTGCGGGAGCGCCATATACGCTGGCTTCGTATATGGTTGAGGGCGGGACATCCAGAAATTATGCGTCGCTCAAAAGCATGATGTATACAAATCCGAAAATGCTTCATTCGTTGCTCGACAAAATTGCTGACACAATAATTCTTTACCTCAATGCCAAAATCGAAGCAGGGGCGCAGGCGCTCCAGCTTTTCGATACCTGGGCCGGAGAATTATCGCCGCAGAATTACAAAGAATTTGCCCTGCGCTACACACAAAAAATCTTTGCCGGATTAAATCGCGGCAGTGGCGATCAGCGCATTCCCGTCACGCTGTATGTTAATGGTTGTGGCACGTTGCTGGAACTGATGGGAACGTCTGGCGCTGACGTGTTGAGCATTGACTGGCGCGTAGATATTGGCGATGCGCGGCGAAGGTTAAATTCGGCAGGACTTCATCATCTGGCGTTGCAGGGAAATTTTGATCCCTGCGCTTTGCTGGGGACACCGGAAACGATTGCCGCCGGAGTGCGCACGATCTTACAAAAAGCTGGCAGCACAGGCCACATCATGAATCTGGGGCACGGAATTATGCCGATGGTTCCGGTTGAAAATGCCAAAGCGTTTATTGATTCTGCCAAAAGAGGAATTTAAGGATGCGGTTGGAAGCTGGAAGGGATTCTAATCAATGAACAAAAAACAGCCGAATTAGTTGGCTGCGAAATGGGCAAAGCTGCATCGTCTGGCGTTTTAGCAATGCCCATCATCTCGGCTGTTTATGTTCAAAAAACAAGGTAACTTAATTGTTACCGACTGGCTCGACGTGAACCAAATGAACGCGTTCCGAACGAACTTTTTCGACCGAATTGTTTCACTGGTTTGAATTCAGGGATTACTCCGCCGAAGCCTGGCACCAAAACTCGTTCAACTTTTTGACCAGTCAATTTTTCAATCTCACGCATTGATAATTCATCAATTGGCGTTAAGAGACTGATCGCCTGACCTTCGTTTCCGGCGCGTCCGGTTCTGCCAATCCGATGCACGTAATCTTCCGCTGCGTCCGGCAAATCGTAGTTGATGACATGCGAAATCAGGTCAACGTCAATCCCGCGTGAAGCAATATCAGTGGCGACGAGGACGCGATAATTACCATTTCTAAAACCACGCAAAGCCGCTTCGCGTTGTGGTTGTGTGCGATCCGCGTGAATGCGATTGACACGATGTTCACGGGCCGACAGCAGATGTGATAAGCGTTCCGCGCCACGACGAGTCCGGGTGAAAACCAGTACACGTTCAAAGCGTTCCCGTTCCAGCAAATGCAACAGCAAATTGGTTTTTGATTCAAGCGCTACGGGATAAGCCGTTTGCTTGACCGTGATGGCCGCTTTGCCGCGTTTATTGACTTCGATAATGGTTGGCTGACGCATATTGGAGCGCGCAATTTCTTCAATCGAAGGCAGCATCGTCGCTGAAAATAACAACGTCTGTCGTTTGGTCGGAACCTCACTGATGATCCGTTTGATCGCTGGCAAAAAGCCCATATCCAGCATCCGATCCGCTTCATCAAGCACTAAAAACTCGACGGAAGAAAGATCAATCTGATTATGCTCCATGTGATCAATCAATCGGCCTGGAGTAGCAATGATAACTGGCGCACCACGCCGTAATTCCATTCGTTGTTTGGCAATGTTCGCGCCGCCGACAATTGTAATTGAGCGGGCTTTTTTCTTCGCATCAATCGTGCGTAAATTATCGGTAATTTGTGCCGCTAATTCACGCGTTGGGGCTAAAATTAAGGCCCGAATCACATTGGCATTTTTCGGTGTTTGAGTCGCTGCCAGTTGATGTAACATCGGCAATAAAAAGGCCGCCGTCTTACCTGTTCCGGTTGCCGCGCAACCGATTAAATCTGACCCGCTCAAGATCACAGGAATAGCCTGTGCCTGTATTGGGGTCGGGGTTTCATATCCAAGGGATGCACACCGACTAACAATAGTCTGGTGTAATCCTAATTCATCAAAATTCATTTCTTTCTCTCTGACATCTCCCAAATGTCATTGAGGATGTCGGTTGATATTTTGAAAACGCTCCCGGCTATTTTGGTTGACCGGGAGCGTTTCATTTAAGTATTAACGGTTATTGGGTCGCAAGCTTAGTAACGACCGCCGCCGCCGCCGCCACGACCACCGCCGCCGCCGCCGCCGCTACGACCACCGCCGCCGCCAAAGCCGCCGCCGCCACTACGACCGCCGCCGCCGCCGCCGCCAAAGCCACCACGACCACCGCCGCCGCCGCCGCCAAAGCCGCCGCGACTTTCTTTCGGTTTCGCTTCGTTGACAGTCAGGCTGCGTCCGTTGACTTCAGAGCCGTTGAATTGGGCAATTGCTGCTTCGCCTTCGGCCTTTGATGACATTTCCACGAAGCCAAAACCACGTGAACGACCAGTGTCACGGTCAGAAACGATAGTCGCTGATTCGACTGTGCCAGCCTGTGTAAACAATTCTGCTAAGTCCTCGCCACTTACGTCGAACGAGAGATTACCTACATACAATTTCATGAACTTGTACCTTACCCAGAAAAAATGGGTTGTTAAGAGAAGCTTTGAATCAGGAATTCTTCGGTGTAACGGTGGCAGCGAAGGCGCGTGATTTAGACGTTCCAGAGAACGGCTTCTGATGTTATAGCCAGCCAACTCTCGAACCATCCAAAAAACGCCGCCGCTAAAATATAGTGGCAAGTGGCATCACCGTTGATGCGGGAGAGAAGGAATGAACAGCGGGATCATGCCTGATTATTCCCTCAGTTGCAAGCAGTAGTTGCAACACGGCTTTTGCGCTGCTTCCTTAAAGTCTTTACTTATTCCTGCTGGCGGCGCTTTTCAGCTTCGAGATAAAGCGCCGGATCAAACGAACGCGTCGTGTGTTCCGTCACGCTTGCCCCTGATTTTAGTGGCGTGACAACTCTGGGCGATTGATTGAGTGGTACGGGAACGGATTCGGTGATGGAAGATTTTACGGAATCTTTGAAAGTGCTGATGAGCCGTGATAATTGCCAGATTAATCCTCCCGCGATTCCGAAGACGAAGAGCAGGCCAAGAGCGAACGGTATTAACAACTCCTCACCATGCAACCCTCGATGGGCAAAATCTCCAAAGGCTGTAAAGCAGGCGATTAAACCCACAATTCCCAGCGCCGCAATCGCAAAAAACATGCCCGTGAAGCGTGGGCGTGGGAGATGCACTTTGACGTTATTGGCAGGCTGCGTCATATTTGATCCGCACTGTTTACAGAAATTGATTTTTTGCGAATACTCCGCGCCACAGGTTGGACAAAACATAATTTTCTCCACTATAAATCGGGTTATCAGTAATGTGAAATTATCAACAGGTCTTTTCTTTTACGAACTGGCAGCAGCTTAAGTTCGCCCCCTTCATTTATTTTTTCCGTCAATCGGAGCAAAATGAATCCTGAAGTTCTGAAGAAAAAAAGAGAGAACTAATCATGCTTTTCCAAATCACTCCACCGCCAGCGAAAGAAGCTGATCTCAAAAAAGTTTACGACGCGATTGTCATTGGCTCCGGCGCAGCAGGCGGGATGGCAGCTTATGTCTTAACTGCCCACGGCTTGCAGGTCTTGCTGCTCGAAGCAGGCAAGAAAATTGACACGACGGCTGAATTGAAATCTACCGAGTGGCCTTACGAACATTCCCGGCGTGGCGAAATGCCGCCGGATCGCCACGCGCTCTCGCTCAATGAATACAATATTCGTAAACCTCCTTATGCCGCCAAAGATTCCAATTACAAACACGTTCATTCTTATGTGCAGGGCTGGAACGGTTCGGATTATTCAAAAAACCTGGTCGTGGATGAAAAAGATCATCCGTACACAGGAACAAATTACGCCTGGGTGCGAGCGCGGGCATTGGGTGGCAAAACAAATATCTGGGGGCGGCTGGCACTGCGGTTGAGCGATTATGATTTTAAGGCCGCGTCGCGTGATGGCTATGGCATGAACTGGCCTATCGAATACAAAGACATCGCGCCGTACTATGACAAAGTGGATTTGTTGCTTGGTATTTCAGGTCATAAAGAAAACCTCCCGCACCTGCCGGACAGCATTTTTCAGCGCCCATTCAAGCTCACTGACACCGAAATGAATTTGCGCAAAAGCCTCGCTACGATGGGTAGAACCCTGACGCCTTATCGTGCCGGAGTGATGACCGAAAAACTTAAGCATGCCAAATATCGCAGCCATTGCTTCGGGCGCGGAGCCTGTGCGCGGCGGGCTGGCGGATGCGACATTCACGCCGCGTTTGATTCACCGACGGGCTTGATTTTTCCCGCGCAGGAAACCGGAAATTTGACGCTGCGCACGAATGCCACTGCCGCCGAAATTTTAGTTGATGCGAACTCCGGCAAAGCCTCTGGTGTACGTTTTATTGATACTGAGACGATGAAAAGCTATGAGGCCAAAGCTAAAGCCGTGGTGCTGGCGGCCTCAACGCTTGAATCCGCGCGTTTGCTATTGTTGTCAAAATCCCGCCAATATCCCCACGGTATTGGCAATGCCAGCGGACACGTCGGACATAATTTTTGTGAACACGTAATGGGGCCGGAAATTTCCGGCCTGGTCAAAGAGCGCATTGGCAAGCCACGCACCAATGATGACGGGCGTCCCGGCAGTTTTTACGTCGCACGTTTTCGCAATCTGAAGGAGCGCAGCGCCAAATTTATTCGCGGCTATGGTTTTGAGGGCGGCAGCGGAACGACGATGTTCCCGAATACGGAGCAGCTCGGCTTCGGCAAAAATTACAAAAAGAAAATCCGCGATTACGCCGGAGCCTATATCAGTATGGGAGCCTTTGGCGAAGTCCTGTCACGGTATGAAAATTTTGTCGAGCTTGATCCTGCCGTGAAAGACAAATGGGGCATTCCGGTTTTGAAGTTCAATTACAAATTTGGCGACAATGAAAAAGCGATGGTTGACGACATGGCGGACAGCGCCAAAGAAATGTTCGAGACGGCTGGAATTGAAATCCTTGATGTCTCAAAAAATATTTTGACGGAAGGCTGGTCAATTCACGAAATGGGGACTGCGCGGATGGGTGATGATCCGAAAACTTCTGTCCTGAGCCAATTCCAGCAATCGCACGAAGTCAAAAATCTTTTTGTCGTTGACGGCAGCAGTCACGTCAGCGCGGCGAATCAAAATCCGACGTGGACGATTATGGCGCTGGCCTGGCGTTCCTGCGATCACCTGGCAGAACTGTTGCAGCAGGGAAGTCTATAGCTGATAAGTGCGGATACCAGACTGGCTTAACGCGAACAGGTGTAGCTGGAGGCGTTATGCGCACTTTTCTGCTTGATCCACGTCATCCTGGGTCTATGCCTGGCTCAGCGGTACTGTCATTCACTGCGCTGCAACCGTTTCATCAAGGCTGGCAGGTTATGAAGGGTGAGGTGATGTTTTTTGTCGCTTGACAGGTACCTTCGTTGTTGGTACGACGCCATCACTTGATTGACGCGTTCGCGGGTTGCGCCAATCAAGCAAGCCAAATCACTTTGTGTCAGCCGGATGGGAAGGTGCCAGTCACCATTTTCAGTTTGGTGTCCGTAGCTTTTTACCAGCGCCAGCAGTTGTCGCGCGACACGGCTTTCGACATCTTTTGTGGCCAGTGCTTGAATTTGTTCATTCGCCAGCCGCAGCCGCTGACTAAGCAGGCGCAGTAAATTGTTAGCGAGTTGCGGGAGGGTGTCCAGGCAGCGATGAAACGCCGCCTGATCCATCCACCAGAGCACGGAATCTTCTAACGTCACCGCATTGGCGCTCCGCGCAGTTGCTTCCATCAGGCTCATCTCGCCCAACACATCACCCGCCGCCAGAATTGCCAGAATCACATCGGTGCCATCCACTTGCTCGACATGAATTTTCACGGCCCCGCTTTCAATGATGTAGATGACTTCGCCCGGCTGCTCGACGGTGATAATCGTAGCGCCCGCAGGAAACGATTTGCGATGGAGCAACGGTTTGATCTGCGCCAGTTGTTCCGGCGTCAAATGGTGGAAGAGTGCGAGTTGTTCCAAAGCAAAATCATCAGTAGCGACAGGCATATCAATCGTGCCTCCAGGCTCAACGATGAGCCAGCTTCATGGCGTAAATCAGCAATCCTTCGTGGCCGCCTTTCAAATGAGTTTGCTGTTCATCTTTCTCGGCGATAGGTTTGGCGGCTGGCGTATGTTGGCGCAAAAATTCCTGCACCAATTTGGTCTCATCGGCAGCTTTGATTTCGCCGCCGTCTTTGGGATTAAGCCATTTGCGAACGGTTTCCAATTCACTAATCCGCTCCTTCGACCAAACCACCCAGAGCGTCTCAGTGCCCTGTTCTTTGTCCACGCTGAACCACGGCGGCTTTTCCTGGGGAATGTACAGCGGCTGATTGGCACGCAGTGTGGGTTGGGCCGTATTGTCGGCAGCCGGAAAAAGAAGGTTGTAACGCGGCAAACCATTGACAGGTTTTGGGCCTTCATTCACCAGATAAAAATACCCCTCCTGTGGGCTGACAAAGTTCAAGCGCAGTTCATCGCCGGGCGTGAAAATGATTTCTCCCGGCAAGCTTTCTTCCTGCACATTCGGGTTCAGGCGCGGATTGGGGCGCGTCCTGATCGAATAGCTCAACAGACGTTGCGGCAGCGCTTGAACGCTGGCTGTTATGCCTTGCCCACGCGACCAGAACCAGCCCACCCCGACGATAAGCGTCAACAGCAACAAGCCTGCGACAAGCCATTGCACGGGCAATTTTGTGGCGGGTGGAGACACAACAACGGCTTCTGTCTCCACTGTCGGATGGTTGCTGATGGCCTCGGTCGTCGGTTGTGTCCGCCACAATTTCTCCGGCAAGTCTGCCTTTCCAGCCACTCCGGTGTGTAGGTTGAAGAGATGCACACGTGCGCCGTGTTTGACTTCCTGCTCACCCCAATCCGTCAAATGCTCAGACCAATGTCCGGCCTCGCCCAGGACTCCGGCGACGGTACTCGATAACAGAATATGCCCGGCATCGCCGCAATCCATCACGCGTTGCGCGACATTGATGCCGCCGCCCGCCACGTTGCGATTAGCATTGATGTCGGCAACCCGATAGACCAGGCCGCTGTGAACGCCCATGCGCAATTCGATCTCAGGATGTGTGCGGACAGAACCAGCCAATTCAATCGCGCATTGCACGGGCGCGACCGGATCGCGGAAGAAGACCAGTGCCATGCCATCGCCCGTCGGCAAGCTAATCAGTTGGTCTTGTTGCTGAGCGCGCACGAATTCCTGCGTCTGCTGCACCAGTTGCCGCAGCGTCCGTTGTCGTTGCACTTGATCGTCCGCTGGTAGTTTGGAGTAGCCCACCAAATCCATAAACAGAATGTGCGCCATTTCCGGCGTCAGCGCCGCCGTAGCGACAGTGTTCGCCGCCGTCGGATCAATCATCGTCGCCTGCTCTTCGCCCGCTATACCTGGCTCGACAATCGTGACGCGCACCAGTTCCTCGCCGAAATCGCGGGCACGAGCAAACCGTGCTTCCGGTTCATAGGCTAAGGCCTGCAAGATCGCAGCCTCTGCCTTCACCGGCAAATCCGGGCGCAATTGACGCGGCGGCACTTGCACCCCGCGCTGCTGCATTTCGTAAAGCTGAATCATCGTCTCAGCCTGAAACGGCAAACGTCCCGTCAACAATTCATACGCAATCACACCCAACGCCCAAATATCGCTGGCGGGCGCGGGCTGGCCGCGAAATTGTTCGGGCGCCATGTAAGGCAAAGTTCCCGCAACCGTCGTCTTTTCTACTGCATCATTCGCACTGGTAAGGCTGGCAATGCCGAAGTCAATCAGTTTCACAACCTCTTCCTCTGCGCCCAGCGTCTGTACCATGATGTTTTCCGGTTTCAAATCACGATGCACAACGCCTTTGTCGTGCGCCGCGCTGAGCGCCTGCCCGATTTGTCGCACGATCCGCAGCACGCGGCGCAAGTCGAGTTGCGCTCCTTTCATCAACTGGCGCAAAACCACGCCTTCGACAAATTGCATGACAAAAAAAGGCTTGCCAGCGGGCGTTGCGCCGGCATCCAGGACGCCGACAATGCCGTGATGATCTATCCGGGCCAGCGCTTCAATTTCCTGCTCGAATTTTTTCTGAAACCAGGGCTTATTGACAGAAGCCTCTTGCTCATCAAGCAAAACTTTGACGACGACACGTCGTTGATGCAATTGCGTGTCGTGTGCCAGGTAGACGACACCAACGCCACCCCGTCCCAATTCACCTTCGATCAGGTACCGCTCCTTGAGCAGCATGCCGGGAACCAGCGTTTTTCCTGGATTGATCTGTAACTGAGTTTGCTGTGGTGAAGAAAGAATTTCGGCAGCGGGACCAGGCGGCGTTTCAATAAAGCTATTCACGTTTTGCCGGACAGCGAGCAAGGCGACGACTTCCCGGCGCAAAGCCTCATCGCCAGCACAGGCCTCATCCAGCAGTTGCGCTTGTTGCGTCAGCGGGCAAGCCGACAACGCGTCCAACAGTTGATCTATTTTTTGCCAACGTTCGGGAGCCATAGTTGATTGGTCATTGCTCAGTCATTAATGGTTGATTGAGCGATGAGTATACCATTGAGGCCAATCAAAACGAGAAGGCTTAGGGATTATTCACGATCACCAGTGCGCCGGGTTTCAATTCCGCAGCGGGCAGAAGGATAACGCGGTCACCAATCGCCAGGCCCGAACGGATTTCGACCTGGTCATTCGCAACCGCGCCGAGCCAGACCGTGCGTGCGGCACATTGGTCATTTTCCACGACGAACAAAACTGCGGAGGTGCCGCGTTGCAAAGCTTCATTCGCGGCAAAAGCGGCGCACGGAATCCAGCTTCCGGCCTTGCTCGCTAAGCGAGGCCGGAAGACGGAGACAGCAGTGCCAGGAATCAAATTTGTGCCGCCGGGCAAACGGGCAAAATAGCTCCGCGCATTGCTGGCGGCATCGGCGACAGGCGCGAGCCGTTGGATGCGAGCGGTGGCAACAATGCGCTGCTCGCCCGCTAAAGCAAGCTGTACCTGCGCTCCGACCTGCGGTTGCCAGACCTCGCTCTGTGCCAATTGAAACCGCACTTCGAGCGGTGTGAGTTGCGCGACTTCAAAGAGTTTGTCATTGCGCACAACGCTGGTTCCGAGCTTTGCCAATCGTTGTGTGATGACGCCGGTGAGCGGGGCGCGAATGACTGTTTTTTCGACCTCAAGTTTAGCCGCTTCGGCGCGCGCTTGTGCCATGCGGGTGGCGAGGCGCGTCTTTTCCAATTCCTGTTGCGAGACTTCGACTTTGTACTGGGCGCGCTCAATCTCGGATTCGCTGGTGATGCCTTCGCGGCCGAGGATTTGCTGGCGCGTCAATTCGCTGCGATTGACCTTGATCGTGGCTTCGTACTGGCGTTCCTCAAATTGCAGCCGCGTGATTTCCAATTCGGCCTGGCGGAGTTGCGCGGACGAATCGTCGTCATTGAGCCGCACCAGCAGCTCGCCTTGTTTGACGTGCGTGCCTTCCTGCCCACCCAACCAGACGACGACCCCATCGCGCTTGGCCAACACCGCCGCCACGCTTTCCGCTCCAATCACTGCCGGGATCGGTTGCACTTGCTCGCTGATCGGAGCGACAACTTCAAAAACATCTACCCTGATTGGATTGGGCGATGGCTTCGCCTCGGGCGTAGCCGCACGTGCGGTAGTGCTTTCGCTCAGCGTCACGCTTTGCGTGCCACTGCGACAGCCCGCGAGCAAGGCACAACACATCAGCCCCAACCACACGACTTTCATTCCTCCTCCTCCTCCCGCAACAGATTGAAGAGTGGCATCGTGATGCGTGCCTTGCGCCGCCGTTCGTCCAGCCATTCCTTGAACAACTTCGCCTTGATCGTTTCGCGGGTCGCGTCGTCAAGCGTGGCCCGCAGCAAGGCTTCTACCTTGAAGAGATACCATCCCTTATTGATTTTGATCGGGGGCGTGATGTAGCCGGGTTGTGCG
>JAYSTY010000207.1:0-8143 GCA_043719385.1 Blastocatellia bacterium | reverse complement strand
GGGGCATGGATAATCCGGCCCTGGATGTGGCAATTCAACTGGCGAATGAATTGCAATTGCCTGTGGCTGTCTTTTTCGGACTGCATCCCAACTATCCGCATGGAAATCTACGGCATTATACGTTTTTGGTTGATGGCCTGGCGGAAACTGCCAAACGAATTGAGCAACGCGGAGCGGCCTTTGTTTACAGACCTTTTCCTGATCATAGTCTGATTAAATTTTGTGCAGAAGTGCAGCCTGCCTTAGTGGTCGGAGACGAAAATCCGCTGCGTGAACCGGAAGGCTGGCGACGCAGCGCAACTCAAAAACTAAATGTTCCTTTTTATACAGTGGATGCAGATGTCATTGTTCCCACTAAATATTTTGCTAAAGAAGAGTACGCCGCCAGAACGATTCGACCAAAGATTCATCGGCTGTTGCCAGTTTTTATGAATGAACTGGAAAATCCTGACGCCAGATATAAATGGAGTCTGCAAGCAAAACCAAAAAATACTTTCCCAATTGATGGATCAATTCTTGACGCACTGCCCCTGGATCGAACGACGCAGGCTGTCGCGGGATTTAAAGGGGGAACCGCAGAGGGAATGCGACGCTTGCAGCATTTCATCACGCACACTTTAGCTCGTTACGATACAGAGCGAAATTTCCCCGACCGCGACGCAACCAGCGGGTTGTCCGCGTATTTGCATTTTGGGCAGCTTAGCCCGTTAACAATTGCCCTGGCTGTGCAGGCTGCTGAAGCTCCAAAAACAGCAAAGGACGCTTTTCTTGAGGAGTTGATTGTCCGGCGCGAATTAGCGATAAATTTTGTTGCGCGCAATCCTGACTATGACCAACTTACGGGTTGTCATGGTTGGGCGCAGAAGACGCTGGCTGAATCCGCTGCTGATGCTCGACCATATATTTATTCTGAAAAACAACTGGAAAATGCCGAGACGCACGATGATCTGTGGAATGCCGCACAAATGGAAATGGTCAAAAGTGGTCGGATGCATGGCTATCTGAGGATGTATTGGGCGAAGAAAATACTTGAGTGGACGAATTCGCCTGCCGAGGCGTTTGAGATTTCTGTTCGATTAAATGATCGTTACGAAATGGATGGGCGTGATCCAAATGGTTATACAGGAATTGCCTGGGCAATTGGCGCCAAACACGACCGTCCCTGGGCGCCGCGAAGACCGATATTTGGGATGGTTCGTTTTATGTCTTACGATGGCTGCAAGCGAAAATTTGATATCCAATCCTACATCCGAAAGATTTCCGAAATGTAATTCTATGCGTAAACTGGAAGCTCCGTGGTCATTCGATTATTGGCAACAAATAGAAGCTGAGACTTGTCAACTTATCCTTAACGCGGAATCTGATGACAAGGCGTGGGAGATTATCCGTAAGCAGGCGCGTCACGTCCTGCGTTCCTACAGCACCAGCTTTTTTATCGTGACGCGATTTTTGCCACCCGCCAAACGTGCGAAAGTCGAGACCATCTATGCGGCAGTACGATACCCTGATGAAATCGTAGACACGTTCAATCTGTCAGATTTGCAACGATTCAGGTTGTTGGATTCCTGGCAGCAGCACTACGAAGTTGCACTGACAATAAACTCCATCCGTGAGCGCATAAAATCAGGCATTCCGAGCTTTATTGCCAGTTTTGCGCAGGTCGTTCGTGCGGCGGAAATTCCTGTTGAGCATTACCGCGCATTTCTGGCTGCGATGCGACAGGATGTCAAGCCACAACAATTTTCGACACTACAGAATTTAATAGACTCCTATATTTACGGCAGTGCCATCGTCGTCGGTTATTTCCTGGCCTATGTTTATGGCCCCGCAACAGGGGGGCGTAATGGCGCTGATTTCAGGCAGGCGCTGCAGGCATCAAGTGATTTAGGGATCGCCCTGCAACTCACAAATTTTTTGCGTGACGTAGCTGAAGACCAGAAACGAGGGCGACTGTATTTACCCCAGGATATGTTGCGGGACGAAGGGCTTTATACTCCTGATGCAACCAACCTGAGCCAACAGCCGGCATTCAATCGCGTCCTCAAAAAATTAACCAATATTGCCGAAGAATATTATGCCGAGGCGTATGCCAATTTGGATGTATTTGCGCCGGATTGTCGCACTGCGATTCAGGCATGCATTGATGTCTACCGGCAATTAAATCGTCAAATTGCCGCCAGCCCGCACGGTATCCTGCATCGTGAAAGTATTCCAATGCGACGGAAGTTTCAGGTCTTGCCAACAAGTAAATATTGGCGTTTACCACTTGCGTATATTACGTAACGACTACTTATGCAACGAATACTTACCAACCCTATTGAGACTATTCCTTTGGCTGTTACTAATAAGGCTGAGACTTATTATTCGGATAAGTCAGTTATCATTATCGGAGCAGGCTTAGGTGGGTTAAGTGCTGCGATTCACTTACGATTAGCCGGCTTTGAAGTTACGCTTTTTGAAGCGAATGAAAAGGTTGGTGGACGCGCTAATATTATTGAGCAACAAGGCTTTCGCTTTGATACCGGTCCGTCTTTATTAAACTATCCCTGGGTCTTCGGACAATTATTTGCCGCCGCAGGCAGGAAATTAGAAGACTATGTTGAACTATTGCCAGTTGATCCTTCCGTCGGTTTTCAATGGGAAGATGGGACGCGTTTTCAGTTATCCAGTAACTTTACCAGGTTAGCAGAGGAGTGTGAACGATTAGAACCAGGTTCACGGGTTAGGCTGTTATCATTTTTGCAGGATGCCGGACAGAAATACGAACTCTCTTTTGAGAAATTAATAAATCACAATGAGGATAATCCTTTTAAGTGGATCAGTAAGTTGAAGTTGAAGGAAATGGCGGCGCTGAGCGTTTGGCGGTCATTGGATAGTGAATTAAAGAGGTTCTTTAAAAGCCGCTATATTCGTCAGGCGTTTGGATCGTACGGCATGTATCTGGGTGGCTCACCTTTTGATTTACCAGGTTTATTCACAATCTTACCTTATGGCGAACTGGCCTATGGTTTATGGCTGCCGAGAGGTGGAATTTATGGTTTGGTTGAAGGAATTGAGAAACTGGCGCTTGAATTAGGAGTGAAGATTTACACAAATCACCCTGTAGCAAAAATTATTGTAAATAATAGTCAGGCAGAAGGCGTCGAATTGGTAAATGGGGATTCACATTTTTCATCAGTAGTTATCTCTAATGTTGATGTTCCTACCACCAATAATACGCTTTTGGCTAAGCCTGAGAGGCCGAAAAAGGTTAAGCAAAAAATGACGCCGGGAGTCATTACTTATTATTGGGGAATTAAAGGTAAGGTAAATAACCTGGGACATCATACAATATTTTTGCCGAGTGATTATAAAGGGGCATTTGACGACTTATTTAAGCATAAAAGAATACCTGAACATCTGCCTTTTTATATTAGTGTTCCTTCGGAGACAGACGCCAGTCTGGCACCAGTTGGAGATACGGCCATGTTTGTTCTGGTGCCAACGCCGTTACTAAGTGAAATGCCGGAGATCAGTTGGGAACAGGCAGTTCAGGAAGTAAAAGAAACCATACTTGGCCGCTTACATGATCACGGGATAGAATTATCTGAGGACCAAATTATTTTTGAAGAAGTCTTTACACCAGAAGACTGGGCAAAGCGGTTTGGATTATTTGATGGATCGGCATTTGGAGCTGCCCATACCTTCTTTCAGGTTGGCCCCTTTCGCGCACGTAACTATTCATCTGAGATCGAAGGTCTTTACTATACCGGGGCCAGCACTACCCCTGGAACCGGTATGCCAATGGTTTTGTTAAGTGGAAAGCTAACGGCGGAGCGAATTATTGAAAGAGTTGCCGTTCACTGAGAATTCTATGTATTTTGCTAAATATGGTTCTGGAGAAGACATTTTTGTTGGGTTACACGGCTGGAGTGGTGACCACCGAACGTTTTTCCCCTTAATTAAATATTTACCTGAAAATGTAACTTTCTATAGCGCAGATTTACCTGGCAATGGAAATTCGCCTGCTCCGAATGAATGGACAATTGCACAATTAGTTCAAGAGATAGCAACTGGAATTGAGTTATTACCGAACGCGCCAATGACGATTCTTGGTAGTTGTAGTGGCGGTTTATTAGGTCTTTTTGTTGCAAAATATCTGCTTGAGAAAGGTCAGACAAAAAATCTCAAGCGCTTAGTTCTGATTGACCCCTTTGCCTACTTTCCCTGGTATTTTAAAGTCTTTATCGCGCCGCAAATGGGGAAAATAGGCTGGTACGCTTATTACACAACCTTTGCCAACCCGCTGGGCAGATTGATGACGAATTTGTCTCTCAGGCAGCATCGAACTGAAGGAACGCATTTAACGAATACATTTTCAAAAGTAAATCACGAGGTAACTTATCGGTACTTACAATTACTCTCTGAAGGTGGTAGTGCCGAACAGTTTAGTGTTGTCACAGTCCCAGTCACTATTGTTCATGGAGAGAAAACCTTTGGAGCCATTCGGGAATCACTCCGCCGCTGGCAAAAGATACTTCCCTCATTGTCTAGTCACGAACTGGCAGGAACCGGGCATTTGCCAATTGTCGAAAACCCGGCAGGGTTAGCGGAAATACTCTTTAAAAATGACCAACTACGAACAAAAAGCTATGAGCAAGCACTTACAAAACTTCATCACCCAGTATCGCCCTAAAATCGAAACTGCTTTATGTGAAAATTTACCTGTCAGCCATCAACCCGGAACACAGCGTTTTAATGATGCACTTCAATATGCGCTTTTTCCCGGTGGCAAGCGGTGGCGACCTTTGCTTACTTTGCTGGGAGGAATGATTGTTGGCGCTGAGCCGCAAGCCCTGTATCCAGCGGCCTGTGCGATTGAATACCTGCATAGCAGTTCGATGCTTATTGATGATTTACCCGCCATGGATGACGCGGCTCTGCGGCGCGGGAAACCCTGCCTGCATCTGGCTTATGATGAAGGGACTGCCTTGCTGGTATCATTGGGGTTGATGAATCAATCCTATGCGCTGCTGGCACGAACATGTCAAAAATCCGGTCACAGCGGGATGGCAGGGTGGCTGGTAACACAAGCCGTAGAATGGATTGGTGAAAATGGCATGATTGGCGGTCAGGTTGTTGACCTTGAGTTGCGGGGAACACGGCTGGAAAACGAGGCGCTGATTAGTAGAAATCTAAAAACTTCAGCTTTAATGAAATTGATGATGACGGCGGGGGCAATCGCGGCTAATGCTGATGAAGAAGAAATTACAGCACTCGCAAAGTTTGGTGAAGCGCTGGGAATGGCTTATCAGGTTTATGATGATTTAGTTGATAAGCTTGGGGAAGCACAAACCATTGGCAAGTCGCTGCAACAGGATGAGCGTCACAGGTCACCAAATTTCGTTAGTGCTTATGGAATTTGTGGCGCCAAAAAGATAGCTGCCCAGCTTATCAATGATGCAAATGCGTGTATTGAGGCTCAATTTGGTAATTGTCGAGAAGGCAAACTAATGTGTGAAACAGCAGAAATGATCGTTGATACGCATAATTTATCCTTCCTTTCCAGTTCATATGAACTAATGTCCGCAAGTTAGATCTTACAGGATGAAATGCTGTTTTTATGGATACTTATAATTAGCGCCGGAATTTGTTTGGCGATCACAACAGGTAATTGTTTATTCTGGCCACGAGTAGGAAAGTCAGACTTACATTCCCTCGACTCAGTTTCTGTCCTGATTCCCGCAAGGAATGAGGCGAACAATTTGCCTGCTTGTTTGGAAACTGTGCTTGAGCAAGGTTCTGTCATCGGTGAAATTCTGATCTACGATGATCATTCCGCTGATAACACGCCACAGATTATCAAGGCTTACTGTGAGCAATCTCGAAAAGTTAAGTTAGTTCCTGCGGTTTCATTACCTTCCGACTGGAGTGGGAAAAATTTTGCTTGTGCGCAGTTAGCGAAAGCAGCGAAACGGGAATGGGTGCTATTTTTAGACGCTGATGCGCGTCTGACCGCCAATGCCGTTAATCGCATGTTATCCGAAGTCCAAATACGACAAGTTACCTTTCTTTCGTGCTGGCCTAAATTAGAAATGTACACCCTGGCTGAAAAGTTGCTCATGCCATTACTCAACTTTGTTGTCTTTAGTATGTATCCCGGCTGGCTGGCGCTTATTAAACGACCCGAGTTTGCCTGCAATCCAGGGCTAGGGCTGGCGCACGGCGCTTGTATGTTATTTGAGCGAAAAAGCTATGAACAATTTGGCGGGCACGGACAAGTAAAGGATGAAATATTTGAAGACACCAGAATTGCCCAGCGCTGGCGTGCTGATGGTAAAGCCGGAGCGTGCCTTGATGGACAGGATATAATCTATCTGAGAATGTATTCATCGTTTCGTGAGATATGGTCAGGGTTTCAAAAGAATTTTTTCCCGGCGTTTTCGCATGAATATAACTTCTGGCTTTTTCTTTCATTACATAGCCTGATATTTCTTTACCCGTTCATTTATCTCTTGTTTTATAAAAGCTGGTTGCCGCTGATCGTATCTTTATTAGTCCTGCTAACAAGACTTATGCTGGTAATTCGGTTCAGGCACTCTTTGCTTAGTGTGCTCTTTCACCCACTTGGCGAATTTATCCTGATTCTGCTGGGGCTATCATCCTGGTGGCGTTGTAAGACGGGGCGCGGAGTCGTTTGGAAAGGGCGTACATATCAGAAGAGCGCTTAGTTTATGCAAACGAAAGAAGTCGTTATTATTGGAGGAGGTTTAGGCGGATTAGCTGCTGGAATCAGATTAGCTGCTAAGGGCTGCAAGGTGACTATTTGTGAGCAGGGGGAGAGCTTTGGCGGCAAGATGAACAGTTGGGAGTCGAAAGGTTTTCGGTTCGATACGGGTCCTTCATTAATCACCATGCCATGGGTCTTTGCCGAGGTATTTGAAGCTGCTGGCTGTAAGCTGGAAGACTACCTTGAATTGATTCCAATGAATCCATTATCTTATTACTCATTCGATGATGGAACACGATTAACTTATACCGCAGACTTGCCGGAATGGCTGGAAACCGTCAGACAGATAGAGCCACATGACGTAAATGGTTTTTTGAAATTACTTAAGCTTGGCGGAAAAATTTATGAACTTTCCCAAAATACTTTCCTGCGTCGTGTTCCCTTTACTCGCCCTCGTTTTAAAGACCTACCGGCGCTACGGCATTTTCCGCTTGTTAATGCGTGGGGAAATTATGGGAAAGTTGTTGCCTCGCACCTCAGGAGCCCGCAACTGCGGCAACTTTTTAATCGTTATCCAACTTACGTCGGGTCTTCCCCGTATTCATCAACTGCAACATTGCTAATTATTCCTTATATCGAATATGCCTTTAATGGCTGGTACGCAAAAGGCGGATTGTATCAAATCGTGCAAAGTTTTATTGCTTTGGCAAAACAGCAGCACATCACACTGATCACAAATGCAAAGGTTGAAAAAATTGAGCATTTTGATAACCAGGTGAAGGCTGTGATTTTAACAGATAGAACGCGATTATCGGCGGATGTGGTGATCGCTAATTGTGAGGTCGAAGACGCAAAATTAATGCTGGGTGAACCGCACTCGACACGCCTCAGGGAAAATGACCGATCAATGTCCGGGCTGGTATTTTTACTGGGAGTGAAACGAACTTTACCGGAATTGCACCATCACCAAATCTATTTTTCTGCGGATTACGAAAAAGAATTTATCCAACTATTTACTGAACGTGTTTTCCCGGATGATCCGACGATTTATGTTAATTGTGCCAGTCGCAGTGATCGCTCAATCGTGCCAGGCGAAGGCGAGGCGTTATTTATAATGGCGAATGCGGCGGCGAACGATGGTCATGAATGGAATGATGAAATGATTGGCGAAGCCCGACGGCGCGTCTTTGCGCGGTTGCGACGCGGCGGTTTTCCTGACATTGAAGCCGACATTGTGGTGGAAGATGTCTGGACTCCCAATCGAATTGCCGCGCGTTATCTGATGCCGGGCGGAGCAATCTACGGTACGCATTCGCACGGCTGGCAGAAGGCATTTCTTCGTCCCCCCAACAAAGATCGTAAATACCGGGGACTGTATTATGTTGGCGGAAGCACACATCCAGGTGGAGGCACGCCAACGGTTTTACTCTCGGC
>JAYSTY010000206.1:0-8147 GCA_043719385.1 Blastocatellia bacterium | reverse complement strand
GACTTTGCTGGGGATGCAGCCTACGCCATTAAATGCTTGTCGGGTGTTGGAATTGGGTTGTGGCGATGGCGCTAACCTGCTGCCGATGGCGGCGGCTTTTCCGCAGAGTCAATTTGTCGGAATTGATTTAGCTGTACCTGCTATTCAGCAGGGCCAGGCAGTTGCCGCAGAATTAGGGATCAGGAATATCGAATTAATCAGAGCTGATTTACTGGAACCTACCACAGCTTTGGGAAAGTTTGATTACATCATCGCGCACGGCGTTTATTCGTGGGTTCCGGCGGCGGTGCGAGATCGCATGCTGGAAATTTGTCGGGATCAACTTACTCCACAAGGCATCGCCTATATTAGTTACAATGCGTATCCGGGCTGCTATTTGCGGCAAATGACGCGCGAGATGATGCAGTTTCATGTCCGTGATATGCAGGAGCCGGAGGAGCGCGTCACGCAGGGCTTGTCGTTATTGAAATTCCTGCTGCTCAAATTTCCCACTCAGGCTGATGCCAAAGCTGATTTATTTGGTGCTCTTTTGACCGAGCAGCTTGACGATATGGAAGGCTGGCGTCATCGCGCCACGATTTATCACGATGATCTGGCCGACATCAACAACCCATTTTATTTTCATCAATTCGTTGCGCAGGCGGGGCAGTTTGGTTTGCAATATTTGTCCGAAGCTAATTTCTATGAGACGCAATACCATACTTTGCCAGCGCAGGTACGCGAGATGCTGGATCAATTCGGCGATGAAAATATTTTATTGCGCGAGCAGTATCTGGATTTTCTGAAATGCCGCACATTCCGCCAAACGCTGCTCTGTCATCAGGACGTTCAACTTGAGCGCGCAATCAAGCCGGAGCGCATTCAGGAATTATTTATTTCGACGGCAGCCCGGGCCGTTTCTACTACGCCCAATTTACGAGCAGGCGTGATTGAAGAATTTACCGGCAAAAAAGGAGCGCGCTTACAGACGGATTTCCCCCTGGCAAAAGCGGCGCTCATCCAATTGCAGGCTGCCGCGCCAACCCTGATGAGGTTTGATGAATTAGCCGTTGAGGCGCGTAAATATTTAGAGCTTGCGGCGCGTCAGGAGCGTTTCGACATTGGTGAAATGGAAGCGGATGCGACACAGGTGCTGGCGGAAATTATGCTGGCTGCCTATCGTTCAGGAATGATTGAACTGCATCTTGTTAAGCCTGAAGTTGCCACCGAGATTAAAGAGCGCCCTGAGATATTTAAGCTGGCGCGGTGGCAGGCCGGGCAAGGCAATACTGTTACGATTGCGCTGCATCAATCGGTCGAAATCGAGGACGCCCTGAGTTTGCAGATTTTACAATTGCTCGATGGCACACGCGACCAGGCGGCGTTGCTGGATGATTTGACGAAGTTCGCTGTTGTCCAGGGATTACAAACGGCGGACGGTCAGGATATTACTGACGAATCCCAGATCAGGGAATGTCTTCAGCAAGGGCTGACAGAGAATTTAAAACAGTTAATGAAGAAGGGGCTGATGGTAGCTTGAAATGGTGTTCCGATAACGCTTTACCATAAAGGAAATAACAAATGGGCTACGACTACACAAAGAAAATATCTCCCGTTGGACAATTCGATCAAAACGCTTGCTGGGCCGCCAGTATTAGTTGGTGGACGCGGGCAATGATGGAAAACTTCAAACGAAAACACATGACACAAACAGAGTTGATTTCAAAATTCAATTACCTCTGCGACGAAGACACCGGAGGCATGACCCTGGCGGGTTTCAGGACTGTCTGCGGAAATGCGGAAATCAAAATTAATCTGGAATACATCAGCCCAACCACTTTCAAGAAATATGCGGGGATAGACCTGCCGATGATTATTGTCTTCAACTATCCAGTGATCGGCGGAACTCACATGAACGTAGTTTTTAATCAAAAGGGAAGTACGGTTGCGTGTATGGAACCGTATTTTCCATTCCCAGGTCAGGATGGTAAACGCAGCGGGAAATATATCAGACGTGATATGAATTTTTTTGCCAATAGTCAGCAAATTGGCGTTGGTTCTTTGCCCCTGGAAGATGCTTTTTACCAACAACAATAAAGTAATCTATGCGTGACGAACTCTTAGGATATTACGAACGAGAATTAATTTTCCTGCGTCAGATGGGAGCGGAATTTGCCGGGAAATATCCCAAAATTGCGGGCCGGCTAATGCTCGAACCGGATAAATGCGAAGACCCGCATGTTGAGCGCATGATGGAGGCTTTTGCCTTTCTCACCAGCCGCGTACATCTGAAAATTGATGACGAATTTCCTGAAATTACTGAATCGTTGCTGAATGTACTTTACCCGCATTACCTGGCACCGATTCCGTCTATGTCCATCGCGCAATTTGCGCTTGATCCTGAGCAGGGCAAATTGTCCTCCGGCTATCAAATTGAGCGCGAAACAATTTTATATTCGCGCCCGGTGCAGGGAACTCCCTGTCGGTTCAGAACCAGTTATCCTGTCACGCTCTGGCCGCTTGAAGTCGCCTCCGCTGCGATGGATTCGCTCGACCCGGTTAGCTCGCGCGGCAAATGGTCGGAAGCAGTTTTGAAAATTAGTTTGCGCTGTCTGAACAATACAAAACTGGCGGAGTTGAAAGTTGGCACGGGCGAAAACGAGAAACCAATTGAGTCCTTACGCTTCTATCTGAATGGCGAAGCGCAACTCGTTCATCCGCTGTATGAGTTGATTTTTAATGACCATCTTCATCTTCAGAAAGTTGAGTTACGGGATAAAAAAAGTGGACGGACGCTGACCCTTCCGACCAATTGTCTGCGCCAGGTTGGATTTGGGGCGGATGAAGGGATGCTCGGATATTCGCCGCGTTCGTTTTTAGGCTATCGTTTGCTGACAGAATATTTTGCTTTCCCGGATAAGTTTTTATTTTTTGATGTGTTCGGTTTTGACGAGGCTGTCAAAGCTGGGTTTGGGGCTGAATTCGAGCTTCAAATTTTTCTGAAAGATGTGAAACCACCGCGTGCCAAAATTGATGCTGGCACGTTTCAGCTTGGCTGCTCGCCCATTATTAATTTATTCAAAAAAGTTGCGGAGCCGATCCAGCTCACGCAACAACAAAATGAATATCACGTGATCCCTGACATTCATCGGCAAACGGCGACGGAGGTTTATTCCCTTGATGCCGTCACGACGGTTGATCCGTACTTGCAGGAATCCCGCGAATTTCAACCGTTCTATTCGTTCCGTCATGCGTATGATCGTGAACAGCAATCGGCTTTCTGGTATGGCACTCGTCGTCCCTCGCAACGTCAGGATGATGAAGGCACAGAGGTCTATTTATCGTTAGTTGATTTGGATTTTAGTGCCAGCGTCCCGGCGGTTGAAACGATCACTTGCCACGTCACCTGCACAAATCGTGACCTGCCTGCCCGTTTGCCATTTGGCGGACGCGAGGGAGATTTTGAAGTTGAAAATGCTGGGCCACTGGCGCGGGTTCGCTGTTTGCGCAAGCCGACTGAAACCCTGCGTCCACCGATGCGACGTGGCGCACACTGGCGCTTGATTTCGCATCTTTCGCTGAATCATCTTTCGATTGTCGAAGGGCAAAAAAATGGTGAACCGGAAGCGTTACGAGAAATTTTGATGCTGTATGATTTTATGGATTCGTCAGCGACCAGGAAAATAATCTCCGGCTTAAGCAGTATCAACAGCCGTCGTGTCATCCGGCAAACCGGGTCGAGAATTGGCACTGGATTTGTGCGGGGCATTGAAACAACGGTTGAATTTGACGAAGACCAGTATGTCGGGAGCGGCGTATTTTTATTCGCTTCGGTGTTGGAAAGATTTCTGGCGTTGTATGCCTCGACGAATTCGTTCAATCAGTTTGCGATTAAATCCAAACAGCGCGAAGGGTATATCAAACGCTGGCATCCACGCGCCGGAGAGCAATATTTGATCTGAGCTTTAACTTATGGCGGAAAACGAAGCAGTCAAACAAAAGGCCTTTACGCTGGAAGAAATTCTTTTCGACCAGCCGTATCGCTTCGATTTTTTCCAGGCCGTGCGCCTGCTGGAAAGAATTTATGCTGACCGCCGTCCGATTGGAGATACGAACGAACCTGACAGCGAAATCGTGCGCCTCCGCTCGCATATTTCGCTGAATTTTCCGCCGAGTCAGATTACGACTCTGACGCGTGAAAATAACGAAGATGAAAAATCTGCGCCGGCGCAAATGACCGTCGCTTTTATGGGCTTGACCGGGCCAGTCGGAGTTTTGCCCCATGCCTATACTGAGTTGTTGATGGAGCGGATGCGTGCCAAAGATTTTTCGATGGTGGACTTTTTTGACGTTTTTAATCATCGCGTCATCTCAATGTTTTATCGCGCCTGGGAAAAATATCGCTTCCCGGTTTCGTATGAGCGCACGTGGGCGCGAAGCGCAGGCAAAGATCGTGAAGCCAATAAAGAGGAGTGGAAAGATCGCTTCACCGAGAGCCTCTTCGATCTGGTCGGATTAGGGACGCGTGGGTTAAGGAAACGGTTCAGTTTTCAAGATGAGGGATTGTTGAGCTATGGCGGTTTGATTGCCAACAAGCCACATTCGGCGAGCGCTATCTGCGGGATTTTAGGTGATTACTTTGCAGTTCCCGCTACCATCGAACAATTTAAAGGGCAATGGTTGAAACTCGAACCGGAAAGTTACTCGACCCTCGGAACTGCGAATCATCAATTAGGCCTGAGTACCGTTTCCGGGACCAGAGTGTGGGACACACAATCAAAGTTCAGAGTTACCTTCGGGCCGCTTACATTTACGCGTTTCATCGCATTTTTACCGGTTGGTTCGGCACATCAAGCGGCGCTTGAGTTGATTCAATTTTTAGCCGGGCAGGAATATGATTTCGATCTCCAACTTAAACTGAAAAAGGCCGAAGTGCCGGGCTGTAAATTGACGACTAAAGCTTCAACAAAGCCGATGCTGGGATGGACGACGTGGCTGAAAACGAAGAACTTTATTGATGATGACGGACAGGTTATTCTGGCAGCACCGAGTTTAAATTAATAACGAGAGAGATAAGTATTATGAATAAAAAAATTACTACTTTACTAATAGCACTGATAGTACTGATTTTATTGAGCGGAATTGCTATCAGCGCCAACGCGCAGGCAAAAAAACGCATTGCGATTCTGGATTTCGATTACGCCACGGTGCATAGCGATGTCAGTTATATCTTTGGGACAAATGTTGATGTTGGTAAAGGCATCGCTGATTTGCTCGTCACAAAACTTGTCCAGGGCGGACAGTACAGCCTGATCGAACGCAAGCAGCTCGACAAAATTATTGCCGAACAAAACCTGGGCGCGAGTGGTCGTGTGGACGAAGCAACCGCCGCAAAAATCGGCAGAATTCTGGGCGTAGACGCGCTGATTATGGGCAGCATTCATACTTTTGGTCGTGACGATAAATCCAAAGGTGGCGGCGGCGGCGTGAACGTTCCCGTGCCAGTTTTTGGCAGCGTCAAACTCGGCTCCAAAAAAGCCAAAGCCATCGTCGGGATCAATTTCAGAATGGTCAATACGGATACTGCTGAAATATTTTTAGCGGGTGATGCGCGGGGTGAATCCAAACGCGAAGGCGCGTCAATTCAGGCTTCCGGCGGCATCAAGGGCGTCTCGACGGATGGTGCAATTGGGATGAATTCTACTAATTTTGGCGACACAATCATCGGCGAAGCGGTTTACGATTGCGTCAATAAATTAGCGGCGCAACTGGAAGAAAAGGCCAGCAGCCTGCCGGCTCGTGCCGCCGCCGCGCTGAAAACCGAAGGCTTGATCGCCGATGTTTCCGGCTCCACCGTAGTCATCAATATTGGTAAAAATGCCGGCCTGAAAAAGGGCGATCATCTAACCGTGCAACGCGTCACCAGAGAAGTCAAAGACCCGGACTCCGGCAAAGTGATCAGAGTGATTGCCGATAAAGTGGGCGAGATTGTTTTGACAGATGTTGATGATGAAAGCGCCGAAGGAAATTTTGTCGGTAAAGGCGCGGCGAAAGTGAAAGATAAGGTTATGCCGATAAAGTAGGCATTTGTGGAGTAAGGCTTTTATGGCATTCACTGATTTCAAAACGATTGCTGATGTACAAGAGCGGTTCTCGATCAAGTATCAGGCGGCTGATTTTGTACGGAGCAAGGTTGTCGAAGTTAGTCCGAAATTAAGGGAAGAGCTTTCCTTTGTCGCGCAATATATTGACACACGGGTTTCTGAATTTGCGATACGGGAAAACCTGATTTTTCCGGTGCTGCGCGAAGTCTATAAGAAATATGCCGAACAGTTTTCGTTGTGGAGCCATCGCTTTATCAAATACGACGAAGTGCTGGTTGGGACACCGGATTACTTTGTTTCCAGGCGTTCTGAACTTGGGAAAACCGTGCTGGGCAAACCGCTTTTGCTGATGGTCGAAGCCAAAAAAAATGATTTTGACGAAGGCTGGGCGCAATGCCTGGCCGAGATGGTGGCAGCGCAAAAACTGAATAACAACGAGATGCCAATTTATGGCTGCGTGACAGATGGTCAAGTCTGGCAGTTTGGGAAACTGGCAGGCGCGATTTACACCTACAACGACAAACTTTTTACGCTGGATGATTTGACTGAATTACTGGGAGCCTGGGATTATTTATACGAACAGATACAAGCCGAGACTGGCAGTATCTTACCAGCTACAGAAGCAACGTAATGAGTGAAAGCGAGTATCAACAACTTGTCACGCGAATGCTGGAAAATGCTGCCAGCCCGATGATCTCTAGTGATACCGGAGTAGAAGCCGCGCAGCAGGTTGGACAGTTGGCGGCGCAGGAAGAAATTGAATGGGCATTAGCGGGTGGGCTAGCAATGTACTTTTATGGTAGTCCGCGCATGACAAAAGATGTGGATATTATTGCCTCCAGACATTTATCGCTCACGCCAAACCATCCACTAACTTTTGGCGGCAGTAGTTATTCGTTACAGGTTGGCAAATATGCAGTGCAGATAGATTGGATTGTTCGCAATGATGGTTATCAAAAATACTATCGCGCTGCCTTACAGGATGCGCTGGACTTGCCCAATGGATTAAGTATCGTGTCGCCGGAATGGTTAGTAATTTTGAAACTCAATGCCGGACGGCAAAAAGATTATGACGACATTGTTTTCCTGCTCAAACAAACGAAGCTGGTTGATCGCTCGCTTGTAAAGCAAAAAGTTGTCACAACCGCGAGCGAAGATGTCTGGCTGGCAATGTTGCCGTACTTTCGCCACCTATGCGATTTGGCGGATGGCAATACAACCGAGCCGAGCAAATATTATGTTCAGGATTAGTCAGAGCCGGAGGTAATTATGCAAGCAATAACAAAATTTCATCTGCATCTGTTCGGCCTTGTGCTGGTGACATTGTTGAGCCTGACGATTAATGCGCAGCCTGGTACCCGTGAAAATCCGTTGCCATTACTCACGAATGAACTCAAGGGCAACATCGCACCAAATGTTTCGTTGCAACGATTCTATTCTTTTGAGGCTGGCCCCGGCGATGTTTCGTTTGCGCTGGAAGTCAAAACCAATGAGCAATGGGCGAACATCACAATTGAGATTTTTGACCGCGAGACGAACACGCTGAACAAATTTGATGTTTCGTCCGGCGGCGATAAGAAGAATGTGAAGCTGCATCTTGAGGCGCGGCAGCCTTTAGTCATGCGGGTTTTCGGCCCGCGCAACAATCAGAGCGGATTCTTCACGCTCAAGGTTGGCGGCCCCGTTTATCTGGCAAAGGCTGGTTCCGCTCCAAATAAACCGGAGCCGCAGAAAAATATTCCGACCAGTAATCCCGGCAATAATCCGCCCGCGCCTACGACCTCGACTTCATCGCGCAGTGGTGGTGATGAAGTGATTTCGATTCCGACTGCGAGCGGAACGACTTCCGGCGGCGTCAACGAAATCAATACTGACAAACGCCTTGCACTCGTGATTGGCAATAGTAATTATCAGGTCAGTCCGCTGGCGAATCCCGCCAATGATGCCAACGCGATGGCGCAGGCGTTGCGCGATTCAGGGTTTGAGGTGATGCAATATACCAACCTCAATAAACGCGCTTTGGAAGACAGCCTGCGGACGTTTGGCAGCAAGGTCAGCCGGGGC
>JAYSTY010000205.1:0-1349 GCA_043719385.1 Blastocatellia bacterium | reverse complement strand
TCAATCAAATTCAATTTTATTTTTGTGCCAATCGCGGCGTGGTTGGATTTTTCTCCGATTAATTTCAGCGCGATCCAGTGATTTCCGTTACCTTGATTTGGATTTTCAAACAAAGCTTTGTTGTATTTATCGCCGGGAATGAAACCGCCGACGTTGACGAATAAGTCCTGATCGCCATCGTTATTAATATCTCCGAAGGCTACGCCGTGCCCTTTTTGCAGGTGTCCCGTGCCTGATGAAGCGGTAACGTCTACAAAAGATTTTCCGTTGATATTCCGAAACATAAAGTTTGGCATCAACGCGGTATACGATGGAGCGCCCGTGCCAAGATAAAAATCCAGGAAGCCGTCATTGTCTACGTCGCCGAAATTTGCGCCCATTGTCGGGACGACGCGATTCAATTTTACCTGGGCAGTGACATCATCAAAGCCGCCGTGACCGTTGTTGTGATAGAGCTTCATCGTTTCGGCTTGCGCAGGTAATCCGAGGTAGCCACGTGCAACTTCGGTGATGGATGGAACGAAACTCGCCACAAAAAGATCAAGGAACCCATCGTTGTCGTAATCACAAAACCACGTCGGAAAACTCATGATCGGCTTTTCGACTTTGAGTGATTTCGCTACGTCGGTGAAAGTTCCGTTGCCATTGTTGTGATACAAAAAATTTTCACTGCCATAGTTGGAAACGTACAAATCAGCGAAGCCATCATTGTCGTAATCGCCCCACGTCACGCCTTTTGTGAAAGCAGTTTTTTTGACTCCGGCCTTGATCGAAACATCGCTAAAAGTACCGTCTTGATTATTGTGGAAGAGCTGGCTCAGTGATTCTTCGTGACCGACAAAAACATCCAGCCAGCCATCGTTATCGTAATCTGCCCACGCCGCAGAATGCGTACGATGATCGCCGCTGAGCAATCCGCTGGCGGCGGTGACATCGGTAAAAGTCCCATCGCCATTATTTTTCAGTAGAGAATTTCGCATCGGAAATTCCCAGCCGCCACGCATCACAAAAATGTCCAGCCAGCCGTCATTGTTGTAATCCGTCTGCGTACAATTAATGCCGCCGAGTTGATCGCTGAGTTTTGCTTTCGCCGTCCAGTCTTCAAAAATTCCGTTACCTTTGTTGTGGAAATAGCGAATGGATTCGCATGAATCTACGCTGGAAAAAATGATGTCGTTGAATCCATCGTTATCAAAATCATCAATGATGGAGCCACCTGCGCCGCTGATAACACTCACTCCAGCGCGGTTGGAAATGTCAGGCATCTTAGCGATTTTATTAGTCAACGTAATCGCAGGGATTGGAATCGCCAAATTTTTCGGAGGAATTTTCCCCAGCGTTTGATACGC
>JAYSTY010000204.1:0-8164 GCA_043719385.1 Blastocatellia bacterium | reverse complement strand
TATCTCCGGTGCGCGAGATGGCCTTTAATGGCTCGCCCTTTTTCTTCAGAAAAATCCCCACCGAATTATTCCTGATTTGCGACATAAACACGATGTCGCCATTTTCATTAATCACCGGATTGATAAAGTTATTGAAAATATTCCGTTCGCCCTTCTCCATCCCTGGCACAGCCTTTTCATAAAGCGCAATGGGTTCAATCCCGGCGGCGGTTTTCAAAAATACGCCCCGCGCACGTCCGGCATAATTTGCGACGAAAACGATTTCCCCTTTGGAATTGACCGACGGCATGGAGAAATCCGTGAACGTCGTCTGTGTATCGGGGACAGTATCGCCACTTCTAGCGACAACCTGAGCCGGGCCTTCGCCTTTAAAAAAAAGTACCCGCCCGTATTTTTCGCCATCAATAAAACCAACAAAAGCAACTTCGCCTTTGTTGTTGATGGCTGGGGAACGATTGCCGAACCCGATATAATTTGAGCCGGGAATCGGGGACGGCTTATCCTGCACAGCAATCGCCTCAACCCCGGTTGGACGACGAACCATAATCGCGCCGCCGCCGCTAATCCGACAGAAAAATGCGAGTTCACCACGCTCGTTAATGTTGGAAGGATAAAAATGCTCGGAATAGATTGTGTCCGTGCCAGCCGGCGACCGTTGTCCGCTGCGCGCTACCAAACTGAGCTTCCCGTTTTCCAGGACGAACATTCCGCGCCCGTCAGGATCAGTATATGTTCCAATAAACGTCAGCACTCCTTTGGTATTCATTGAGGAGTTCGAGAAACCGAGAAACAGTGACGGAGTATTGGGAACTTCTTCGCCAATGGTCGCAATTTTTTTGATGACCCCTTTGGCAGATTTGGTGAAGACACCGGAGAGTTTCATATCTTTGGAAACAACCACATCTGACCCGGCGACACGCAAATCAGGCACAGGTTTATCCACTGTCGCAATAAAGGTCACATCGCCATCATCGTTAATCGAAGCTGTCCCCATATTTATGATGGTGGCATTTAAGTTAGGCTCCTTGTCTCCTTCATGAATTGATGTCCACGTTCCATCACGCCGATAAGTGAAAAATCCCGATCCGAGGGTGTTAGGCTTATCGGTCATATAGCGCCCGATAAAGGCTACATCGCCTTTATTGTTAATCATCGGGGGCCCAAAATTACCAAGTTGATTCGGCCCTAACGAGACAATTGCCCCAGTCTCAGAACGCTCTACCTTCGGAGTCAGCGCCACCGGCCCGTCATCCTGCTTGTCAGTTTTCACAGGTGCGGAAGTTTGTCCGGCGGGCGGAACAGATTTTTTTTGTACGGATTGTTGGGCGCTGACGGTTTGATAACCAGCCAGAGAAATGGCTCCGGTAATTGTCAGCAGCAATCCAAAAGTGAGGGATAAACGACGATTCGACATGGTAACGGTAAACCTCCAAATAAATGCGATGTTTGAAATTCTGCGCGTTTGGGGTCGGGTGTGAGTGGGTCGCACAGAGAAATTGTTCAAGAACCTCACGTGTACACGCCGGATTCACCAAATAGTTCCAGCAAGTTGTGGGGGACTTTCTAATTCAATCCAGGTATTGGGGCAAAAAAACGGAATGAACGAACCTGATGCTGGCTGTCTTTATAACATAACCAGAATTTACGTGAAAGTGTTAGATAATTAATGGTAAGTGATGAGGGCTTTGGGCTTTGTTTTTTGGTCTTTGGCGAGGCATACCGCGGTACTGCCATCGCAGACAAATTATTTGGGAAGTGCCAAGCCCAAAAGCCAAAGCTCAAAGACCTGCCAAAGAATATTTTATTGCGGCAAATTCTCGCTTAATAGCCTGAACACATTGCCGCCCATAACTTTGCTGATTTCTGCTTCAGAAAATCCGTCGGTCAGCAGCGCGTCGGTAATTTGCACAACTCCGGTAATATCAAAGGGCGCGGTGACGGATCCGTCGTTATCGGAACCTAAGCCAACGTGGTCTATGCCCGCGATGCTCACCGCATAACGAATCGCTTTGGCAATGGCTTTGGCATCTGTGCCGCAGGTCGCCGTATCCCAAAAACCGATGCCAATCACACCGCCGGTTTTGGCAATTCTGCGTAATTGATCGTCGCTTAAATTGCGATTGTTATTGCAGGTTCCTTTGACTCCGGTGTGCGAAACGATGATGGGACAGGTGGCGATTGCCAGCACATCATCAATTGTGGCGGACGAAGCGTGGGCCAGATCAACGAACATTTTTTTCTCTTCCATCCGTTTGATGACGGCTTTGCCAATGATCGTCAAGCCGCCTTTGTTGACGCCGTGCGCGGAGCCGCCAATTTCGGTGTCAAAGAAATGAGCAGGCGACATCATCCGAAAACCTGCATCAAACAGCACGTCTACATTTTCGACTTTGCCTTCCAGGACTTGTGCGCCTTCTATACCTAAAAATCCGGCGGTGATGCCCGCTTCTTTTTGCCGCCGCAGCGCGTAATTTGCAAGGTCGCGTTTAGTTTTAATCAGCGTCAGTTTTCCGGCTGATCCGGCGGCATACTCATGTAATTTTCGCGCCTGGAATAAAGCCCTTTCCTTCAGACTTGTCCAGGTTGCGACAGGCCATAAGTTCGCAATTGCCAGTAACGTAATGTTATCGGTTTTGTCTTCGTTGAATTCAATATTCAGACCGCGCGGAGATTTGCTGACAATGGTGAACGCCTGCAACGCTACATTGCCTTCGATCAAACGCGGCACGTCTACGTGACCGCGCGTGCTGCGCTCCAGCAAATTGCGGCTCCACAACAAAGAATCGGCATGCAGGTCTGCGACAAATAATTGCTGATGCAAGGCTTTGGCTTTTTCTGAAGCCGGATAAGGCGGCGCGGCGATCACCCGGTTGAGCGATTTTTCAATTTGTCCCGGCAGAATGGTGAAAAAACCAAGCAGCGCCAGAAGTAAAATAAGCGCGAGTAAGAGCAGGATTTTTTTCATAACATGTGGATGAAACCCGGCTCGCTACGGCTCGCGGTACTGTACCCGGAGCCGTCGCGACGGAGTGATTTTATTTCTTCAGCAAGGGTTCCAACACCTGCCAGACATTTTCGACGACAATTGGCGTTCCCTTTACATTTGGATGAATCCCATCCCCTTGATTGAGGTCAGGTTTTCCCGCGACATTGGTTAGAAAAAACGGAATGAGTTTAAGCTTAAATTTCTGCGCTAAATCTGGAAAGACCTGGTGAAACGCTGTTTGATATTCCTCGCCCAAATTGGTAGGCGCTTCCATCCCGGCCAGAATGACCGTAATTTTCTGCGCCTGCGCTTTGGCAATGATCGCCGCCAGATTATTTTTCGTATTCCGCAGGTCTTGTCCCCGCAACATATCATTCGCGCCAAGTTCCAGAATCATTAAGGTGGCAGCAGAATTTGCGGCTAAAGTTTTCTCAATCCGATTCAACCCGCCACTGGTCGTGTCGCCTGATATTCCAGCATTGACTACTTGATAACTGTATCCCTGTTCATCCAGTTTTTTTTGCAATAATGAGGGATACGATTGCGCTTTGGCTAACCCATAGCCTTCCGTCAGGCTGTCACCAAAGGCCAGAATGACAGAGCGCTGGTCGTCATTTCCAGTCGCCCTCGGAGCCACTGTGCCCGCCGCTTCAGCCTTTGATTCAGCCGTTGTTTCGCCCTGGTTGCGACAGGCGGAAATCCATACAAGCGTCATTCCCAGGCTCAGTAAAATAAGTGATTTGAATTTGCGATTATTTGTAGGCATAGTGTTCATTCTTTGCTTGACCTGATGAGGTCTTTGGGCTTTGGCATTTGGGCTTGGTGCTGCGGCCCAAATAATTTGTCTGCACTGACAGTACCGCGAGAGTTGGTATTCTGGTCAAGCTGAATATCTCGTCCAGAACCAAAGACCAAAAAACCAAAGCCCAAAGACCAAAATTCACCATTTATGATTGAATTATCAAACGTTTCCAAAGTTGTTACTTCCGGTTCCGAAGACCTTACAATTTTACACGCCGTGTCATTAATAATCCCACGCGGTCAATTTGTTTCCGTGATTGGCCCGTCGGGCAGCGGCAAATCTACGATGCTGGGACTCATCGCCGGGCTGGATAATCCGACCACCGGAGACATTTCGCTCGACGGACAGAATATCACGCGAATGAGTGAAGACGCATTAGCCGAATATCGCGGCGCAAAATTAGGCTTCATTTTTCAGTCCTTTCACCTGATCCCCTCGCTCACAGCTTACGAAAATATTTTAGTGCCGATGGAAATTATGGGAAACAGCAAAGCCGCCGAACGCGCCCAAAACCTGCTCGACGAAGTTGGCCTGCACGAACGCGGACATCATTACCCCTCACAACTTTCCGGTGGCGAACAACAACGCGTAGCCATCGCCCGCGCCTTTGCCAATGAACCGCCGATTCTGTTAGCTGACGAACCCACCGGCAACCTCGACACCAATAACGGCACGCATATTTTTGATTTATTACTGAAGCTGAATCAGGAACGGAGGACTACACTGGTGCTGGTCACACACGATCAGGGCTTGGCAGATATGGCAGATCGTAAAATTTCGTTACGCGGTGGCAGCGTAGTGGAAGATAAGATGAAGAGTTTGCCATTGTTAGTTCACAGTTCGCAGTAAAGACATCACCTCGCCCGGTACAGTAGAGCCAGGTTTATCAGGTACAGTACCGCAAGCCGTAGCGAGCCGGGTAGCTGAAAGATAAAGCATCTCTTCTTTGTTGCTTTATTCCGGCTTTTATACAAACATCTCCGCTTCCCGGATTTTGAGTGTTCTCGTTCACTGCTCGCGGGATATTGCGGGTTATAAGCAATCAAATAATTCACAAAATCATGTAGCTCCTTCCTCTGACACGAAAGAAGTTATTATCAATATCCAGCAAAAGAAGTTGTAAGGTTTCATACCGTTTGAAATGTTTATCGAATCCAGGGAGGAGGTTGCGGATGCAGTGATGTGGTAAGATTTTTCTGCAATGAAAAAGAAAACAATGAGAACCATTATCACAGGTGGAGCGAGCGGCATCGGACTCGCCACAGCAAAATTACTGCACACTCGCGGAGCCTCTATTTGCGTTATAGACCTCAAAGCGGAGGATGAATTTTTCAGCAATGAGCGCGTATTTTTTATCGCCGCAAATTTAGCCAATCCTGACGAAGCCGCCGCCGCTGTGGAATCCGCTGCAAACAAAATGCAGGGCGTGAATGCGCTGGTGAATAACGCAGCAATTCAACGCTACGGCAAAGCGGACGAGACTTCGATTGAATTATGGAACGAAGTGTTGGCGATAAATTTGACGGCGGCGTTCACCATGTCAAAAGCCTGCATCCCACATTTTCGTCAAGCAGGTGGAGGCGCAATCGTCAACGTCAGTTCTGTGCAGGCACACGGTGCACAACAGGGCGCAGTCGCCTACGTCACCAGCAAACATGCATTATTAGGACTTTCCCGCGCCCTGGCCGTAGATCACGCCGCCGAAGGAATTCGCACCAACTGCGTTTGCCCCGGCACAGTAGACACTCCGATGTGGCGCTGGTCAGTTTCCCTTGATCCAAATCCAAACTCCGTGATTGAAGCCTGCGAAGCGATGCACCCCATCGGACGCATCGCGCAGCCCCACGAAATCGCCGCAGTCATCGCCTTCCTGCTCAGCGATCAGGCTTCGTTTATGAACGGCGAATCTGTTAATGTAGATGGCGGATTGCGAGCGTTGATTGGCGGCGCTCCGAAGAAAAAAGAATAGGCAGCAATGGCTTACAATAAATTCACCTTTAAGCAAGTCTTAAAAGAATTCAATCTCACCTTAACCGAGACGCGAGGGCTTTTCGCCGATATTCCCGAAGTCCAGCCGACCAAATATTTGCAGGACGTTTTGCCGGATTACGAAGCGTTGGCAACGGCTGTCAATACGGAAAAAGCCAAGTCTGAATTCTTGATCGCCCCGATTTTGCTGGATGTTCGACGACAACTGAATAATCGGATCAGCTTGTTTTCCGGCGTCGAGTTTGATGTTGATAAAGAGCGCGGGTTGAATGGGTTTTGCGATTTCCTGATTTCTCAATCGCCAATCCAGCAGTTTGTCAGCGTCCCGATTGTGGCGATTGCCGAAGCGAAAAATGACAATCCACAAAACGGTTTTGGGCAATGTGTCTCCGCCATGGTCGCCGCGCAAATTTTCAACGAACGCGAAGGCGCGGCGCAGGACGTGATTTACGGCGTAGCAACAACAGGAATTGCGTGGCGCTTTCTCAAGCTTGAAGGCTCTCATTTGACGTTGGATCAGGGCGATTATTATATTGCTGAGCTGGAAAAGATTTTAGGGATTCTGATGTTTATCGCTGGTCACGAGGTTTAATTATGCGTTTTACAAAATATTCTAAATGGTCGCCGGAAGATTGGGACGATCTCAGCTTGCAGGATTTGATGAATGCGCTTTCTGACTTTTTGCTGGAAAGTGGATTCAATGAACAAATGGAGCGTAACATGCGCCGCTGGCAGCGTGGTTGGGATGATTCTGATGACAAAGATTTCAATCAATCCAAAGACCCGATGCAGGCGTTGCGCGATGCGATTCGAGATGCGCTGAAAAATTCCGGTTTGCTCGATCAGGAACAATACAATCAGCTCTTCGATTACGAAGGGAATCCGCTTAACGAAAGCGTAGAAAAATTAATTGATAAGTTAATCCAACGCCTGATTGATGAAGGTTATTTAAAAGTCGAAGCCGAAGACGGCATCGAAATGGGCGACGAAGGCGACGGCGAAACTGACCGCGCAAATTTTAGAAATTTACAGGAACAAGGCGAAACCGAAGACTACAAAAACGTCCGCATCAAATTTGAAGTCACGGACAAGGGACTTGATTTCCTGGGCTTCAAAACGCTCAAGCATTTGATGGGCAGTTTGGGTAAAGCTTCGTTTGGTCGTCACGATACAAAATTTCTCTCGACCGGCATCGAAGCCCACGAATCATCAAAGCCATACGAATTCGGCGATACAATCAACCTTGATGTAGCGGCGACGTTGCTGAATGCGATTGGGCGCGAAGGCTTGGGGCTGCCGCTGAATCTCGAATACAAAGATTTGATGGTGCAACAATCGGAATATCAATCTTCGTGCGCGACCGTTGTCATGCTTGATTGTTCGCACTCAATGATTCTTTACGGCGAAGATCGCTTCACGCCTGCCAAGCGCGTAGCCCTCGCTTTATCGCACCTCATCCGCACCCAATATCCCGGCGACAGTTTGAAGCTGATGCTGTTTCACGACTCCGCCGAAGAAGTCCCGCTCTCAAAATTAGGCAGTGTCAAAGTTGGCCCGTACCACACGAACACCTGCGAAGGCTTGAAGCTGGCGCGGCGCATGCTGATGGCGCAGCGCAAAGATATGCGGCAGATTATTATGATTACGGACGGCAAACCGTCAGCGTTATTTGTCGAAGGCGATGCGTTTAGTTTGAGCCGCAAAAAAGGCGAAAGCGAGGGGCGCAGGCTCTACAAAAATTCGATGGGACTCGATCCGGTCATCATTGACGCGACGCTCGCGGAAGCCGCTGCGTGCCGTAAATCCGGCATCATGATCAATACGTTTATGTTGACGGACGATTATTACCTGGTGGAGTTTGTAAAGAAGTTGACCGAGATCGGACAGGGCAAAGCGTACTTTACGACGTGCAATAAATTAGGCGAATACGTGATGATGGATTTTATGAATGGGAAGACGCGGCGGGTGAGATGAGCATGTTTGGCGAAAATATCACTTCAGCCAAAGATAGCACTTTGCTTACTGCTGAAAATTAGCACATATCTACATTTTGGAGAAAGTTTATGCAACGTTTATTCCTTACCATTTTCTTTGCTATTGGGTGCGCTTATACGATAAATGCACAGGTCGGTTCAGTCACAAACGAATTTGATTCTTTGCAAAAACAAGCGAAGGAATTTTACAAACAGGATAAATACGCAGAAGCGTTGCCGATTGCGAAACAAGCCGTGGAGAACGCTGAAAAAACATTTGGGAAAGAATCAAAGCAAGTGATTCAATCACTTTATCTCTTAGCTTCTATTCATCTTTCACTTTGGGATGCCACAAAATCAGAACCGCTTCTTAAGCGAGCGATCAAATCAAGTGAGAAAGTTCCTGATCTCACT
>JAYSTY010000203.1:0-8169 GCA_043719385.1 Blastocatellia bacterium | reverse complement strand
GCATCATCGCCGTCACAGCTTTGCGAATTTGCCTGGGATCGCCCAGAATTTGCGGCTTATAACTCTTAACCTCGATGGTTTCAGGATAGCTGAATTCTGTCATCGCCGCTGTCACGTCTTTCGGCAAATCTACCAGCACGGGGCCGGGACGACCAGAACTGGCGACGTGAAAAGCTTCTTTGATGGTTGCGGCTAAATCTTCGACGCGCTTGACCAGATAATTATGTTTTGTACAGGAGCGCGTCATGCCCGTCAAATCTGCTTCCTGAAAAGCATCCATGCCGATCAAATGTGTCGGAACCTGACCAGTGAAAACGACTATTGGCAGCGAATCCATAAAGGCATTGGTGATGCCTGTGATCGCGTTCGTACCGCCAGGGCCTGAAGTCACCAGAGCGACTCCGGTTTTACCTGTGGCCTGCGCATAACCTGCCGCCGCAAAAAGCGCAGCCTGTTCATGACGAACCAGATAATGCTTGATGCCAAGCTCCTGACCGCTCAGTCCGATTTCGTCGTAGATATGCAGCACTGCGCCGCCGGGATAACCGAAAACGGCATCAATACCTTCACAACGTAATGCTTCCAGAAAGATTCGTGCGCCACGCATTTTCATAAAAATTGCCTCAATGTAGAGCAAACTTTCCAGTTTGCTTTTTTCTCAACTAATACTTTTGTTACAACCGATTTTTTTCTTTTGCACACAGGGCAAACTGAAAGTTTGCCCTACATAAAACCAAAAACCCCAGCGAACTTGCTGCTCGCTGGGGCTTTCTAAATCTCTTTGCCTTTTTTATTCAGGCAGTGCCAGCGAGCGGTGCAGTTTGCGTAATAACTACGACCGCAACAACGATAATGTTAATAACTACGACAACGACGCTAACTTGAATTATTTCGTCAAGCTGGAGAAGCAATGCTAGTTGTGTAAGTCGAAACGTCATTGCGATTTTTCCGGTAATGCTGCTGGTAAAAGTGAAATACCTGTTTGAAAACCAGTGCAGTATAGAGCATTACCATTTCGCGTGTCTATAGTTTTTCCAGCAAGATAAGTTTTATTTATAAGCGGATTGCGATTTCAGCCAATTAATAAAGGTTTTTTTCATCGCAATCGTGCCTCGCTGTTGCCCGATTTCAAAAAACTGCGGCAGCGAATCAGAAGCTAAGACAGGAAACTGATCGCTGTTAGAAACCTCTTCGTAATGATCTTCAGTCAAGCGATAGAATGAAACTAATCCGTCTTCGTAGCGCCAGATTTCAGGGACGCGTAACGCCGCATAAATCCCGTCTTTATCAACGGAAGAATTATGAAAATCAACTTCTATCGCCAGATCAGGCGGAGGATCAACGGCTAAATCAAATGTCCGATCTGCACTTTGCTCAGCGAAGTCATTGAAGTAAAAACAATCATCGGCTTCGATCCCGCGACTGGCTAATTTACTATTTAACGTAGCCTCACCAATCGAAATAAAATCACCACCACGCGCTTCGACCAACACTTCAATCAAAGGAAAAAACAGTCGTGAAATAATTTCATGTCGCCGCGATTTCGTCATCAGAAATAAATTTCCCCGGTCATACACCACCCGAACTTTGCTATCTCCGTCAAGCTCATCAATGACGCCTTGATACGTCTCCCATTGCACATTTGGAAGATGAATCGAAGCACCTTCCGGCAAAGTAGCAATCGCAGTTTTTAGAGTTACAGCTAAACTTTTCATGCTTGCTATGATGCGATAGTTAAAGTCAAAATGCGAGAACTTTGTAGGTGGAATTCTATCACTTCAAAAGCCGAATCACATTTTGCTTTAGATGTTCCCATTGCGAATAACCAAGAAAAGTTTGACGAACAATTTCTAACTGCTCGCACCATTCTGGAGGTTCATCTCCAATCCAATAACTCCCACTTGACACTCCGCAAGCTCTAAAACGGCGACCATCTAATTCAAATTCACAAAACCCTTTATTGGTCTCTCTGAAAAATTCAAAAAAATGAAATACACTGATAATTTTCACATTAGGAATCGTGCCAATCACAATCCAAACTCCTGTCGTTCCTAAATTAAGGACACTTGAGCTGATCTCAAAAGCAAAAACTCGTCCTTGTTGATCATTAATGTCGTAGACTTTCATTGCAAGCCTATTTCTTTTTCAAGCATTCAAGCGGCTTTCGCGTTCGCCACTTTCGCACGAATAACATCGCCGATGTCCGTCGTTGTCACCTGCTTCGGCTGACTCTTCAAATCCGGCGTACCGTAGCCTTCCGTCAAAGTTTCACTAATCGCAGATTCCAATGCAGCGGCTTCGGTTTCGAGCTTGCAGGTGTAGCGCAACATCATCGCAACAGACGCAATCGCGCCAAGCGGATTCGCAATTCCCTTGCCTGCGATGTCAGGTGCGGAGCCATGTACTGGTTCATACAATCCAACTTTGCCGCCGATGCTGGCGGAGGGCAACATTCCTAAACTGCCTGTCAACACTGCGGCTTCGTCGCTCAGGATGTCTCCGAATAAATTCTCGGTCACGATCACATCATAGGCGGTCGGCTTCGTCACGAGCGCCATTGCGCAGGAATCAACGTAACCGTGTTCGAGCTGAACATCGGGAAATTCTGCGCCGACACGAGTCACGACTTTGCGCCAGAGTTGCGAGACTTCGAGCACGTTCGCTTTATCAATCGAGTGCAATTTTTTCTTGCGACCACGCGCAATTTCAAACGCGATGCGGGCAATCCGTTCGACTTCAAACGCGGTGTAAACCATCGAATTCAAGCCGCGCTCTTCCGTAATTTCACGTGGCTGACCGAAGTACGCTCCACCCATTAATTCGCGCACAATAATCATATCTGTACCGCGTACAACAGATTCTTTGAGCGGCGAAGCGTCAATCAAAACTTCGTGCAAAAACGCCGGACGAAGATTCGCAAAAACTCCCAAGCCGGCGCGTAATCCAAGCAGGCCGGTTTCAGGTTTCAACTTCGGCGGATTGTTGTCGTATTGCGGCCCACCGACCGCGCCAAGCAGTACGGCATCACTCGCCAAACACGCTGCTAACGTTTCGTCAGGCAACGGAACGCCGACTGCATCAAGCGCGGCTCCGCCCATTAATTTCGTCTCGAAATGAAATCCATGTCCGAAAGTACTGCCAATTGTTTCGAGACAAGCGACGGCTTCACGAGTAACGTCAACGCCAATGCCATCGCCGGGGAGAACTGTAATTTTGAAGTCCATAATTAATGTAGCGTGAACTGTTAGTTCGCGCCTTTTGTTCAGCAGTAAATTGGATGAAATCCGCAACTTACTAAATGTATTGCAAGCAGCGTGAACTAACAGTTCGCGCCACAAATTTTTATTCTTTCGGTAACGGCGTCGCTACCGAAATTTCTTCATTGACATCGCTCTTGCGTCGCGCTTTCGCATAAACAGCTTTGTTCAGTGCATTCAAATAGGCGCGGACGCTGGCGTCTACAACATCGGTGCTGGCGGCTTTGCCGGTGTACGAAGTTCCGTCAAATTCCGCATGCACAAAAACTTCGCCCACAGCATCTGTCCCTTGCGTGATGGCGCGGACGGTGTAATCCATCAGCTTGCCTTCCATTCCGGTGATTTTGTCAATTGCGGAAAATGAAGCATTGACCGGACCATCGCCGACGGCAGATTCGGTACGCTCGCCCAAATCATCGCCGAGCGTGACCATTGCTGTCGCATTTTTCGTCGTTCCGGCGGTCGCCTGCAAAGCTCTTAATTTATATGCTTCAGGAATCTGCGCGATACCGTCCTGCAAAATTGCGAGTAAATCTTCTTCAAAAATTTCCTTCTTCTGATCAGCTAATTTTGTGAATAATTTATAAGCTTTATCGAGTTCAGGACGCGCCAACGTGTAGCCCATTTCTTCGTATTTTTTATTCAGCGCGTGACGACCAGAATGCTTGCCCAGCACAATGCTGTTCGTTTTCACTCCGACAGATTCAGGAGTCATGATTTCGTAAGTGATACGATTTTTCAGGACGCCGTGCTGATGAATTCCGGCTTCATGCGCGAACGCATTTTTGCCGACGACGGCCTTGTTCGGCTGCACCAAAACCCCGGTAATATTGCTTAGAGTCTGACTCGAACGATAAATTTCTTCCGTGACAATATTATTTTTGTATGGCATCAAATCCTTCCGCACACGCAACGCCATTACAATTTCTTCGAGCGCGGCGTTGCCCGCACGTTCACCAATTCCATTGATCGTGCATTCAATTTGCCTGGCTCCGGCGGCGATGGCGGCTAGAGAATTCGCTACGCCCAAACCTAAATCGTTATGGCAATGAACGCTGATGACAGCCTGGTCAATATTGCGGACACGCTGTTTGAGTGTGGAAATAATATGGTGATATTCGGACGGAATTGTGTAGCCAACCGTGTCAGGAATATTCACGACTGACGCGCCTTCATCAATGACGGCTTCGATAATTTCGCAGAGGTAATCAAGGTCGCTGCGTGTGGCGTCTTCGGCAGAAAATTCGACATCTTCAGTAAAACTTTTTGCTAAGCGCACGGCCTTACGCGACATCTCCAAAACTTCGGCGCGGGTCTTTTGCAATTTGAACTCAAGATGAATATCAGAAGTCGCTACGAACGTGTGAATGCGCGGTCGTGCCGCATCACATAACGCTTCCCAGGCACGTTCAATATCCAGCGGTGTAGTGCGACACAGCGCCGCAATAATGGGCGTCCGGCAAATGCGTGCGACTTCGCGGACAGCATTAAAATCATCTTCGGAAGCGACGGGAAAGCCGGCTTCGATAATGTCTACGCCCAGAGCTTCAAGCTGCCGCGCCATCCGTAATTTTTCTTCGAGGTTCATACTGCACCCCGGTGATTGTTCGCCATCACGCAAAGTCGTATCAAAAATAGCTATCTGCTCGCTGCTCATTGTTCGTTGCTCCCTTCAATTGGTGAATAGTCAGAAGATTACTAAACTAATATTTCAGTAAATTACCATTGCGTTACTCATACTGTAAAGTTTATAGTTTTTACAGTAACATAAAAATATCTTATACTAAACCTATGGACTTTTCACAACTCGAAATCTTTCTCAGTATTGCTCAGGAAAAAAGTTTTTCACGGGCAGCGGAAAAAATGTTGCGTACGCAACCGGCAATCAGCATCGCTATTAAACGCCTGGAAGAAGAATTAGGCGAGGTACTCTTTGATCGCAGCAGCAAAGCCGGGACAATGACCGAGGCCGGAAAAATTTTGCATTCGTATGCCCAACGGCTGCTGAATTTGCGCGATGAAGCAACGAGTGCGATTAATGAATTAAGAGGAATGTATCGCGGTCGGTTAAGCATTGGCGCAAATGAAAGCACTTCGCTCTATTTGCTGCCACCGCTCCTGCTGAAATATCGGCAGCAACATCCGCTGATCAAGATTGAAGTTTTCCGCAACATTTCGGAGCGCATTCCCAACGAAGTTTTAGAGCGCAATTTGGATTTCGGTTTTTTATCCTTCGATCCCCAGCATCCTGCCTTAGAGTCATTTGAGGTTTATCAGGATGAGTTAGTGTTAGTCGTCAGTCCGCAGCATGGGTTAGCCAGAAAAAAAATCGTGACCGTGCCGGAACTGGCGCAGGAAAGTTTCATTGCGCATAACGTCAAAACTCCGGCGCGTTCCCGCATTTTTGATTTGTTCGCGCAAAATCGCACACCGCTTAATATTTCGATGGAACTGGCAACGCTTGAAACTATCAAGGATTTTGTCAAACGCAACGTGGGCATCGCAATTTTGCCCCGTCTGGCAGTAAAAGACGAAATCACCGCCCGGCAATTGATCGAAGTGCAGGTCAAAGGCTTGAAGATCGAAAAAACGTTGCGGATTATTTTTCGCCGTGAACTAAATCTTTCGCACGCGGCCAGGAGTTTTCTGGAGATAGTTAAGGGGCTTAATACAGCGTAAACTAAATTTTCAGGTGTCCAACAAACTTTAGTTTGTTGCTTCCTGCGGTCACTGGATCTCTGTTGCGAAGCCGCAACAAACTAAAGTTTGTTGGACACTCAAAAACTCAATTTCCAACTGTATTAATTAATACCTTGCTGCGCCGGCGGACAAATCCTTTTTCAGGCTGAGCATGGCGCTGTGAAGATGGGTTTTAACTGTCCCCTGTGGCAGATCAAATTTGACGGCAAGTTCTGAATAACTTAGACCTTCATAATAAGCCGCTTCGACAAGCACACGCTGACTGGCATCCAGTTTATTGAGTGTCGCCTGCACCTGACTGTGGTTTTCTAAAAACAGACTGGCGGGTGCCTGGCTTTCAGAAGTTACGACAGGCGGCTGTGAGTTGTTATCCTGAAGTTTGTTTGTCGCTGCACGTAATCGGTCAACGGCACAATTGCGCGTAATTCCCAGCATCCAGTTAAGCGGCCTGCTATTTAATAGCTCGTAATCCGCCGCCGTACTCCAGACCTGCATGAAAACATCCAGCGTGACTTCACTGGCCGCATGCTGATCTCTGAGGATATGAAAAGCCAGGGTAAAAATCTGTCCATTGGTCAGATCATAAAAATCGGAGAAAGCCGCTTTATCTTTCTGTGCAACAGCCTGTAACAGTACTGCTAGTTGCACGTCAGATGCAGTCAAATTTTCCGATCTTCCCACGGGAAATATTTCGCTACCTGTTGCTAATCTGGTAGAGGATTGTTCAAGCGACAAAGGCATAACTGATTCTTTCGGGTCTTAACTGCGAATAACTGACAAGCGGCATACTGCCGGAATGTTAGGTGCAAATGAGCTTTCCTCTAAGCCGGTTTTCAAGCAAGCGGCTGAGGCTGTCAAACAGGATTTATTGGTGCGAGTAAGGCAGATCGTAACTGCCAGGATTCAGCGTTGCTCGCAATCAATTAAAATCCAATTCAGTTTTCCAAATGCAAATTGTGCGCCATTAAATATTTACGGCACAGCAGCCTGTTTTTAGTATTTTCATGGCGATATATGCGGTAGAAGCAAGGCTTGAAGATTGCCACAGTAAAAATAAAGAGTACGCTGTGTGAATCATCTCCATACACATCACTGAGAATGTGTATGCTTAAAATACTTCGCACTCAACGCTCCCAGACTGAGTACAGCGGAGACTAAATTTTCTTGTTGTAGGGCAGGTTGGAAAACTTATTTTTACGCTGTACTGAGTGACAATTTTTTCAGAGAGCTTATTACAATACTTCGGACAGTTTTGAAAAAAAGGTTTGATCAATTGCCACTAGCTTCAGCTCTACCGTTTATACACAAGTCAGGATAATAAGGTAAGATTTTGAAATGGGAAAATATGGTGATGTGAGATTGAAAAAAAAGAAGAAATTCTGTGGCAACGAATTTTTGAGTGCAAGAGTGTTAGTTTGAATCAAATTGGTCTTGATGGGGCGGAAGTGATGAGTTTTTATCGGTTTCTGAACAATCCACGCGTCGCGTTAGCGGAAGTAATTGAGAATCAGATTCAAAAACATTCGTTACATGAAGTGAGTGAACACGTGTGAGCCATTAGCGATACGACCAGTATCAATTTAGCGCGGCATTTAGGACGGCTCAAAGCCGAAGGGTTAGGATACATAGGTGGTGGAGCAGGGCAAAAGATCGGCTTTCACCTGCCTCCGACACGGGTAATAAATGCTGACAATTTTCAAATCCTGGGCGTGAGTTCGATGCAGGTGTGGGTGCGACCGGAAGTGAATAAAGAGGGGAAAGGCCAATCTAAGCACTTGCCGATTGAAGAAAAAGAGTCGCATAAATGGTTACGGGCGGCGGCGGAAAGTAAGCAGAATCTGAGCGCGGCGCAGATGAACACGGTGATTGGCGACCGCGAAGCAGATGTCTATGAAGAGTTGGCGCGCGTGCCGGACGAGCGAACGCATTTGGTGCTGCGGAGTTGTCAGAATCGGCGGTAAGTGGGTGGCGGGAGTCTTTATGAGGGCTTAGCCGAGCAGGCGGTAGCGGGAGTCTATCAGCTGGAAATTGAGGCGGATGCACGAGTCGGGCGCGCGCCACGACGGGCGCACCTTGAAGTGCGTTATGTCGAGGTTGAAATAGCTGCTCCGGCGGGGAGCGCGGCAAGCGAGAAACCCAGGGTGAGAAGGTGGGCGGTGGAGGCACGAGAGCGAAACGCCCCTGCTGGAGTTGAACCAATCGTCTGGCGCTG
>JAYSTY010000202.1:0-8174 GCA_043719385.1 Blastocatellia bacterium | reverse complement strand
AACGCGAATGGCTGGAAACAAATGGCCTCGGCGGCTTTGCTTCCTCCACGATTACGGGTTTGAATACGCGTCGCTATCACGGTTTGCTGATTGCGGCGACGAAGCCTCCGGTCGGTCGCCTGCTGTTACTTGCCAAACTCGAAGAGACGCTGATTATTGACGAGCAGCGATTTGATTTATCGGTTAATCAATATTCCGGCGCAATTCATCCAAACGGTTATCAGTATTTGAAAAGCTTTCGCCTTGCTCCGTTTCCAATTTTCACTTACGAAATTGATGGCGTTGAAATTGAAAAATCTGTCTTTATGTTGCACGGCGAAAACAGCACGGTCATTCAATACAAAGCCAATAAAACCGGGCGCAAAAATGTTTCGCTTGAGGTTCGTCCGCTGCTAGCCTTCCGCGATTATCACAGCACGACACACGAAAATAATGCGATCAATGCTGACTGGTACAGTACCCGGAGCGGTAGCGATGGGGTAGCGACAACCAGTGTCATTTCACTCCAACCCTATCCTGATTTGCCTGAATTATTTTTTGCGCATAATGCCTGCGAAATTAATTCCACGGGAAATTGGTATCGCAACTTTGAATACTGCGAAGAACGTGCGCGCGGCCTTGATTTTATTGAGGATTTATTCAACCCACTGGATTTCAAATTTGCACTCAAAGTGCGTTCGCGTGCGGTCATCATTGCTTCGACACAAGCACACGACATCAACGATGTTCCTGCGTTGCAACGCAAAGAACTTAAACGTCGCAAGTCTGTTTTGGCTCTTGCTAAAATAAATGACCCCACCGCTACCGCTCCGGGTACTGTACCGATGCTCGTCACCGCCGCCGATCAATTCCTCGTCGCCCGTGGTGAGCAAAAAACAATCATCGCGGGCTATCACTGGTTCAGCGATTGGGGGCGCGACACGATGATTGCCTTGCCGGGCTTAACGCTGGCGACAGGACGCCCTGAAATTGCCAAAAGTATTTTGCTGGAATTTGCCCAACACATTGATCGCGGGATGTTGCCGAACCGTTTTCCCGACGCAGGCGAAGCACCCGAATACAACACCGTAGACGCGACACTCTGGTTTTTTGAAGCCATTCGCGCCCTCACTGAACACACCAACGATTACGAATTCGTGAGAACTAATTTTTATGATGTGCTAAACGACATTATTGACTGGCACGTGCGCGGCACTCGGTACAACATTCACGTAGACACGGATGGTTTATTACACGCTGGCGAACCCGGCGCCCAACTGACGTGGATGGATGCGAAAGTGGGTGATTGGGTCGTCACGCCACGAATCGGCAAGCCCGTGGAAATTCAGGCGCTCTGGTACAACGCGCTGTGCATTATGAAAGACTTCGCCATAAAATTTGGCGATGATGAAAAGGCGAGAGAATATGAAGCAATGGCTGGACGTGCGCGTGACAGCTTCAATCAACAATTCTGGAACGAGGCGGCGAATTGTCTTTACGATGTAGTTAACGACAACCAGCGCGATGACTCTCTTCGACCCAATCAAATTTTTGCGGTCAGCCTCCCGCACTCCATGCTTTCTGTTGAAAAATCCAGCCGTGTAATCACCGCTATCGAACGCGACTTGTTGACACCTGTCGGCTTGCGCAGCCTTGCACCGAGCCACCCCAATTATCGTGGTCGTTACGAAGGTAACAGCCTGGAACGCGATGGAGCGTATCATCAGGGCACAGTCTGGGCGTGGTTAATGGGGCCGTTCCTCACTGCGTATTTGAAAATATATGGTGCAGGTGGACGCCCCAAAATAACGCAATTGCTGACAGGCTTCAGCACTCATTTGCAGCAGGTGGGGCTGGGGCAAGTTGCCGAAATTTTTGCCGGCGATGCGCCTCATACTCTGTGCGGTTGTATTGCTCAGGCCTGGAGCGTAGCCGAATTATTGCGGGTGATTTCTGCGCAATCGAAAAGCGATAATGTCCAATAAACTTTAGTTTGTTGGAGCTTCACACCAGAGATACAGTGGCTGGCCAGTGCAACAAACTAAAGTTTATTGGACGCCTGAAAATTTAATTTATCGTGTGCTCAGTTTGGGAATTACCAAATCACTGCTCAACCGCCGCTGCCTCCTGTTGCTGCAAAAAGAAATCAATCAATTCCTCCGCCGAGTTGTGCATTTCAACCGTGAAATTATTGACGCGGGTATTGAAATAATTGAACATCCAGACAGCGGGAATCGCGACGACCAGGCCAAACGCCGTCGTAATCAACGCTTCCGCGATACCGCCTGCGATCACTGAAATACCTGCGCTTTGGGCTTCGTTCATTTTGGTGAAAGCGTTGATGATGCCGACCACTGTGCCGAATAATCCGACGAAGGGTGCAGTCGAGCCAATCGTTGCCAGACCTCCCAGCCCGCGTTGCAAATCCGCCGTTTTCATCGCTGCCGCACGGCGCACAGCACGCTTGGCGCGGCGCAGCGGGTTTTTGGATGTGGCAACCGAAAGTTCCTGCAAGCCGGAATTGACGACAATTGCCAGATGACTTTTTTTGTAGGTCCGCGAAAGTTGTAAGGCTTCGGTGAGTTGCGCCGTCTTGAGCATTTCGATGACTTGCGGCACAAATTTTCGTGATTGCGTGGTGGCAGCTTTGAACGTCAAATAGCGCTCCAGCATAATCGCAATCGAAAAAACAGACATGATCAATAACAGAGCAATCACGCTTAATCCGACCGCGCTGGTGTCGCGGAGGATGCCCTGAAATGTCCATTTGAAAGTGTCGGCGTTTTCCGCCTGAAGTACAAACGTGAGTAACGATCCACAGCAATAGCTAAGGGATGCCATAATGAGCCTCCTGATTGGTTGAAAATAAATTTATCCCAACAAAAAAAGTTTTGTGCTTAGGGATTCGTCAGTGCGCCTGACGAACGTGTAGAATTAGACTCCACGGTTTGGGAAAAGTTCCCACGTTTTTTACTGTCTGAATTACTTATGAATTTTATTTACGGCTTAGTCCCTGTCCTCGAAGCGTTACGCGCTGGAAAGCGTTCGCTCAGCAGAATTGTAATCGCCACCAGTGTTCAGCCTTCGCGGTTGAATGAACTCATCAAACTGGCGAAAGAAGCTCGTGTCAGCCTGGAACGGCGCGAGCGCAAAGTGCTGGATGAAATGTCGCGCGGCGCAAATCATCAGGGCGTCATCGCGCTGATTGCCGGTGCGCCTGCTTCCGCCAGAAAAAATTCCGACTATGCCAGCGTTGATGACATTCTTGATTCACCACACGAAATCCCCCTGGTAGTTTTGCTGGATAGTATCGAAGACCCGCACAACCTCGGCGCAATTTTGCGGAGTTGCGAAGCCGCCGGAGTTGATGGCGTTTTTATCCCCGAACATCGCGCCGTCGGACTCACCGAAACCGTCGCCAAGACTTCCGCCGGAGCCGTCGAATACATTCGCGTCGCCCGGGTGACGAACCTGGTGACATTAATTACTGAACTGAAAAAACGCGGTTTTTGGGTGATTGGCGTCGAAGGCGGGACGACGGCTGATTACACGGAATTCGATATGAAAGTGCCGCTGGCATTGGTGCTGGGCAGCGAAGGACAAGGCATCCGTCGCCTCGTCAAAGAAAATTGCGATGTCCTGCTTTCAATTCCGATGCACGGAAAAGTGAATTCATTGAATGTGAGTGTGGCAACGGGAATCGTGTTGTTTGAGGCGTTGCGGCAAAGAAAACAATAGAGTGCGATCAATGTTAGCGGCCAGAACCAATTTGTGAGGCAAAATCTGCGAGGAAGGAGATTCTTTCAAGGGCAGAAATTGCCTTTAGCGAAACCCTATTGGCAGATTCTTTCGTGCAGAATGGTGGATACACACTCAGAAGTTTTCCTGGTTGTAACGAGCCACCCTCACTTTGATATTGAAGCAAGGGTTGCAAACTTAAATATTCCACTGGATCATTACCTGCGTTGTCGAGAAAGTCATTGAAGCTGCAACCCAATGAATCAAGTTCGCCAGTTTCAGCCCATAATCTGTAAACAACTCCTTCTCGTAAAATAAACTGGTCACCGACACAGTCTTGCCCGAAAGGTATGTCCTGCTCGTTAATGGCTGGATAAAGTTTTGCAAGCGCAAGATCGCCTGTCCAGATTTTTAGTAAAGAGTGCCAACTCGGATCATCACAGATACCGCGAATATGTAGTCCTCCGTCAAACTTAATGAAACCGTTGATCTGAGTGAGCAGGTAGCCATAATTGTTAGGTAATAAATCAAGCAGTGCAGGATCATTAATCGCAGCCCCTTGAAAAGTATATTCGCTGAAGTTCATCGAAAGTTCTCTGCGGATTTCCCTGTCTCCATCATTCGCGGCTATTTAATACAAACGTCAATGATGCTCAAGACATCAGTTACAAGTTGGGGGGAAGCCTGCGCGACAAATTTTACTTTTCTGGCACGGTAATCCAGCGACTTTACCTGTTCCACCATAACAAAGCCTGTTAGCGATGAGGGTGAAGGAATTGGCAGGTGAAACGGGATTTGCCGATTTGTATTAGTAATGGGGCAAACAATTACCAGCCCCGTGTGTTTATTGAACAGATAATTGCTGATGACCAGTCCGGGGCGCCGACCCTGTTGTTCGTGACCTGACTGAGGATCAAATGAAAGTGTGATGAAGTCACCTTTCTGCGGCACATACGGCGGCGGCATTTACCACACCTCCTGACCAACTGGTGGGCCAAACGATTCTTCTTTCACTTTGTAATTACGTGGCATGCGGGTAACCATTTCCGCCAGTTCAAATTTCGGTTTGATCACTTTTTTGATTGTAATCTGTTCCTTACTCACCAGCACTTCAACCTCGTCACCAATTGTAAGACGAGCATTTTCCAGCACATGTTTAGCGAGCCGCAACCCCTGACTGTTGCCCCATTTCTGAACTTTTGTAACCATCTTTATACTCCTTCACAATTTACTGTATAGCCTTTGTATATCTATTTTAGCGGCGAGTTGTCAAGTAACGATAGTGCCAGCCGAACACAGATGAAGCGGGTGAGCGCGGACTTTACACCTGCGCATAAATCCGTTTCACCCGCCTCATCTGGTTCTATTCTTTCTTTACTGCGCCGAAAATTTATACACGGTTGTCGTGTGATAAGTTTGGCTCGGTTTTAGCAACGTAGTCGGGAATTCCGGTCTGTTTGGTGTATCTGGATAATGCTGTGTTTCGAGGCAAAAGCCCGAACGCTTGGGATACGGTTTGCCGCCTTTGCCTGCCGGCACTGCCAAATGATTGCCCGTATAAAATTGTACGCCTGGTTCGGTCGTCAACACTTCCATCACGCGTCCGCTTGTTGGTTCGTGCACGCGGGCTGCCAGCATCAATGATTTTCCGCCGCCGTTAATCACATAATTATGATCGTAGCCGAAGCCCCACACCATTTGCTCTTCGCTTGAATCAATGCGCGTCCCAATCACCGTTGGCGCAGTAAAATCCAACGCTGTCCCTTTGATGTTGACAATCTCGCCAGTCGGAATCAGGCCTTTATCTACTTTGGTAGCCTGATACGCATTAATCATCATCTCGTGACTGAGAATGTCGCCGTTGCCTGCGCCCGCTAAATTGAAGTAGGAATGATTCGTCAAATTCACGTGCGTCGCCTTATCGGTTTTCGCGGTGTAATCAATTTTCAGCGCATTATCATTGGTCAAAGTATACACCACCGTCACGTCCAGTTTGCCAGGGTAGCCTTCTTCCATATCGGCGCTGGTGTATTTCAATTCCAGGGTCTGACCTTCAGTAGATTTGCCGGATTTAGCTGTCCAGACTTTTTTGTCAAAGCCGAGTGCGCCGCCGTGCAAATGATTTTCGCCGTTGTTGACAAGCAGGTTGTATTCCTTGCCGGAAACCTTGAATTTGCCTTTGGCGATGCGATTGCCATAACGTCCAACAAGTGCGCCGAAGAACGGATGGCCTTTTAAATACGGGTCAAGCGAGTCAAAGCCGAGTTCGACATCAGCAAATTTGCCGTTGCGATCCGGCGTCTTAAGCGACACGATGATGCCGCCATAAGTCATAATTCTGGCTTCCATCCCTTTTGTATTGGTGAGGGTGTAAATGTCTACGGGCTTGCCATCGGCAGTTTTCCCGAAAAGTTGTTTGGTAATCATAGGTTTTTTTTGTGCCTGGATGGTGAGCGCGAACAAAGCCGCAATCATCAATGTGAAGGTGAATTTTTTCATTCCTCTTGCTCCTGAAAATATAGTGTCTTCTATCAAAACGGATTAATTGGGATCGTTTACTCTATAAAACCCGCGCCATTGTCGGATAGCCGATGCGCATGAAAAAAATTGCCGGATCAGTCAACCGTGACCTCAGCAAGTTGGAACTGGTGACGGCGTCAGCCCCTAATTCAAACTCCCCAGTCAGCACATCAATTGCCACGACGCGACCATGATTGCCTGATTGAATTTTTGGCAGAATGTCGCTGTAATAAATTTCTTTTCCTCGTTGGACGATTTCTTCTTTGGTCAACTCAATCGTTGTTGTTGCCATTTGTCTACCTCACTTTCAGAAGCTTTTTCCAGCGTGGCAGTATATCACTGTTGGCCTATGGAGTGCGGTAGCTTGACACCGCTTGGTGTTCGTTACTAAATTATTCTCGTGCAAGGAAAGTTTGCGCTACTTCTTCATCTCCGCCATCCAGTTCAATACGACCGTGAACGGCGGCACGCTGGCGTCTTCTGCGCTCGTCACAAACAGAAACCGCTGCCCGTCGCCTGTCACGGTGTAGCCCCGTTCGGTGCTCACCCGGGAGCCGCTCGGCGCAAAGAGTTCCTTCGGGGCTCCGGCTTTCAACTCCGCGCCCGGTGTGATCTCCACCGCCATTAGCTTGCCGCTCGCCGTGAGGTAAAACAGCTCCCGGCCATCGCGCCGCCAAAACGGAACCCAGCCGCCATTGGTCGAAAGCTGCCGTTTGCCGCCGGAAGCCGGAGCGCCAGTGACAAAGGCTTGCAGGTAGATTTCGTAGGGCCCGGATTCATCTGATTGGTAAGCAATCCATTTCCCATCCGGGGAAAATCTGGCTTGGGTTTCGAAGGCTGGTGTGTTCAGCCAAACCCAGGGCTTACGCTCGCCTTCCATGGGCAAGACCCATAAATCACCACCGGTTTGCTGACTCGTCTCCATATAAAGAATAAACCGACCATCCGCTGACCAGTCGTGGGCCTCCTTCCGATAAGTAGAGCGCAGCAACACTTCATCCTGCCCCGCGCCACTCGCGGCTTTCTGGAATAGGTTTGGCACTCCCTCACGAGTGGAAACCCAAACCAGACGACTACCATCCGGCGACCAATTCGGGCGAGCATCATCCGCCGGATCGAAGGTGAAGGGCGTGCCCGCCCCGCTCGCCAGCTCGAACAGGTAAATGTCGTTCAGTTGCGATTGTGGATTCGTACGCCCAACTGCGAGAAGCTGTCCATTGGGGGAAAGCCGGGGGAAAGTATATTGCCCTGGCGGGCCAACTGTTCCCAGCTTTTTGCCTGCCCGATCAACCCACGTGAGTTGCTCGTCTGCCGCCTTTTCCAGGAGAACCAGGACGCCATTCGTCGCCAGAGAATAGCGAGATCGAGCGCCACCAAGGGCTGAAACATACTCCGCGATGCGCACGGGATTCCCGACCAACTGGTTCCATCTGAGATCGAAGGACTGCGCCATGAGCGCCCCCTGACGCACAAAAGTCAGGTACCCCTGGCTCTGATCCGCAGGGTTAAGCGCCACGCCGACAGTCTGGGCATCCACAGACAACAGCCATCTGGTTTCACCCCCGTCCAGCGAGGTCAGATATATCCCGTTCTTCGTCCGATCGGGATTGCTGATGTGATAAAGGAAGTGACGACCATCGGGCAGAAAGGTTGGAGCAGAGTGACTTATGTCCCCACGCGCAGTGTCAATGCTGATGAAGGTGGTGACGGCTCCTCCATTCGCAGAGACACGCCTGATAATGCCGCCACTGGCAAACAGAATGACCCCATCACGATTCCACGTACCACCGCTACGAGTTGTCACATCGCACAAGGGTTCGGGCGTGCCTCCGGCGAGCGCAATTTTTTTCAGCTTTTTTGTGTCGAAATACGCAATGAACTGGCTATCCGGCGACCAAAACGGATACGGCAGGTTGGTAGGGACTTCGACCAGTGGC
>JAYSTY010000201.1:0-20570 GCA_043719385.1 Blastocatellia bacterium | reverse complement strand
TGATGGCCGACAAACGCATGGAAAAGGTCGCCAGCCTGGATGAACAGAGCCTGACCAGCGCAATCATGAAAGTTACCCGCGAGCAGGCCAAAACTGTTTGCTTTATCGAAGGTCACGGTGAAAAAGAATTAGGCGGCGGCGGCCCCGAAGGTTATCAGCAGGTTGACGCAAAATTAAAAGCTGATAACTACACTACGAAATCCATCAATCTTGTGGCGACGAATCAAATTCCGGCGGATTGTTCGGTGCTGATTTTAGCTGGTCCCAAAAAAGCGTTGCTGCCACCCGAAGCCGAGATGGTGAAAAAGTATCTGAATGAAGGTGGCAAATTGATGGTGGAGCTTGACCCCGAAGCCGACCTGGAACTCAGCAATCTGGTCAAAGACTGGCACATTGAAGTTCATAACGATACAGCCGTTGATACCAGCGGAGTGGGGCGTTTGTACGGCACAGGCCCGGCGGTTCCGCTGGTAACGCAATACGGTCAGCATCCGATTACCAAAGATTTTGGTCGCAATTCCATGACCTTTTATCCGCTGGCTCGTTCTTTAAAAGCTGAATCCAAAGACGGCATCACCGTAACTGATTTACTAAAAACCTCGGAAGCCTGTTTTGGTGAAACTGAATTAAAAGGCAATGAAGCGAAATTTGACGAAGGCAAAGACACCAAAGGCCCCTTAACGCTGGGCATTGCCGCGACGAAAAAAGTCGGCGAGAAAGATGCTCGGCTGGTAGTCATCGGCGATTCCGATTTTGGTTCTAACGCCTATCAGCAGCGTGCGGCAAATGGCGATTTATTTGTGAACTCAATCAACTGGCTGGCAGAGGAAGAAGATTTGATTTCGATTCGCCCGAAGAGTCAGACCAATCGTGATGTGCAGCTTTCAGCCACCGCACAAAATATCCTGTTCTGGCTGATCTTCTTTATGCCTGTGGCAGTGATCGGCTTAGGCATTTCGATTTGGTGGAAGCGAAGATAAGAGACAGCGATTCGTGGCGAGAAAACCGACCACCGATCACCGACCACCGTTATTATGAAACGAAGTACTCTGATTGTTTTACTCGCAGCGCTTGCCCTCGGCGCATTTGTCTATTTTTACGAAATGAAAGCGGGGAAAGGGCGCGACGAAGAGCAAGCCATAAAACCCGCCTTCACTTTTAAAAGCGAAGATGTCGCGTCCATCAATCTCACGCATAAAGGCCAGACGGTCGCGCTCGAAAAAAATGATCAGGGTTGGGCGATCACGCAACCTGTCAAAGCTGATGCCGATCAAGCCACCATTGATACGCTGGTTAGCAGCGTGACCAGCACAACGATTGAGAGAAGTATGATAATGACTGAGAGTTTGCAACGCGGCTCAGGCCTGGCGCAGCCCGATGTCACAGTCGAACTCAAGCTTAAAAATGGCGAGCAGCATAAAGTAGCATTAGGCAAAAAAGACCCGACCGACGCCAGCGTTTATGCGGCGGTAGATCAGGACAAAAACGTCTTATTGCTCCCGGCAACAATCCTGACAAACGCCAGCAAAACCTTAACTGATTTGCGCACAAAAGACATCGTCAAACTCTCACCCGATGATTTGACCAGCTTCAAAATTAAGAACCAGAACCTGACTTTTGAGGCCGAGAAAAACGTAGAAGCAAAATGGCTGGTTAAAGAACCTGCCAATAAAAAAGGCAAAGATGCCAACACGACAAAAATTTTCAGTGTCTTCAGCACACCGGCGACAGAAATCATTGACAGCCCTGATGAGAAAATAAAAGCGCTCCTGGCGCAACCTGTCGTCGAAGCTGAATTCAGCACCAAAGACAATAAAGCCATTAAGCTTTACATCTCGAAAGCTGAAGGCGAAAATGTTTATGTCAGAGTTGATGGCAAAAGTGAAATTTATAAAACTGGTAAATCATTGCTGGATTCATTAAATTTCAAATTAGCAGACGCTATCACTGAACCAACGCCTGCGCCTAAAGCTGAAGCAATTGAAGGAAAAAAAGGCGAAAAAGCAAATGACCAAAATTGATTCAGGTGAGAATAATTTTGTCATTAAATTACAAAGGAATTACTGATGTCCCGTTCCCTTATCTTTGCTACTACCTGCTTGCTTGTTTTTTCAGCCCCGACGTTTGCCTTACAAAAAAAACGCCCCATTTCGCGCAAACCAAAAAACACATCGCCAGTTGTCCAACCGAAAGTTGAAACTCGGATTGAAGCGACACAAACCACGGACACGCTGAAAGCGCTGACCAAATTTATTTACCTTTACGGAAAAATTGCGAATGGATTGGAAGTCGCCGAAGATCAATCAAAACGCACCCGTCCATCAGCCAGCGTGATGGAGAAAAATGCTGAAAATAAAAATGGTGTATTGAAAGGAATAAATGGGTTGAAGGAGCAGGTTGATAAATTAGGCCAAACGCTCCAGGCCAATCCAAAGCTACAGGTACAATATGTCAATCTGGCAGGCGTGACACAAAAAATTGTGGAAGCCATGCAACTGGTCGGGAGCAGTCATTTTGACGATGCCGGTCGCAGTTTAGTCGTCGCGGCTGAAAGACTGGCAGATATTTTAATGCAAATCAGATAACGATTATAAGGCAAAAAGGACTGGCCTTATAATTATCAAACTTTTGGTGCGTAATAACCCTGACGAGCGCGCACACGCAATTCGGGACGGGTAGGAACATTAATAGCAATTTTTCTGAATCCACCATCCGCTTTTTCATCGGTCGAATAATATCCCAGCAAATATTGCGCTTGTAACTCAGTGGCTATCTGGCGAAAGACGGCATCCAAATCCTCAAATTTTTCCGGCAGGAAAGACGCGCCGCCCGTTTGTTTCGCCAGTGAAACCATCGCGTTATTGCCTTTCAGACTGACTTTATTAAGCCAGATCGAAGGGCCGCTGGGATTGATCGAATAAAACAGACAATCGTTGCGTTGCAATTCCCGCAAAACATCATTCAGCCGAAAATGCTCGCTGTGATTATCTTCACCATCCGAAATTACGACGATGACATGTCTGGTGCCTGGTTCAGCACTCTTGCCAATATATTTTGCCGCATCACCAACGGTGTCGAAGAAAGCTGTTCCCTCTTTAGTCGGGATAATTCCCATCAGCCCTTTTAACGCCTGCTCAATGCTGGTAGTTCGTCCCTGCGCCATTTTCGCATCCATCCCGATGATAAATACCGACGCGGCATCTTTGGGTTTGAGCACCTGTTTCAGGAACCGGGCGGCGGCTTCCTGTTGAAATTTGAAGCGCTCAAAAACACTGCCGGAAACATCAAACAATAATGACAACTCAACTGGCGTTTGCCCCGGATCACCGAGCGCCACCAGTTGTTGTAATTGTCCTTCTTCTTCCAGGCGAAAATCTTCTGGCCGCAAGCCGCGAATTGGCTCGCCTTTAACATCGGTGACAGAAACCGGAACGGCGACGAGCTTGGATTCTATTTTCAAAATGGGCCCGGCGTCTTCTTCTTTAGGTTCTTTAACGACAGCTTTATTTTTAGGGTCCTGGCTTTGCGCTGGTACAGCAGATTTAGTTTCTGTGGATGGCGGCACTTTTTGCGCTGGCGTTGGAGATTTTTCACTGACGCTTCGGTCGCGTTTGGCCTGCGCCAGAACGTGCCCTAAAGGAGCCATTGTCAGCACGACAATCAATAAATTGAGTAATGTTTTGCGCCAATAAATATTACGTGACAGTGCCATGCCTTTTTCATCACCTCAGAAGCTGAAAATAAGAACAAAAATGACGAGTGTATGTGATAAGCGCTTTGCCGGCTGCTCATCACTTAGCACTCGTCACTTGCTAAATAGCCCTGTACTTAAGGACTCCAACCTAATTTGATGCCGCAGCAGGTCGGGTCGTTTCAATTGCGGACGAAGCCGAGTTCGGTTTCGTGACGTTAACCGGAGCGCCGTAGCCCTTGCTAACTAAAATCTTCACTTCGACGCGACGATTTTGTTCACGACCTTCACGGGTTGTGTTGTCCGCCACCGGCTGCGCCACACCATAACCAAATGGCGTCATAATGCGACGCAGTGGAATGTTGTGCGTTTCCGCTAAATAACGAATTACTGCATCAGCACGATTCTGGCTCAGGCGACGATTCACGTCCAAATTGCCTTCGGCAGAAGCGTGACCAGCAACTTCAATGACAAATCCTTTTTCAGTTTTGGCTTGTGCCGCGATGGCATCAAGAATTGTTTTTGAGTCCGGCGAAAGCACATAGCTGCCAGCTTTGAAGTTTACCGAGACTGCTTTCCGCGCTTCGTAATCATCCAGCATTGAGATGCGTTCGTTGGTGGCATTGACACCGGCAATTGCCACATCAGCGCTTTCCTGAGCAGCCTTCGCGCCTCCGCGTGCCGCGTTGGAAATAGCCTGTAACTCTTCGATCTGACCGGAAACACGCTGCGCATTGGCTTCTGCCTGCGTCAGACGGTTTTCAGTTCCGTCAACACGGCCTTCAACCGGAGTGACACGCGCATCAGTTGTCCGTGCCATTGCCAACTCATCCTGCGTCATGCGAACGGATTTGGCGACTAATGAACCGGAGCCATCTCCCATTCCTTCGACCTCGACATTCAAGCCACGCAGTAACGAAGTCACGCCATATTTTTGCGCCCCACGAAAGATGTTGCTCTTGCGCTCTTTGACTTCAGTTGAATTTGTCAGCGAAACGCTCCAGTCATTACCATTGAGATCGCGCATCACAAATCCATCCGGGTCACGCTTAATGATCGTGCCTTTGATTTTCTGTTTTTGACCAGAAGCAGCCCGAGCGACCTTACGTCCCTCATCTTTGGCACTGGAAGAGGCCTGACCAATTTTCGTACCATTATCTTGTGCAAAGACCGACCCGGTTAAGGCCAGTCCAAGGGCGATTGCTAATACCATATTTTTAGTTTGATTCCTTCTCATTTTATTTCCTCCCTAAATCAAGTCATAAATTTGTTGACCTGCCAGAACTGAAGCAAACCCCATACCACAACTTTCATTGGTGGTAAAAACCCTGTGCTGCCATCAATTTAACCAGTGTTTTTAGTGAATATGAATATTATGACCCTCGAAATCCAAATTAGCAAACTCCTGATGTGTGCAACTATTACACAGTTGCACGAAATAAATTCCAACCTGGAGCAGGTTCAGCGGGTTATCCACGATGAACCTATTTAAAGCTTAAAATAGTTGTTTGTTCGCTCACTCTGGAGCGTAATTCCTGAATAGTGTTAATCAAGATCACAGGATCAACCGGTTTGGACAGATGCTGGTCAAATCCGCTGGCAAAGGCTTTTTGGCGATCTGTATCCATTGCATAACCAGTCAGAGCAATCACCGGCGTATGTTCAAATCCAATTGTTTTCCGCAATTGCCGGATAAATCCATAACCGTCTTCATCTGGCAGACCAATATCCGAAATAATAATATCAGGTTCAAAGGTACAAACCTTTTGCATTGCTTCGGCAACAGACTCCGCCAGACTCACCAGACAGCCATTTGCTTCTAAAATAACGCCTAACAACTCTCTGGTATCGAACGAATCTTCCAAAATTAAAGCTTTGACGCCTGTCAGGCTCACGGATTGAGATTTCGTGAGGCTTTTTAAGAGGCGGTGGTGGCCCGCAATATAGATCGGTAATCTTATTGAAAAACAGGCGCCACTGCCCTGCCCTGAGCTTTGGGCGTCAATCACGCCGCCATGCATTTCGACCAGTGATCTGGCAATTGCCAACCCAATCCCCAATCCACCATGCCGCCGCGTAATACTTGAATCGGCCTGTTTGAATGGCTCAAAAAGCTTGGGCAAAACTGCCGGATCAATGCCAATGCCTGAATCGGTGACTGACAACTCACAATTATTTCCGCTCCGTCGTGAGCGAATTTCGATCTGTCCTCCCACCGGAGTAAATTTCACCGCGTTTGAGAGCAGATTCCAAATGATTTGCTCGAGGCGGGTCGCATCACCATAAACCATCAGCGGATCAGGATTGAGTTCAATTTTCAGCCTGAGATTCTGCGCAGAGACGCGAGAATGCACGGTTTCGAGTGCTCGACTAACGATTTCGTTGAGGTCAACCGCTGCCCGCAAAAGTTTGATCTTGCCCATGGTGATTCGTGACAGATCAAGCAAATCATCCACCAGTTGTGATTGCAAGCGCGCATTTCGCTCAATCGCCTGCAACCCCTGTGAGGTCACCGCAACATCGGCCTTTGGATCCTGAATGATTTTTGCCCAGCCCAGAATCGGCGTCAGTGGCGTTCTCAACTCATGCGATAACGTAGCCAGAAACGTATCCTTGGCGAGATTCGAGTTCTCTAATTCGGTCAGAGCGTCTTCCAGTTTTCTTTCCGCCCGAATTCGCTCCGTCACTTCTGCACCCAATAACAAAACACTTTCCGTGACGCCTGCTTCATCCTTGACCGGCCAGATGGTCCAATCCCAATAACTCACCTTCCCGCTAAAGTGCGCCTGGCTTGCCTGCGCTGACAGCTTAACCGGCATCCCATTCTGAATCATTGCCAGGGCGTCCTCGCATTCCTCATCGGAATTTGTCAGGACGCAATGCTCACTAAAATTTTCTCCGATCAAATCCAATGACTCATTGCCATACTTATTCCTTAACAAGTTCAGATACATCGGATTCACCATCGTGTAAGACATCTCCGGGGTAAGTTGCGCAATTGCCACCGGAGCATTTTCCGCCAGCAAACTGGTCATGCGGTGCAGCGCACGCTGGCTCAGGTCAAGCGCAGTAAAAGCATTTTCCAGTTCGACCAGTTCGGCATCGCGGCGCACCCGCTTACGCTGCTCTTCCCCTAAAATCCGACTTTGCCGTAACGCAAAATAAATAATCGAAAGCAGGAGGATCACGATGATGATCACAAAGAAATTGACCGGCGATAATTCACCAATCGGATGCGTCCCGTCCTTGGGGATAATTTCTAATTCCTTAAAAGCGGTATGCGGCAGAACCAGCACAATATAAGCCACCACCGCAGACATATTCGCTGCTCCGATGATCATAATTGTGCGGCGCCGACGGGAATTGAACGTCAGAAAGGTTGGGATCAGCACCAGAAATGAAAGCCGCCAGTCCTGCGACAGGAACAGCAACAGCCAGATCAGTCCTGACATTACCAGCGTTGCAATCAATAATTTTATTTCGTGCGTATCAGCTTCTTTTTCTTTGCTGACTGACAAACTTGTACGCACAGCAAGGCGACCTTGATCACTCATATTTAATCGCAAATATCTGAGGGCTAGTCAAAAGCTTTTTTCGCGGGCAAAGTAATTGAGTTAGATATTTTGTCAGTAGTAGCTTGCAGGGGAATGCAAAAGCTTTTTGGTTACACGCAATCTTTAAGCTGGTTTAGAGTAATGAAATAAAGACCCTGTGTCAACCCGGTTTTAACACTATCTTTAACAATGCAAAATCGCGCTAAGTGGCGCTTGACGGAGGCATAGGTTGTATGGTCGAATACGCAATCGTTTTTGGGGAGCGAGAATCTCCGCAGCACTTGAAAACTAAATGGCGGCGTAGCCAAGTGGTAAGGCAGAGGTCTGCAAAACCTTTATTCATCAGTTCGATTCTGATCGCCGCCTCCATTACCCTCAATCAAGCACATAATTCAAACATTGCACTAATTATCCGCTAACCGGAGAGTTCAGCACTCGTTTGGGATTATTCAATGTTGGAACTGAGATAAAGCTCACTTTTGTAATCATTCAAGCCGAGCGTAACGAGTTGAAGCCAGCCTTGTCTGCCAAGTAGATTTCTTTGGATAGCGTAGCTTTCGGCGAAATAAACGTAGGATTGAAAACGTAAGCCAAGAGTTTCCAATTCAACTTCGTGTGCGTAAGCCGTTATCCCTCCCGCCAATCACGAAAACCGCTTTCGACATCAATTTCGAGAGAGTCAGCCAGGATTCTTGTAAAAAGGCAAACCTGTGAACCTGTATCAATTTTCGCATTGCAGAAAACTTCTGAATTTCCACGACGCAAGACAGCCCCAATCGTAATAGCTGCTTCCAGCAATTGGTAAGTTTCCTTTGCCTGAAAATCAATTTGAAAAGCCATTACCAAACGCCTCCGCTAATAAATCGCGGACGATTGCGGCCTTCGACAAAAATCAGAAAAAGACCGTTAAGACCGGATTCACGGACTTTTCTGGCGAATTCTTTTCCGTCAGCATCGGCCACGATGAGCTTATCGCCGTCGAGCGCAACCCATTGACCGTCGTATTCGTCACGGTGTTTTTCGAGCCAGGCGTCTTCGCGTGAACGGTCACGGACAGGCACATCGGTAGCAATAATTTTAGCCGGAAAATTGGGTCTTTTCGTTTTGAAGCTGAGTTTTTCTTCCAAAACGCTTCGCACAAATTCATCCTTGCTGACGCCATTGCGCGTGGCTTCTTCTTCAAGTTTGGTTTCGAGTTCTTGCGGCATCTCAACTGTCAGCGTCATTTTTTCACCTCAATATAATTTTACACGAATCAACGGCTAATCATCTGTACATTTTGCACACGCACCGCACAAGTTATAGATCAGTGACAGCCGGAAGGCCAGTTAGCACAATCAGGCAGGAATCCCTCTTGATAGATTATTTTGTAATTTTCAGCATTGATGTTAATCTGAGCCAGTCGTGAGCAAAATTCGGCCTCGTGCCGTGAGAACCTTTTGGGTTCCTATACTCACGGCTTTTTCTTTTTGCGCCCGCTTTCGCCGAAGCGTTCTTCGATTGTAAGCGGGCGTTGTGCTGTGAAATGAGTCCCTTGCACAGGGCCAAAATTCAAATCGTGAATTTCACCAATTTGCGGCCACATCATCCTTAAGAATCTATCCTCTCGTATCTCTTCGCCTGTGTTCGGATGTCGGCGCACTTCATAAAAACGCTGCACCGCCCATAAAAAATAATCCACGGCTTGTAAACAAATTGTTTCTTTCGGATTGGAAATACTGATGTCCCAGGCATCGCCGCCACCTCTGGAAAACCCAAACGACTGCTCAAAATCTTGTTCAGCGTGTTCGATAGCGGTGCGAATCGCCTGATTGCGGTCTTTGGCTCCGCGTTTGGCGACACAGATTTCATAGCGATGAGCGAGTCGGTGAAACTTAGCGCACAGTGAGCGAATCAATCCATCGTAAATCGAATCAGGCTGGTAACGATAGCGCGGGTTTAATTCGCGTCGCTTCTTTTCGCTTTCCAGCAACACCTGTTTGTCGCATACCACGGCGTGAAAGCGTAGCGATGAACCTGCCGCGCGCAATAGATTGAAGACGCGATAACGCACTTCCGGCAGGTCATCTTTCCCGTGGAAAAGCAACGCAGTCTTTTTGCGCTCCAGTCGGAAGGATTCGACTCCATTGAAATAAGGATCAGTCGTTAACTCGTTCCGCAATTCTGTAAGCGCATGCGAGAGGGCAGACGGGTCGTCAACTTCGAGTTTGCCCATGATAAAAAAGCGCGAACATCCATCAGTACCTACGATGGCTTTGCCTGATGAATGAAATAACGTGGGGTCACCTGCTTCATCAACGAACAAACGTTGAATTTCAATTGATGCCGAATCATCGGGCGGCTCTTTATCAAAGAGGTCGTTCATAGTTTAGTCCGATGGGCTTTATGCAAAAGGGAGCGTCAGCTTTCCGCCTGCCCCTGTTTCTGGCGTTGCCCGGGTTTGGCTGCCTGTCAGCGGGAAACCGCCGTGCTCTTCAATTACTTCGTCAATCTCTGCCATCAGGCGAATGGTTGCTTCCAGCGCAACGGTGATTTTGCCGTAGTGAGCAATGTCTTCGGCGGAGAGCGTTCTGCCTTTACGATCTTTCAGCCATTTATGACAAACCTGATAACCGCCGATGTGGAAATTCCAAACCTCTGCGGGAACGCCATCGAACCACGTAGTTTTATTGATGAGAACTTTGCCGCCTTCGTATTTCGGGAATCCGGCAGCGACTGTTTTGTCAGTACCGTCTGCGGTAGCGGACGGATGAAACGCGGGCAGCGCGTCAACGCTTTCGAGCAGATGCAGCGCGACTAATTCCGCGCCAAGCGTACAGAGTTTGCGAAAGAGTTCAGTGTCACTGGTCAGCGGCAGGCGCGGAAAATCTATCTTCAAAAACTCAGCATAACGCGAGCGGTAAGTCGGGCTGTGAAATACCGCGTAGGCGTAAGCGAAAACATCTTCGGGCGAAAAATGTAATGATGAATTTGTCTTGACTTCATCATTCAGCGTTCCTACTTCATACTTGAATTCCAGTCCTAACTGGTTTGAAAATTCTCCAATAAATTCTTTAGAAAAATTCGGGACGCGCCCCGTCGCGCCAAGCGCTTTTTCTTTTTCGGTTGGATAAAGATAAAGCGGAAAAACTTGGTTGGCTTCACGGCTTGTTGTCGAAACTACACAATCATTTGCTGGCTTTTTTGCAACCCAACTGTGTTGATAACCTAAAGTTGCTTGTTGTCTTGAAGAAAGCAAACAAAGGTTATCTTTTCCTACAACGTGGTCAATCAATTCACCTCGCGGTCTATCCATTGCAACGGTGCTGTAATAGCCAAACCGATTGTCGAAAGGACGATAAGAACATTGAATCAAATCTTTTTGCCAATCTTTGTTTTCTCGTAACTCTTTTCTTGCTTTTGAAACTGTCCAACTTGAACTATCTGTTAAACCGTAAAGTTTGCGAATTTCATTGTTAGAAAGCTCTACTTCGTATAAATCTTGGATACGTTTTCTTAAGTTTTTCTTATCAAAATCAATTGCAAAATGGTCTCGGTGAGTTTGAAATCCTAATACATTTGTCGGCATCATTCTTGTGATTTTCCAGCCGTTTTGAAACTCACTAAAAAGTGTTGCGTCTTGCGGAATAAATAAATAAAAAGGATTTTGTGATTCAATTTCTGTCCATTCGGCTATTTCGATTTCATTTTTCAAAAGCCATTGATATTTTCCGATTTTGCCATTTGATTCATTTGAAACTTCACGAACGCCGAAAAGATGAGCGTGAGAAATCTGCGCGGTTTCTTTGTTCGGCGAACTCACGAACGTTCCGATGCCAACGCCTTGTTCAATGTCGAAAACATTTTCGTCTTTTGAGCCGTCGGGATGTTTTTCCTTCTTTTTCGCGCTGCCGTGTAAATCGAGCAGGTAAATTTTATTGTAAGTTTCGGTCAAACTCTGCCGCATGCCGCGAAACGTCGGATTGTCGAGATAACCGTTGTTGGAAATAAACGCGAGCAAACCAACTTTGACGCGCTCATTAATTCTCTGCGAATAGCGAATAAACTTTACATAATCGTCATTCAGCCATTTCGGATTTCTTTCGCCAAGTGGATGCCCATCAACTTCAAAATAGTTTCCCGTCGCCTCATTCGTCATCGTGTCTTTGCCGCGCAGCAAACTCATAATCCATTCGCCGACGTTTTCCGAATGTCCCGAATACGGCGGATTGCCGATGACAACCGTAATCGGCGTTTGTCTTTTCACGCGGTTGGCGGCTGCGGCCTCGTGTGCGAGCGCGGGCGACATGGTGGCGAAGTAATCGAAAAAGTCCTTAGGTTCTTCGAGCGTGTTAGTCAGATAGATTTGGGCGCGTTCGCTCGATAAAAAGTGGTAGTGCGTTTCCCTCAACTTCAACCCGATTTTCATGTGGGCGATAGAATACGGAGCCATCATCAATTCAAATCCATATAGGCGCGGCAAAAGATTTTTCGGCACATATTCATTCCACGCTTCGATTTGCTGAGCTTTTGACTTGCCTTCTTTTGTCCATTTTTGTTGAAGGGTGTCGTGAATGACGTTGATGACTTCGACCAGAAATGTACCTGTACCTGTTGCTGGATCAAGAATCTGTACAAACGGCGCATCGGGCGAAACGCCTTCGGGAATGTTCAGAGTACAAACTTCAGTTTGCTCCCGCCGCGCTTCGCTGGCGGAAGACACGCTGAAGCGTGGACTCTGAACGGAGCGCTGAACGAATTCGCCCCACGTCGTGGTGTCAGCCAAACCGTCCGCCAAGCCAAATTCTTTTTGCAAAATCTCGTGAACGCTGCGGACAATAAAACTGACAACGGGTTTCGGCGTGTAAAAGACTCCGCGCTTCATCCGCTTTTCAGGATCGTATTCTTTGAGAAAGAGTTCGTAGAAATGAATGACCGGGTCTTCGTTCGGATTGCGTGCGCCGAAATCTTTTAAGACTTCTTCCATATTCGCCGCACGTAGTAATTCAACAATTTCGTTAATGCCGAGTTCGTCAAAATCAATCTTGCTTTTGCGTCCGCCAACCGTCAGAAAGGTTTGGAGCAATTCCTTGAGAAACGGATTCGTCACCGGAACCATATCGGCAAGGTTGTCTGCTACTAATCCGGCAGGACGCGAAATACGCGCTGACAACAAACCGTACGCGATGGTTTGCGCATACATATCGGCGAAATCGTCTTCAGTTAAATCGTGAATCAAGGCTTCCTGAAAAGCGTTGTAGAGTTTACGCAGTTCGCCTTTTTTAGATTCGATAGCCAGCACATTGTTGGCTCTTTTACGAATTACAATGGCAAGGTCAGCTAATCGGATAGACAGTTCTTTTGAAGTGCGAACCGTTTCACGATATTGCAATTTGAAGGCGGCTGACCAACGTTCGCGCCACTCATCGGCATTGGCTTCATCTTTAGGCCAATGCAACCTTTCTTTCAGGGTTCGATGCGTATCATCAAGGCGCAAGACCGTATTATCATTATTCCAGCCCAACACTTTCAGCGTTGGCAAATCACCCAAACCGGAGTTTTCAGAAAAGTGTGCAAACGTGATTTGCCTTTGCTCCGATTCGCCGTAAGCAGAGATAAAAAGCAAATCATTCAGTTGCCACGTCGCCATTTGCGATTGATTGTCGGAGGCGCGTTTCTTGATGACCAGTGCCCGCAAAATGCGGCGGAGCGCAACAATCGGCAATTGCTTCGGCTCAAAGCCGAGATAGAAAATACCCCACGGTTGATTGCTGGCAAGCGGACGAAGCTGTTTTATTTCTTTGATTTTTACAGCAGTTTTCGGATCAATCCCTAATTCGTCTGGCTCATATTCAAAAGTCAAATCTTCGACATCATCTGATTCAATCGGCCATTCCAATTCGTCGCGCAGATATTTGAGCAATGAAGGAAAGCTTTTGATTGATCTGAGTTTTTCTAATCCGCTATCCATAAATCTTTACCTCTTACGCGATTTCCATCCAGGCTTTGAGTGCGGGTTTGACGCCGATTGGCGCTTGTACTTTTTTCAGATAAGAATTCTTGATGTGCTTTTCGATTTTGGCGCGAATTTCGCTGAGTGTGGTATCGGCAACGGCACGATGGCGTGGTGTTTCGCGTGTGCTGCGAATCAGATTGACGATAATGGATGGCTCATCTTCGATGGCTTCGGTTGCCAGATTGTAGAGATACCACGCCGTGCGACCTTCTTCGGTTGACCAATCTTCCGCATCTGTTTCCGTATCTTTGCCCGCGTCTTTCATCAGCACTGGCAGGCGGAAACAAAAGAATACTGCTTGCGTTCCTGCTTGTGGATGCGCTTTGCCGCTAAAGATGCGTTGGGGGAAACGGTCAAGTTCGCTCGCCAAATCTTCATCTTTGAGCAGGTCTTTATATTCAAGGCGAAGGTTTTCGAGGGAAGTGCGTTCGCCTTCGTAGGCGTGCAGAAAATCGCGCAAATCATCAAATTCATCTTCGGGCTTGAGTAACTTTTTGCCTTCAATGCCGAACGTGCGAGAAATGCGCAATGTTTTATGCGCGACGCGATTGAATAGTTTGAGCAAATCGTCCACTTCATCCGGTGGCAAAAAATTCCAGTAAGCAACATCGCCGCGCAACCGTTTTTGATCGGGATGATCTTCGATTAACTTTTCTTCGATTTTGGGATTCATGCGGCGATCTACACGACCGATTCTTTGCATCAGGCGCACGGGATTCCAATGCAAATCGTAATTGATGAGGCGCGTCGCATCCTGTAAGTTCAAGCCTTCCGATAAGACATCGGTTGAAATCAATACGCGGATTTCTTGGCGTCCTTCGGCTTGTAGTTGGGCGCTCGTCGTGCCGTTGTAATAAGGCGCAAAGCGTTCGATCAATTTGCCGCGATCTTCTTTCGTACTACTGTCAATTTTGGTGACGCCTTCGATGCCATCTTCCTGCAATTGTGCGAGCAGGTATTCCGCCGTGTCTTTGAATTCAGTGAAGATCAGCACCTTATGCTTTTTCAAGACAGCATCGTTTTTGAGCAGGCGAATCAAGGCGCGCAACTTATCGTCATTTGACGGTTTGAACCGTTTGAGTTCGTCCAGGAAATCAACAATCTGATCAAGATCAAGAAATGTTTCATTGATAATTTCATCTACTTTATATTCATCGCGATTAAGCTTGTGAGTATTGGTGAAAAGCTCTTCACTGACAAGGCTGTCAAAGCTCTCGTCGTCCTCCTCAATTTCGCCTAAGTCGCCCTGCGGATGGAAAAGGTCAGGTTGTTCGATGCGAATGAACCCCAGGCGTTCGGCCTTTTGCCCTTTCCATCGTTCCAGCCGCGAAAGATCAGATGGGTTTCCATTTTTTTCAATAAACGCCAGGAGCTTGGCAAATAATCTTTCGCACGATTTTTGGAAGGCGTAGGTTGAGCTTTCAAAGCGCTTGAGGAAATTTGTACGGATGAGTCCGACGACCTGTTTTTGACGATTGTTGAGCTTCGTATCAACATCGCCTTTGCTATAAAATTCCGGGTTGTAGACAGCCAGAGAGAACAAGGGGTTTTTACGAGCAAATGCTTTATCCAGCACGCCAAGCAATCGTCCATACGTTTTCTTGACCGAGTATTCAGCAACCTGGGGCGGCAGCTTTTTCGGGAAAAGTGTTTGCGCCGTTCCTTCTTTAATTTGGCTTTCGCGGACATACGCGCGACTGCGCTGGACGACAAGTGAGTTAAATAGTTTGTCGTTTACTAAAACCTGCTCCGCTTCAAAAAGATTTGTTTGAATTTCTTCGATTGATGCAACCTGATTTGCGTGTGGATCAAGGCGTTGCTGAATGAGGCGTTCGAGCGATTTTTCTTTTTCGCGGAAATAGGATGGCAGCGAATGAACGCCGAGCGACGTTTTGAAATAATCCAGTTGGCGCCGCGAAAATAGCTCAATCATGTATTGCAAATCAGTCAGATGATTATTGATTGGTGTCGCAGTTAACAGGAAAACCTGTTTGCCTTCGGTCAGTTCATAGAGCTTGTGATAGCGCGATGTCCGATTGCGAAAGTGATGCGCTTCATCAACGATAATGACATCTGCCATTTCTTTTACGCGTTCAAAATCTGCGGCTTTGCTATCACGATTCAAATCGGTGTGATTGAAGATAATCAGGTTGGAAAACACACCGTGTAAATGCGGCAAATAGGTGTCAATCGTGCGTTGCCAAACAGGTACGCGACCAGATTTAGGAACAATCAAAGCCACACGTTTACGGTCGTGTTCGACTAATCTTTCGATCAGCATTAAGCCAATGAAAGTTTTACCAAGCCCGACACCATCACACAGAAAAGCGCCATTAAAATCACGCGCTATTTTCATTAATCCCTGATAGCCCTCTTGTTGATACTTATCGAGAACTTTGAAAACTTTTGATTGATTCAATTCCCATTCGCCTACGGTCATTTCTGCGCCGCGAAAATATTCGTGTAAAGACCTGGCATATATTTCAAATGGCGAGTAATCACGCGTATGGCGCTCAATCGTCTTGAGAATTTCCGGCGTCACATCTTCGGCTTCGTTCCAATGGTCGTCATACCATTTTTGAAGAATCTCCACTTCACGGCGGAGCTGAACGTTGAGTTCGACATTTTGCGTGAGTCCAGGATAAGTAAAATTGCTGGAGCCGACCAAAGCCGAGGAACCAACGACGGTTAGTTTTGAATGAGTGATGTAAGCCTTAGCGTGAAATTTCTTTTTGGCATAGACGCGACAATCAATTTTTCTACTGCTTAAGGCTTCGACAATAGCAGGAACCCCTTTGAGGAAATCGTTAGTTTCCTTTTCTCTTTCAAGGCTTTCGTTAAGGGCAGTTGTTGCTTTCTGAATCCCGTCAAGCAATGCCTGCTTGGTTCGCTTCGTCACCTCATCACCCATCAGAATGCGAATCTTCTCAAGTTGTTGCCATTGACCTTCCATCGCAAGCAGCGCACCAATCTCAAAATATCCGGTCGCAATATCGAATTGGTTGGCGATGCTCGTCCATTCGCGTAGATAATCTACGGCCTTCCATTCGCTGTCGCTGTTATCAACGATGAAAATATCTCCGCCTTGACGTTTGGTTTTGTCGGTCATGCGCTCCACCTTGAATAAAAAAGTGTTTACGGAAAAAGCCAAGCTGCGGCTGTTACTTAGTGCTGAGACTTTGCTACGCTACTCAACAATTGGGGCGTCTGAGAATGTAAGTTGTGAGCATCTGTTAGTCAATCAAGCAGAACCCTCAATGGCTTTAACTTATCCATCACACTTAATGGGTTTCCATAATGCAGCAAATATCTTTTCCTGCTGACCTGCTTCAATCTGCGGTAAAAAGAACGCTCGCAGCAATTCAATGACTTCGTTCAGCGTGATAGAACCTTCCAACCTATTCTTACGCAAGAAAGCATTCCATTGTGTTTGCTTGCCTTGGTTGTAACCGAATTCGTCGGTTAACGCTAATGGCGCTTGGGTGGGAAAAACGGTTTGTCGTCGGGCGAAAGTTGCCTGAATTGCCTCCTGCAAAATCGCTCCATCAAATTCAAATTCGCTGACCATCAATTGTAAATCCCAAAAGTCTTTCATCCGGCTATTTGCTATTCCAAGCTTGACCATCGCTTCAAATTTTTCGGCTACGACGGTTTCTTTTGGGTAGGCTTCGAGCTTCGGCGCGGGAAAATCCAGCACACTGGCAATTTTCACCAGATTCACGGCGCGTGGTAAGAAGTGCCACCAGAAACCGCGCCGGGAACTTGCTGCGCACGCTCTGCTGGTTTAAATTAGCGGTCAACTTTGCTCTCACGAGTCGAAGTCAATTATCAGGTGGTTACTTTGCTGTTTCGTCACAGAAGTCTCATCACATGATGCTTCCCTGTCACGCTAATCGGCTCATTTTCAGCGTCCTATATTTCTTCGCAGGGTAGATGGAAAACGACATTATGAATGAATATGAAACAATTTACTTTTTACCTAAAACTCTTCCTATCAATAGTTATTATTTTTTCAGTAATTGGAGTGATCAGTTGTGAATCTTCGCATACCCCAAATATTAGTAACGGAACCAAAGTCTTTGAGGCAAACTGTGTAACTTGTCATACTTTCCAACAAGATGGAATCGGCCCGCAACTGGGTGGCCTAAAGGGAGTAGTGGAGCAGGACTATCTGATAAAATTCATCAAAAGCCCAAAAGCAATGGTGGAGGCCAAAGATGCTCGTGCGACGACGACATTTAATAAATTCGGTACGATGATGCCGGACTTTCATCAACTCAAAGCCAGCGACCTGCAAGACGTAGCGGCGTACATCCTGGCACAACCTGCCCCGAATGATTCTGCCAACAAAGTAGCTTCGCAAAACCCTATTCCTGAACCAATTGCCCAGGCGGGGATTACTCTTAACTTACAAAAGGTACTCCAATTTCCTTTTACGAACGACAAACAGCCGCGCACGAGAGTGAATAAGATGGGGTTTCATCCAATTACGAAAGAAACCCTTGTCGCCGACTTACAAGGGAAGATTTATATTCTGAACTCTAATAACCAACCGGAAGTATATTTTAACGCGACTCGTTACTTCAAAAACTTCGTGAACAATCCTGGCCTGGCGACAGGGTTAGGCAGCTTTGCGTTTCATCCTGACTTTGCCAAAAATAAACTTGTCTACACGACGCACACGGAACCAGGGAATACGGTCAAAGCGGATTTTGCTTATGCGGAAAATATTCTGGTGAAGTTGCAATGGGTCGTCGTTGAATGGACAGTAAACGATCCCAGTGCCAGAGAGTTAACCGGAACACCGCGTGAGTTGCTGCGGGTGAATGTCGTCAATGTGATTCACGGCATGCAGGAAATCGCGTTCAATCCCTTTGCGAAGCCTGCCGACGAAGATTATGGCTTGTTGTACATCGGAATGGGCGATGGCGGCGCGGTGGAGAAAGGCTTTCCTGAAATTGCCAGAGATAAAAACCACATCTGGGGCAAAGTGCTGCGCATAGACCCGCGCGGCAACAATAGTCAAAACGGTCACTATGGAATTCCGCCAGCGAATCCCTACGTCAACAAAGATGGACTCGATGAAGTGTATGCCTCCGGCTTTCGCAATCCGAATCGAATTACCTGGACAAGAGATGGCAAGGTGATCGTTGCAAATATCGGGCAAAGACAGGTGGAATCGCTGTACTTACTCAAAGCCGGAAAAGATTATGGCTGGCCGGATCGAGAAGGAACATTTGCAATCCCCGCAGTGGCAAACGTGAATGCCGTCGCGCCGTTGCCCGCCGACGATGCGAAGTTTGGGTACTCATACCCAATCGCGCAATATGACCATGACGAAGGCAGCGCCATTATGGGCGGCTTTGAATACACCGGGAGTGCGGTTCCGCAGCTCCAGGGCAAATACATCTTTGGCGAAATTGTCAGGGGCCGCGTTTTCTATCTTAATTTGAAAGAGGTTAAGGAAGGTTCACTGGCAAAAATTCAGGAATTCCCCCTCGCGCTGGCGGGACAACCAACCACCCTGAAAGAGCAATGCAAAGTGGATAAAGTAGATTTACGCCTTGGACGTGACGCGGCGGGGGAACTCTATCTAATGACCAAATCCGACGGCGTGATGTACAAAATTGTAGAGTTAGGCAAAAGCTGAAACAGATTGTGGGGACTTTTGTGGGTAGTATCTGCTGTTACAACGTGTCACCGAATTGTCGATATTGTTTTAGATCTAAGCTTTTAAAAGCCTATATCAAACGGTGACACGCTATAACAACGACTATCAATAAACTACAAAACCTTTATTCATCGGTTCAATTCTGATCGGCGCCTCCGAATTCCTTTTTCCAGCACCGCAGAAGCCACGAATACGTGAAATCATTCACGTGATTTATTGACGCTTCGCAGAAACAGTCGTAGACTGACCGCCATCACAAAAAATTCTTATTTCCGGGATTTTCTTACCGGAAATTTTTTCGACGAATAGTAAGCTGAAAATCAAATAAGGGAAGGAGGCGAGACGGTTTATTTTCCGTCTGGTTCTTATGGCTGAATCCCAGGCTGCTTTTGAAAATAAGAAGTTCGGAGCCACACAAAGACGCGATTCATGGTGGGTGGAAATCCTGCCCGTGCTGATCGTGCTGAATGGCTTTGGCATTTATGCAACCTTACGTGCAATTGAAGGCGCGTATTACGAATGGGGGCCGTATTTGTCGCCCTTTTATTCGCCGCTGATAGACCCGACGCATCAGTGGTTGCCGCGCTGGTTGTCACCGGCGCTGTTAATTCTGGGTGCACCGCTCGGTTTTCGTGCGACGTGTTATTACTATCGCAAGGCATATTATCGGGCTTTTTTTCTCAGCCCGCCCGCCTGTGCTGTGACCAGTCCCCGCGCCGGGAAATATAGCGGCGAAAGAAAATTCCCGTTTATCCTGCAAAACCTGCATCGGTATTTTCTCTACCTCGCCTTAATTTTTATTGTCGTGCTTTGGTACGACGCGCTCAAGGCTTTTTGGTTTGCGGGGAAATTTGGCATTGGCGTCGGTTCGCTGGTGATGCTGGCGAATGTGATTTTACTCAGCGGCTACACGTTTTCCTGTCATTCGTTGCGGCATCTGGTCGGCGGCAAGCTGGATTGCTTTTCCTGCGAAATTGCCGGAGCGCCGCGTTATAAGGCCTGGCGCGGGGTAAGCATCCTGAACGAACGTCACATGCTGTTTGCGTGGCTGAGCCTGTTTTCGGTGGGCTTGTGTGATTTATACATCACCCTCGTCGCACGCGGAACGATTACGGATGTGCGCTTGTTCTAACTCCGCTTACCACTGTCTGTCAGGAAAACCGTGTGGACTTAATTTATCTGGATTACAATTGCTTTCAGCGTGGCTTTGATGATCCGCAGCAAACGCGGATTCAGATGGAAGCCTTAGCCTGTCAGGAGATTTTCGGGCGAGCCGAACGATCCGAAGTAAAGCTGGTTTGGTCATTTATGCATGAGGATGAAACGATGTTGTGCCCGTTCCCCCTGCGTCGTGTTGAAGCTGTGCGATTGGCCACAATTTGTGAGGTCCGTGTCGCGCCGGAAGACAGCATCGCGCAGCTTGCCAAATCGTATCAACAACGAGTCAAAGCCGGGGCGAAAGATGCCCTTCATTTGGCGTGTGCTGTTTCGAGTCAGGCGGAATATTTCCTGACGTGTGACGATAAGTTGTTACGACAGGCGAAACGCCTGAAGCTAAAATTCGTCGCGCTGAACCCGATTGATTATGTGCGCAAAGGAGAGTCAAGTGAGTAAAGCCAAAAGCAAAGCTAATCTCAGGTTGAGTGACACAGAAATTCG
>JAYSTY010000021.1:0-10748 GCA_043719385.1 Blastocatellia bacterium | reverse complement strand
ATTATGACAATTGCCGCCGCTCCATCATTAAGCGCCGAAGCGTTGCCTGCGGTTACAGTTCCCGCCGGACGAAACGCGGGTTTTAGTTTGGCTAATGTTTCGAGCGAAGAATCGGCACGTGGCCCTTCGTCCGTCGCAAAAATTATCGGCTCACCTTTACGCTGTTCAATTGCAATCGGAAAAATTTCGTCCTGGAATTTTCCGGCTGCAATTGCCGCCACCGCTTTGCGATGCGAGTGGTAAGCAAAATCATCCTGCTGCGCCCGCGTAATTTGATATTTCTCCGCGACGACTTCCCCGGTTTCGCCCATGTGCCAGTTGTCGAACGCACACCACAAACCATCGTGAATCATCGCATCAATAATTTCGCCATTGCCAATCCGATAACCTTCCCGGGCTTTCGTCAGCAAATACGGCGCATTCGTCATTGACTCCATTCCGCCCGCCACAATAATTTCCGCATCGCCACACGCAATCGCCTGCGCCGCCAGCATCACCGCTTTAAGGCTGGAACCACAAACTTTATTGATCGTCAAAGCCGCCACTGAATTTGGCAAACCAGCATGCAGGGCCGCCTGCCGCGCCGGATTTTGTCCAAGTCCGGCGGACAACACGCAACCCATAATCACTTCGTCAATTTGATTAGGATCAAGTCTGGCACGCTCAAAAGCATTGCGCACGGCCAAGGCTCCAAGCTGCGTCGCTGAAAAACTCTTGAGCGCTCCCTGAAATTTCCCGATTGCGCTCCGCGTCGCGCTGATGATTACGGCTTGTCTCATTTTACTTTCACATCACTTTGATAATCTGAGTAGTGAAGCGGAGATTATTAATGCTCCAGCTTCCCTCCAAATTATAACGGCTGAGCAATGAGAGTCAATCGTTACCTCACGCGAGGAGGCAAACACACGTCTTTAAAGACAGGTTTCGGCGTTTCGGCAACAACCATTTCCAGCTACCTGAAGGAAAACACGAACGAGCCAGCGCAACCATACTTCCCAAAGAGAGTTGATTTCAGTACCATCACGGATGATGAAGTTCAGAAAACTGAAATTACACTTACAAATTGACAACAAGGATTTATGTTAGAAATCAAAGCTGCATCTATTGACGACGTTCCGTTAATTTTTTCGTTTATCAAAAAACTGGCTGAATACGAAAAACTCTCGCACGCTGTTGTCGCTACCGAAGACAGCTTGCAAGCAGTTTTATTCGGCGCACGCTGCTACGCTGAAACTGTGATTGCTTACGAAGACAACGAGCCAGTCGGATTTGCCTTATTTTTCCACAATTTTTCAACCTTCGTCGGCAAGCCGGGGATTTATCTGGAAGATTTATTCGTTGACCCTATTCATCGCGGCAAAGGCTACGGCAAAGCCTTACTCGCACATTTGGCGAAGCTGGCAAGCGAAAGAAATTGCGGCAGACTGGAATGGGCGGTGCTGGATTGGAACAAACCTTCGATTGAATTTTATGAATCGCTCGGAGCCAAACCGATGAACGAATGGACAGTTTATCGCTTGACCGGAGAAGCCTTGGAGAATTTAGCCAGATAAGCCTTAACCGTGAAGAATAAGCTTTATTTATGATCAATGAACAAAAAATAGATTTTGACTGGGTACACCCACCCTCTAATTTTGAAGCTCAGTCGTTGTACGGTGGATTGCCTGACAGAGAACTAACACAAGTCAGTTTTGACTTAGTTAACTTTAATCTAAAATTAGAATTTGATATTTCGCCTATTATCGAAAATATAAAAATTTATTTTCAAATCGATAAGGTTGCCTCCGTGAGAGCCACTCGATTCATGCGTTTTTACTTTTCACAAGATGAACAACAACCTATTGCAACTCCATTCGGATATAGCCCCAAACAAGGATTTCAAATTCAATGGCGGGAAGAATCTATTGATTGGCATGAATTTGAATCCATTCTAAAAACAGATCCGCTTCAAATTTCTGATGCAGCCCTCATTCGTTCTAAGGATTCCGCAGCCTTAAAACTTGGCGGGTTTCTGAACGGTGATAAATACAACGATGTTTATTGTTCCGCTTTTATAAAGGGAAAAAGCTTGACCGTATACCGTGAAGACGGAGAACCTTTCAGCTTAGAGATTTTTGCAGAGCTTGCAGACCAATATTGGGATTCTTAAAGCCCAATAAATTTTTTATGCATGAATAAATATACTCGTATTTTCAGGGCAAAAAAATCTAATGCAGCGCCACTGCCTGAACACGTCAAAAAAATTCTCGCGCCGTATTTTCCTGATTTCGATCTTAATCAAATTCGTATTTTTCACGGCATCCCCTTTTACGTCACGATGGATGCCGCAGCCTACACGGATGGCAATAATATTTTTTTTAAACCAGGATTTTTTGACCCTGATTCTATCGCAGGCATCGCGCTCATCGGACACGAAGTCACGCACAGTGTACAATTCCAGAGTCACGGCAAATGGAAATTTCGCGCTTCATATTTGAGCAAATGGGGGCGGATGTACAAAGAACATCGCTCCCTGAATTTGGCGTATCACCACAACGAATACGAGGTCGAAGCGCGTGCAGTCGAGCAACGAATTTTTGATGATTTGATGAAAATACAAATGGAACGCGGATGACACGGATACTGCGGATTAAGGCGGATAAGACCTATTGAGCAATTAGTACTTCAGATCAGTTAAAATCCGCAACATCCGCGTTATCCGCGTTCTATTATTAGGATTGAAAAATGGAAAAACCTGAAGAACAAGAATACCCCTATTGGAATCGCGTCTACCTCGCTGTTGTAGTATTTCTCGTGATTGTGATTTCTTCACTTTGGATGTTTATGAAGGCATTTGAGTAAAGGCAAAAAATTAGTAGCGCAATCCAGCCATGGTTGCGCAGGCTTGGCGCTTCGCCGAGCCTAATCTATGGCACTTGTAAAATCTAAATCGGAAACGACGAACCTTAATTCAAGAACCCTGCCCTTGCTGCGTGCGTGCTTCCGCAATTTTTTATAAGTCTTTGATAAAGTGAAAGATTAGCCTTTGCGAAGCGCAAAGGCTGTCGCAACCATAGCTGGATTGCGCTACAAAATTGCGCCACATTTTATGAAAACTCTTGACTGGATCATCGTCGCCGCTTATCTCGTGTACATCGTTTACGACGGCTTGCGGCTCACCAAAAAAAGTACTGAAGTCGAAGGCTATTTTCTCGCTAATCGCAGCCTTCCGTGGTGGGCGGTCGGGCTGTCTGTCATGGCGACGCAGCTTTCGGCTATTACTCTCGTCGGAGCCACCGGACAGGCGTACAACGACGGCATGCGCTTCGTGCAATTTTATTTTGGCTTGCCGATTGCGATGATTATTTTGTGCGTCACCGTAGTTCCCTTTTTCTACCGCGCCAAAGTTTATACGGCATACGAATATCTGGAACGCCGCTTCGATGCGAAGACCAGAGCGTTAGCAAGTTTTCTGTTTTTAATTCAACGCGGCATGTCGTGCGGAGTCATTATTTCCGCGCCTTCGGTGATTTTGTCCATCGTGCTGGGGTGGAACGAAACGACTACGGTTTTGGTCATGGGATTGACGACGGTAATCTATACCATGTTCGGCGGAGTTCAGGCGGTGACGTGGACGGACGTGAAGCAAATGGTCGTTATTTTTGTAGGGATGGGCGTCTGCTGTTATGTCATCGTCAGCCAATTCCCCGCGAGTGTTTCGATGAGTGATGCGCTCCATTTAGCGGGTGCAGCAGGTAAATTGAAAACCGTAGATTTCAGCTTCAGCCTCACCGAAACATATACATTCTGGTCAGGCATCATCGCCGCATTATTTTTGTTTCTTTCCTATTTCGGCTGCGATCAGAGCCAGGTGCAACGCTTCCTGACTTCACGGTCAATCAGTGAAGGAAAGACTTCGCTCCTGATGTCAGCGTTCGTCAAAATCCCGATGCAATTTGGCGTTTTGTTTATTGGCGTGATGGTTTTTGTTTTTTATCAGTTCGTGCAACCACCGATGATTTTCAAACAGGACGACGTAGCTAAAATCCAGCAAAGTCCTTATAAAGCCGATTACGAAAAATTGGAGTCACAATTTGCTCAGGCATTTTCCATCCGCGAAAAAGAAGCGATAAATTTCTCGAAAGCCGAAAACGCAGAAACGGCGAAGCAAAATTACGTCGCTGCCAACAAAACAATTAACGATCTTCGCAAGAACGCCGCCGAAGTCATCAAAAAATCAAATAATTCTTCAACGTTCAGCGATGTCAATTACATCTTCCCAACCTTCGTCACAACCTACATGCCCGCCGGAGTTGTCGGCTTAATTATCGCGGCAATTTTCGCCGCCGCGATGTCTTCAATTTCTGCCGAACTAAGTGCGCTTTCGACGGCCACTGTGATTGATTTTTATCGCCGTCACGTCAACACGACTGCCAGTGATGCGCAGTATTTACGCGTCGCCAAATTGTCGACAGGATTGTGGGGAATCTTCGCCTGTATCGTAGCGCTGTACGCCTCACGCCTCGGTTCACTCATCGAAGTCGTCAATAAATTCGGATCATTTTTTTACGGTTCTCTGCTCGGCGTTTTCGTCTTAGCCATCGGCACCAAACGCGCCACCGGCAACGGAGCCTTCATCGGATTAATCGCCGGAATCATCTCCGTCGCAATTGTAGGAAATTATTCAAAAATCAGCTTTCTCTGGTACAACGTAATCGGATGTGTCGTCGTATTTGTGGTGGGAATGCTGGTGAGTCTGATTGAAGGGAAAACCAAATAATTCTATTTTACGAACGCAATCGTTGTTATAATTTATGGGTATGATTCCAGAAAAAGAAGATTTTGTGATGGAACGATTTGGTAAATTGAAAGACATGGATCGTTCCTTCGATATTGAATACTGGCAGCGTCAGGGCGACGCGGCAATCTTTCGCGCTGCCTGGGAAATGGTAGAGTTTTACTATCGTGACAGAGGCTTGGACTTAAATGAACTCCGACTTCAACGAACTGTTGAGAATTTTCAACGAAAAGCAAATTAAATATTTGGTAATTGGTGGTTACGCTGTCATGAAACATTCTGAGCCGCGTTTCACCAAAGACCTGGATATTTGGATTTGGACTGAAGTAGAAAATGCGAAGTTAGTATTTCGCGCGTTGCAAGAATTCGGAGCGCCACTCACAGGTGTAACTGAAGCAGATTTTTCGCAAGAAGGTTCTTTTTATCAAATGGGCAGACCACCTGCTCGCGTGGACATTTTAATGTCAATTGATGGTGTTAAATTTGAAGATGCCTGGAAAAATCGAGTAGAGTCAGATTTGGACGGAGTCCCAGCCTATATCATTTCCAAACAAGATTTGATTGCAGCCAAACGAGCCGCTGGTCGCCCACAAGACCTGGTTGATATTGAATCGCTCACCCTTTCTGAAAAAAAATGAATTCTAAAAAACTACTTGCTCGCCGCGACATCATACGCGGCTCACTCGCGCTTCCCTTCGCAACCAATCTTTCTGCCTTCGCCCAAGCCAATAACAAATCTTCCATCACCGATATTGCAGGCATCAAAGTTGGACATTTTACCGACAAGCGACGCCCGACCGGATGCACCGTCATCCTCACCGAAGCGGGCGCTACGGCTGGCGTAGACGTGCGCGGCGCGGCTCCCGGCACGCGTGAAACGGATTTACTTGATCCGAAAAATCTTGTCCAACAGGTTCACGCAATTGTGCTTTCTGGCGGCAGCGCGTTCGGACTCGACACCGCGACCGGCGTAGTCAAATATCTGGAAGAGCGCGGCATCGGCTACGACGTGGGCGTAGCGAAAGTGCCAATCGTCCCCGCTGCGATTTTGTTCGACCTCGGCGTCGGCGATGCAAAAATTCGCCCTGATGCGAATGCCGGGTATGAAGCTTGTAAAAACGCTACGGACAAAATGTCAACCGAAGGCAATGTTGGCGCGGGTGCGGGCGCTACAATTGGGAAATTATTTGGCAGCAATCGTGCGATGAAAGGCGGCATCGGCACGGCTTCGATTAAATTGCCGAACGGCGTCACGGTCGGAGCCATCGTAGCGGTCAACGCCGTTGGAGATATTTTCGATCCGACCAATAATAAAATGATCGCCGGAGCGCGGACGGCTGACGGCAAAAAATTAATGGGAACGATGAACGCGATTTTGCGTGGAGAGAATCCGCCGCCAATTTTGGGCGGAACAAATACAACGCTTGGAGTCATCGCTACTGACGCCAAGCTCGACAAAGCGCAGTGTCAGAAAATCGCGCAGATGGCGCACGATGGTTTTGCCCGAACGATTAATCCTGCCCATACGATGTTTGATGGAGACACGATTTTCGCGCTGGCTACGGGCAAATCCGCGACGCCTGCGAACGTGACTTTGCTTGGAGCGTTAGCCGCTGAGGTGATGGCACAAGCCGTTGTTCGTGCGGTGAAAGCGGCGAAGGGAATCCCCGGCTGGCCTAACGCGAATGACATGTAGCGCAACCAGCCATGGTTGCGACAGTCTTTGCAGCAAAGGCTAATCTACTTCGCTACTATCGCCCTCGCGTTCATTCGCACTCTTCTCCATTTTCTAAATGGTACTGTTATTGATTTAAGTTGTAAAAATGGAATAGCTTAGCCTTTGCGCGACGCAAAGACTGTCGCAACCATGGCTGGTTGCGCTACGGTTGTCTGTCACAGTTTCTCAGCCACAGACGTTTATAAAAGAAACCTTGCAAGCTGCCATCGCGTCTACGTTCTATCAGCACTGCCCTCGTTAACGAAACTTTTTACCAGGAGAAAAATTTATGAAGCTCATCGCCGCTCTCGCCATTTGTCTGTTGATGATTTTTTCGGTGAATGCACAAACGCGCAAACCGCGTCAACCGAATCCACAACCGACTGTTCCGAACTCCACAACTCCAAAATCAGAACTCCCGCTCAAACGCGTCATTCTCTACTCCAACGGTGTAGCCTATTTTGAGCGGCGCGGCACCGTCACCGGACACGCGGAAATTAATCTCGCTTTCAAACAATCGCAGGTTGACGACGTGCTGAAATCTCTCGTAGTTCTCGACCTCGGCAAGGGTCGGATTGGCGCGGTCAGTTACAACTCTTCTGCTCCACCATCGGCGCGGTTGGGAGAAATTCCGTTCTCGGTGGAAGCGGCGACGAATGGCAATTCCATCGGCGGAATGTCTGGTGTCTTGCGGCAATTGCAGGGCGCAAAAGTTGCCATCACAACAAATGCTGGAACAATCATCGGATCAATTTTGACAGTCGAAGAACGCAAATCACAGCTTGCCGCTGACAAGCCGCAAATGACTACGCACACGCTGGTCATCGCGTCTGACAGCGGCGAATTGCAGAGCTTTGATTTAGCGGAAGTTCGTTCGGTGAAATTGCTCGACGAAGGCGCAAAGCATGACCTCTCAGAATTTGCGAGCGCTACGGCATCGGCACGGCGACGCGATTCCAAAACGATTTCTATCACTTCGGATGGAGACGGCGCACGCGAAATGGTAGTCAGTTACACCGTCGCCGCTCCGATCTGGAAAACGACTTATCGCGTCGTCCTCGACCCCGACGGCAAGCCCTTTTTTCAAGGCTGGGCAATCGTAGACAACGTCAGCGAAGAAGATTGGGGCAACGTGCAATTGTCGCTGGTGTCTGGCACTCCGATTTCGTTTATTCAGCCGATCCAACAACCTTTGTATCGGCATCGCCCTATTGTGCCAATTCCAAATGATTTGCAGCTTAGTCCACAAAAAATTGATGGAATAGAAATGGGCGCGGTGAATAGAAGCCTCGGCAATATTGGTGGCATAGTTACAGATGGTGCGGCAACAACGAGCAGACAGTTACAAAACCTCCCGCTCAATGGACGCAGTTTCACCCAGCTTTCGCAAATAGCTTCTGGCGTTTTACAAAACTCAGAATTTGCGCGCAATTCAACAGGCTTCGCTCCGACCTCAACCAGCGTCAGTTCCGCCATCACCAGCGGCGAATCCGGCGTAGACACGGCAGCACAGGGCGAAGAAATGGGCGAGCTTTTTGAATATCGCATCGAACAGCCTGTCACGGTACAACGCAATCGTTCCGCCTTAATTCCAATTTTACAAGCCAAGCTCGAAGGCGAGCGCGTCACTTTTTACAACGAAGTCATCAATCGTAATCAGCGTCCGATGAACAGTATTCGCTTGAAAAATACTTCCAAGCTCACGCTCGAAGGCGGCGCGCTCACCGTCATTGACGGAGATGCCTACGCGGGCGAAGCCTTGATGGATCGGCTGAAACCAAACGAACAACGCTTCATCCCGTTCGCGCTTGATCTTGGCACAGTCATCACGACGAAATTCAAATCCGACCGCGAGCCGGTATTTCTGGTGCGGGCTGTCAATGGCGTGTTTGAAACGCATTTCTATCAGATCGAACGCAAGACCTACACGATCATTAATCAGACCGATAAGAAGCGAACGGTCTACATCGAACACCCGTACCGCGAAGGCTGGAAGCTGTCCGAAAGCACACAGAAAGCGGCTTCGCGTACTTTGAATCATTATCGTTTCCGTGTTGAGATAGAGCCGCGTGAGACAAAAGAAGTTCCGATCACCGAGACACAGGCCTTGCAGGACACATATCAAATTTCAGCTTTAACGCGCAACGACATTGAATTATTTGTCAGCCGCAAATACATTGATGATTCTACAAAAGCAGAATTGGACAGGCTGATGGATTTGCAATCCCGCATCAACGCATCGAAAGTAAAAGTTGAAGCACTCGAAAAAGAAAGCGAAGCCATCGAAGATGACCAGAAACGTTTGCGCGAAAATATTGACAAGCTAAAAAGTACGCCGGAAGCAAAGCAGTTAATCACGCGCTACATCGCCAAAGCCGACGCACAGGAAACACGCATAGAGCAAATCGCCAAAGAAACCAAAGCGGCGGAAGCAGAACAGGAACAACTTCAGACAGAACTGGCGAAGGGCGTGAAGGAATTCAAATTTGATCGGAAGTTGTGAAAACTATGGTGAGAAATTTTCTTGCTCAGAGGTAAAGATGAAAAAAAATCATGTCGGATACCTGTCGCTCATCGGGCTGCTGGCGATTGCATTAGCGACTATAACTAAAGCGCAAACAACCAGTCCAGCCTTACAAGAAGCAACTAAATTGAACGTACAAGTTGCTCAACTCTATAAACAAAATAAATTTGATGAAGCGTTACCAATTGCCAAACGTGTCGTTGACATACGAGAGAAAGAATTGCCTCCAAACGATCAATTACTCGCGGTTTCACACCTCAATGTCGCTTATATTTATCGAGCCAAGCAAAAATATTACGATGCCGAACAAAGTTTTAGACGAGCATTAAAAGTGGAAGAAAAAAGATTAGGTAAAGAGCATCCTGAGCTTTACGACCTTTATGTCAACATCGGCTGGGTTTGTCATGCGCAAGCAAAATCAACTGAGGCCGAAGACCTCTTCAAGCTTGCGATTTCAACCAAAGAAAAACAGCGAGGCACAGAACACAAGGAAGTCGCAGATGCCCTTGTTAATCTCGCAGCCTATTACCAAAAGATTGGAAAACCTGGTAAGTCATTACCGATTTATCAAAGGATGCTAACCATTCGAGAAAGAGCCTTTGGCGAAATTAGCAATCAATATAAAGACACTTTGGAACAATGTGCCTGCGCAACCGAGCAAAACGCTAAAGATATAAAAACCCCTGAAGCGGACAAATTATGGGAACACGCACGCTATATTGAACAGCAATTAGACCCAAGTATAGAATATGCCAAGGATGAGGTCTTGAAAGGAACAGCAACCAAAAAAGTTCAGCCGGAATATCCACGAGTAGCTTTAAGTGAAAGGCTGGGAGGTAGGGTATTAGTGAAAGTACTCATTGATGAAAATGGAAGGGTGCTTGAAGCAAAGCGTTTATGTGGACCTGACCTGCTTGTTCCTGTTTCTGAAATTGCCGCCAGCAAATGGGAGTTTTCTCCGACTGTACATAAGGGGAACCCTATAAAAGTACAAGGTATCCTGACTTTCAATTTTACGTTACAGTAACAAATTTACTGCCCCCTATGACCTATCTTTCAATACTCATCATCTACGCGCTGATTATGGTTGGCGTTGGTATTTACGCAGCGCGGAAGTCGAAAGGCTCCGGCGATTTTTTTGTCGCGGGGCGCGGACTGGGCGCAGGCTATATCGCTACGACGTTGCTCGCAGCCAATATTGGCGCGGGTTCGACGATAGGCGCGACGGGGATCGGTTACCGCGATGGCTTGACGGCGTGGTGGTGGGTTGGCTCGGCGGGCATCGGTTCGCTAATATTAGCGTTCACTGTCGGCCCGAAAATCTGGCGCGTCGCCAAAGAACAAAACCTGTACACGATTGGCGATTATTTAGAATTTCGCTACGACGCACGGGTTCGCAATGTGACGGCTGTCCTGCTGTGGATCGGGTCGCAGATTGTTTTATCCGGGCAATTCATCGGAGCCGCAGTTTTGTTCACCGTCTGTGGCATTCCGAAAATTGCGGGCTACTGGTTGGCGGCTTTTGTGGCGACAACGTATTTCGCGCTCGGCGGCTTGCACTCAACCGTGCGCGTTAATATTTTGCAGCTTGCGGTAAAACTGGCTGGCTTTGGCCTTGCGCTTTTCTTTTTGCTGCATCAGGTCAAGCCCGGAGCGTTGGATTTTGGGACGCCAACATTTGCGGGCAATGAATTGAAATATCTGGCGACGCTGGGGCCGGCATTTATTAT
>JAYSTY010000003.1:0-11086 GCA_043719385.1 Blastocatellia bacterium | reverse complement strand
GTTATTTCTGACGCTCCTCTTGTGCCTTGTCGCATCCCAAATACATGCACAAACCATTACTGCAACCGTCACAGGTATTGTTACCGATCAAGCCAGTGCTGTAGTCCCTGGTGCGAAAGTTACAATTTCGTCCAGCAATACCGGGCAAAATAAAGTTGTCACCAGCGACGGCGAAGGTCGTTTTACGGTTCCTTTTTTGCAACCTGGTGAATACAGAATCACGGTCGAAGCAAACGGATTTTCCAAAACTGTGCGTTCCGGTATCACGCTGGAAGTAGGACAAACTGCGACACTGAATTTTAGTTTAAAAGTCGGCAACGCAACTGAAACTATTGAAGTCACCAGCGATGTTCCGTTATTGAATACGGAATCTTCCGCGCTCGAAACCACGATCGAAAATAAATTGATTGAAGATTTGCCTTCAGCGCAACGCTCAACGCTCGCCTTTATTAATCAGGTTCCGGGCGTAATTGACGCAGGCTACGCGCTGGCACAGGGTGAAAATCTGAATACGAATGGCAACGCGCAAGGCCCGATTGGTTCACCGGGGAATCGAAATTTTTTTGATTCAAGCTTCACTGTTGGTGGCGGCCAAAATTCTACCAACGATGTTTTGTTGGATGGCGTATCCAATACGGTTGGCGATTTCAACGGCGTTGCGGTGAATCCTCCACCGGATTCCATTCGTGAATTCAAAGTGATGGCAGGCGTTTTTTCTGCGGAGTATGGGCGCTCCGGCGGCGGCGTAGTCAATATGATTACACGTGCTGGCGGCAAACGATTTCATGGTGCGCTGTATGAATATTTTCAGAACGGCGGATTGAATGCGAATGGTTGGCAGCGCAATCGGCGCGGCTTATTGGCGAACGGCAAAGACGTGTTGCCGCGCATTCCGATCAAGCGTAATCAATTTGGCGGCACGCTCAGTGGTCCGGTTTATTTGCCTAAAAATTTCTTTGGTCCGCTCGGCTTTGCAAATCCGAACAAAACATTTTTCTTTTTCAATTACGAAGGTCGCCGCGAACGTAATCCGTTTTCGCGTGAACTGACGATGCCTACCGCGAAGATGCGCAACGGTGATTTTACTGAATTGCTCACTGGTGTGACGCGTGCAGGACAAACAGATTCTGACGGCGCGGCTTCGCTTGCGGGGCAGCTTTATGATCCGTACATACCGCTCGTGAATAGCAAACGTGTACGCATTGCGGGCAATAATTTATCAGGTTTGCCGCCTTGTCCTTCCGGCGCGAGAACGTCGTTGTGTTTTGATCCGGTTGCACAGAATATCGTCAAATTATTACCGCTGCCGAATCAGGCGGGACTCATCAACAACTATGTGATTTCCGACGTTGCTCTGTTTGAGCGCGACCTGATGGCGACGCGCATTGATCAAACTCTCTCTGACAAGCACAGTTTTTTTGGACGCTACAGCAAAGAATTTCGGCGGCAAGCTGAGCCGAATTTTTTAAGTTCGATTGCCACAAATTCGCGCGTTATCGTAGACACGTTTCATAACTTCACATTCAATGACGTGTATTCCATCACACCAAGTTTGATCAATAACGCACGGTACGGCTACACCCGCGCACGTGCGCATCAAACGCCCTTCAGCGAAGGCTACGATCCCGGTCAATTAGGCTTGCCGTCATATATTTTGCAAACGGCTCCGATTGGCGCGTTTCCGATTTTGAGCTTCGCCAACGCAGGTGCACAAGGCGCAGGCATCGCCAGCGAAATCAGCGGCGGACAAATCGGCGGCAGCGGCAACAATCAACCACGCGACACGCAAACAGTCGCTGATGCGCTGACGTGGCTGCACGGAGCACACAACGTAAAAATGGGCGCGGAATATCGCCTCATTCGGTTCTTCGCGTTTCAATTTAATAATCCGGCTGGAACCTATACGTTTAGCCGCACACAAACACGCGGGCCGTTTCCGAATGTAACGCCGACGAATGTGACGGATACAGGTTCGGGCTTTGCTTCGTTTTTGCTGGGCATTCCTGCCAGCGCAACAAAAGAACAATTAACGCCGATCACGGTATACCATCATTATTACGCCGGATATTTGCAGGATGATTGGAAGGTCAATAAGCGCCTGACATTGAATCTTGGTTTGCGTTGGGATTATGAAACGGGTACTGGAGAAACGCATCGTTTGCTGGCGAATTTTGACCCGCTCAAGGATTCGCATTTGAAAGGTAAAGTCGCTGCGCCTGCGGATCCAATCGTCAAACAGCTTCGTCCAAATTTTACTGACCTGAAAGGCATCGTAGATTTTCCTGAAGGGCCGGCGACTTCTTATCCGAAAAATCGTTTTGCGCCACGCGTTGGTCTGGCGTGGCGCATTGGCGATAAAACTGTCGTGCGCGGCGGCTACGGAATTTATTTTGTGCCGTATTCCGTCGAACAAAATACCGCGCTCGGTAATGTTTTTTCAGTGAGTGCGCCGCAAGCCTTCGACGCGAACGGACAGGTACGACAACCCGGCACAGTCAATGCACCGACCGTATTTTTCAGCAATCCATTTCCGAATGGCATCACTGCGCCGCCGGGAAATTCGCTTGGCGCCGACACGCAAATTGGACAGAGTCCGTCGCTGATCGAACCGACGCGGCGGAATGCCTACATCCAGCAATGGAATGTTGTGGTTTCACGTGAGCTGGCCAAAACGGTCGTGCTGGATGTTGCCTACGCCGGCGCACACGGATTGCGATTGCCGTATCGCACCGTCAATATTAATCAGATTCCGCAATCCATAATTGATTATGCAAAGGCGAATTTCGCGCAGGCGAAAGACGTGAACGGCGTCGCGGCAACCAGCGTCAATCAATTTTTTCAGCAAACCGTAACGAATCCGTTTTTCGGTCTGATCACCAATCCAAATTCTACACTGCGCACAGCAAACGTGACGCGAGCGCAGTTGCTAAAGCCGTTTCCGCAATATGACAGTCCGCAACTTTTCAATCCGCACATCGGCGCAAGCAAATACAATTCGTTGCAGGTGCGTTTGCAAAAACGCTTCAGCGACGGCTTGACGGGCAATGTCAGTTATGTCTGGGGCAAACTGATTGACATCGGACGCAACGGCAACAACAACAGCGGCGCGGCCACCAGCATCGAAGATATTTACGATCTGCAAGGTGAATACGCCGTGTCGAATTTCGATGTGCCGCAGCGCGTACAAGCGAGTTTCAGTTACGAATTACCGTTTGGTAAACGCAAGAAATTTGGCAGTTCATGGAACAGCTTCACGAACATCCTGCTTGGTGGATGGCAAGTCAGCGGCACAGTCACGCGACAATCCGGGACGCCGATTTCGCTGAGCGCCAACGGCATTGGCTTAGGCTTCGCCACACGGCGCACGGACAAGGCTTCGGGCAACGCGAGCTTCGACAACGCCAATGATCGCGCCCGCGCCGGAGACACATGGTTCAATACAACATTGTTCACACAGCCTGCCGATTTCACTTTGGGGACGGGAGCGAGAAATTTCAGCGATGTTCGTCGTAATGGTTATCGCGGCGCAGATTTGTCTATGCTGAAAAATTTCTTCTTGTTTGAAGGTCGTCACAAAGTTCAGCTCCGTGCTGAATTCATCAATGCTTTCAATCTGGTCGTGTTCGGTACGCCGGGCGCGAACGTTAGTGATCAGTTGAACTTTGGCAAAATCACTACGCAGGGCAATACGCCGCGCAATATTCAATTGGTGTTACGGTATACGTTTTGATTGGTGTGGGTTGTCGTCTCGCCTTGCAGTCAGAAAGGCTCTGCCTTTCCACACTTCACTGTGGCAGAGCCGCAAAACAATACATTTCTTTCGTGACTTTTGCACCCAAATGACAATGATGAGGATTAACTCAATGGCATTACCACGATTCGTATGCCTTGCACTCGTACTTTTACTTTTTCCCACCAATCTCTTCGCCCAAACTAAAACCTTCGATCTCGTCGTTTATGGCGGCACGGCGGGCGGCGTAATGACTGCCGTCTCCGCTGCACGCGAAGGCTTGAACGTCGCCTTGCTTGAACCGACCAAACATCTCGGCGGCATGGTGACGGGCGGACTCTCGCGCACTGATTTCGGCAAGAAAGAAGTCATCGGCGCGATAGCGATCGAGTTCTATCAACGCGTGGGCAAAAAGTACGGGCGCGACATTGAATGGATGCCCGAACCGCGTGTCGCCGAAGCCGTCCTTAACGAGATGATTGCCGAAGCGAAAACAATCACCGTGCTACTCAATCATCGCTTGAAAGAACGCGGCGGCGTCAGCAAGCAAGGCATGCGCATCACGGCGATCACAATAGAAAACGGCGCACGCTTCGTCGGTGCGGTCTTTGCTGATGCGACTTACGAAGGCGATTTGCTGGCGCAGGCCAAAGTCGAATTCACCTGGGGGCGCGAATCGTCGGCGCAATACGGCGAATCGCTCGCCGGGGTGCGTCCCAAAGATCGCAATCATTCGTTCGATTTTGCGGTGTCGGCCAACGACGAAAACAAAAAGCTCTTACCCGAAATTCAAAAAGAACCACGCGGTGAAATCGGCGCGGGCGATAGAAAAGTTCAGGCTTACAACTACCGCATGATTTTGACGGACGATCCCGCCAATCGCATCGCGTTCGTTAAGCCGCAGGGTTATGACGCGAAGCGTTTTGATCTGGCGGCGCGTTGGCTGGCGGGTTTCGTCAAGGAGAAAGGCCGCGCACCACGAATGAATGAAATCCTGCTGCCCGCGCAAGTCGCAGGCAAACAGAAGTGGGACTTCAACAATCGCGGCGCGTTTTCATCGGATTACATCGGCAAGAGTTGGGATTACCCGAACGCGAGCTATCAACGCCGCGCGGCGATTGCGGCAGATCATAAACGCTATACGCAGGAGCTGTTTTACTTCCTGCAAAACGATCCGCGCGTACCCAAAGAAACGCAAGCCGAAGTCGCGCTATTCGGTTTGGCGAAAGATGAATTCACCGACAACGACCACTGGCCTTATCAGCTTTACGTACGCGAAGCGCGGCGGCTGGTAGGCGATTTCGTCGTGACGCAAAAAGACATTCAAACCGAACTGACGAAGCCTGACGTGATTGCGATGGGTTCTTACAACAGCGACTCGCACAACGTGCAGCGTTACGTCACGCCCGAAGGCAATGCGCAAAACGAAGGCAATATGGAAGTCGCCGTTACGCCTTATCAAATCCCTTATCGCATGGTGTTGCCGAAGAAAACACAAGCAACGAACTTGCTCGTACCCGTATGTTTTTCGGCGAGCCACATGACCTATTCGACGCTGCGCATGGAGCCGCAATACATGTTGATCGGCCAAGCGGCGGGCATTGCGGCGAAAATGGCGATTGAAAACAAGGTCGCGGTGCAAGCGATCAATCCTCAACAGTTGAGCGCGAAACTCAAAAGCTTTGGCGCCGTGTTTGAATGGAAGAAATCGGAAGCAAAATAGATTCAAATCATTTTCGTGTCTCTCATTTTCCTGTTGGCTGAACTCACTTTGGCTGAAAAAAATGGAGGAAAAGAAAATATGATTTAGAGCCAGGGAAAACTATGTTGCGAATTTTATCTGTGATTTTATTGGTCAGCGTAAGTGCCTTGGCACAAACGAAACAATATGACCTGGTGATTTATGGCGGAACTGCCGCCGCCGTCACGGCTGCGATTCAAGCCAAACAAATGGGCAAAACGGTCATCATCGTGTCGCCTGACACGCACCTGGGCGGATTGTCGAGTGGAGGTTTGGGCTTCAGTGACACCGGCAACAAAGCCGTCATTGGCGGACTCGCACGTGAATTTTACGCGCGCGTTTACCAACACTATCAAAAGCCCGAAACGTGGCAATGGGAAAAGCGTGAACAGTTCGGCAACAAAGGACAAGGCACTCCCGCGATGGATGGTGAGAATCGCACAATGTGGATTTTTGAGCCGCACGTCGCCGAACAGGTTTTCGAGCAATTCATCGTTGAATACAAAATTCCAGTCGTGCGCAATGAATGGATTCAACGCAAAAACGGCGTCAAAAAATCCGGCGCACAAATCGTTTCGATCAAGACACTCAGCGGCAAAACATACAGCGGCAAGATGTTCATTGACGCGACCTACGAAGGTGATCTGATGGCGACCGCAGGCGTCAGCTATCACGTCGGCCGCGAGTCCAAAGATCAATACGGCGAAGAATGGGCTGGCGTGCAAACAGGAGTGCTCCATCACAAACATCATTTCGATGCAGTGAAAGATCGCATCAGTCCGTATTGGATTCCCGGTGATCCGGCGAGCGGAGTCTTGCCGCGCATCTCAACCGCGCCACCGGGCGATTATGGTGCGGCGGATAAAAAGCTTCAGGCATATTGCTTTCGTCTGTGTATGACTGATCACGAAGCCAATCGCGTGCCGTTTCCAAAACCTGACGGCTACGATCCGAAGCAATACGAATTGTTGCTGCGAATTTTTCAAGCAGGCTGGCGCGAGACATTTCAGAAATTTGACCGCATCCCGAATCGCAAAACTGACACAAACAATCACGGTCCATTCAGCAGTGATAATATCGGAATGAGCTACGATTATCCTGAAGCTTCTTACGAACGTCGCCGCGCAATTCTCAAAGAACATGAGCAATACGAAAAAGGCTGGTTGTATTTCATCGCCAACGATCCGCGTGTGCCGAAAGACGTGCAGGAAGAATTTCGCAAGTGGGGTTTAGCCAAAGATGAATTCAAGGACAACGGCAACTGGCCTCATCAAATTTATGTCCGCGAAGCGCGTCGCATGATCGGCACTTATGTGATGACTGAAAATGAATTGCTGAAAAAACGTCCGACGCCGGATTCCGTAGGTATGGGTTCATACGGCATTGATTCGCACAACATCCAACGCTACATCGTCATTCCAAAAGGGGGCACAGGCAAAGACGCCTACGTGCAAAACGAAGGCGACATCGGCGTGCCAACCAACGGGCCATATCAGATTGCGTATGGTTCGCTCGTACCGAAAAAAGGTCAGGCGGATAATTTGCTCGTGCCTGTCTGTGTGTCGAGTTCGCATATCGCTTTTGGGAGTATTCGCATGGAGCCAGTGTTTATGATTCTCGGTCAATCAGCAGCGACTGCCGCCGTGTTGGCGATTGATGATAGGATTGCTGTCCAGGATGTGCCTTATGCAAAATTGCGGGAGCGGTTGTTGCGGGATAAACAGGTGCTTGAGTTTGTAACGACAGGCTCGGCAAAATGAATTTAGTTGCGTCACCTGGTCTTTGGTTTTGGGACTTTGGTTTTTGTTTTTTCGCCAGGCCCGTAACTTAAGAATCAAAGATCAAAGCCCCAAAACCAAAGTACAGTTTTTATAAATTTTATGGCAAAAAATATCTACGACGTTCTCATCGTTGGCTCCGGCGCTTCCGGCGGCATGGCTGCGCATACGCTCACCAAACTCGGCGTAAAATGTTTGCTGCTTGAAGCTGGCCCGCTCGTTGATTTGAATCGGCAACGCGGCGCGAAACCTGTTTACGAATTGCCTTATCGCGGGCTTGGCAAGCCGGGCAAATTGTCGCTGATTTATCAAGCCAATGAATTCAACGCGCATCAATGGGTTGATGAAAAAGTGCCTTATACCTTTGATCCGAAAAAGCCGTATAGCTGGGGGCGCATCCGCATGATTGGTGGCAAATCGCTGTTTTGGGGGCGGATGTCGTATCGCCTGAGCGACTATGAATTCAAAGCCAAAGACCACGACGGCTTTGGTGAAAACTGGCCACTTAGTTACGCCGATCTTGCGCCGTATTACGACCGCGTAGAGAAAATTCTGCACGTCAGTGGACGCAAAGAAGGCTTGCCACAATTGCCGGATGGCGATTTTGAAGACGACCTCATTCCCGATGGCGAAGCCCTGCAACGCATCTCCAGCGTAGCGAAAAAATACGGCACAGTCGTGACGAAAATTCGTCGTGCGCAGGGCGACGGACAGCTTGCGAGTTCCTTCAATTTGTTATTGCCTGCGGCCCAGGCTACGAAAAATTTAACGATCATTCCAAATGCTGTCGTGCGTGCAGTCACGGTTGACAAGCAAACGGGAAAAGCCGATGGCGTGAGTTTCTTCGACCGTCAATCAGGCCGCGAAATGCATGCCACAGCCAAAGTCATCGTGTTGGGCGCTTCGTGTTTGGAAAGCACGCGGATTCTGCTCAATTCAAATATCGCCAATTCCAGCGGTGTCCTCGGACATTACTGGCACGATCAATTTTATATTCCCAACGGCGTAGTCGGCGTCATTCCCGAAGCACGCAACGGCAGAGCGCCAAAAGGTTTGATTGGTGGCGGCGGAGTGATTCCGCGCTTTCGGAATTTGCAAACAAGGGAGAAAAATTTTCTGCGCGGCTACTCTTGTGATGTCAATCCAGGCCAGACACCGGATGCGAAATATTTTTCGACCTGGGGCGCGGATTTGGGCAAGCAGCTTGAGAGCTATCGCGGTGCAGGGATTGGTACAACGATTATGGGCGAGACGCTGCCGCGCTTTGAAAATCACATCAAACTTGATCCCAAAGTGACAGACGCCTGGGGAATCCCGGTCGTAAATTTTAATTGCAGCTACACCGACAACGAACACAACATGGCGAAAGACGCCGTGAATACGATCAGCGAAATGTTCATCGCCAGTGGGTTTGAAATTTTGCACCGCAACGAAATCATGAATCGTAATGGTCGCAGCATGCACGAGTTGGGAACCTGCCGCATGGGTGACAATCCTAAAACAAGCGTGCTGAACAAATGGAATCAAAGCCACGACATCAAAAATTTATTTGTGATGGATGGCAGCAGCTTCGTCACGGGCGGAGCGCAAAATCCGACGCTGACAATTATGTCATTGGCAATGCGTGCGTCTGAATATCTGGCCGAGCAATTGCGCAAAGGGGATTTGTAAACCTGAATTTGTCAGCCCATCGGTTATAATGTCGTACTGACAGTTTGCGGAAAAAAGGAGTTACAAAGATGTCAACCATCACCGTCGAAAACATACTGCAGCAAGTCATTCAGTTGCCGCGCACCGAACAACGCCGCCTCGCGCATTTGATCGAAGCGCAGCAAGCCCAGCCCACCAAACCGCCGCTCGATAAACGCGTCCCGTGTGAGCCGATGCCGGACAGGACACGCGAATGGGAATGGATCGCGCAACACGAACACGAATACGCCGGGCAATGGGTCGCGCTGGAAGGAGACCGTTTAATCGCCGCCAGCTTGAATCGGATGGAAATCAGCGCCGCGCTTCAGACAGCCGGAGCCAAACGCCCGCTTATTCATCGGATTCCTTCACCGGATGATCTGCCGTATATCGGGATTTAATGTCTATGAAACAACTCAACTTTGTTCAGGAAACTCGCTACAAAGAAAATGATGATGGCATTTCCATTCAAGTTACTTTGATCTACGCCGGAACCACGTTTGATGTCACCGCAAAAGTGGATACGGGAGCCGCTGTTTGTCTCTTCAGTTACGAAGATGGCCTTGATCTTGGCATTCCAATTGAGCAAGGCATCCCGATCAGGCTGGGCGGCTTGACGGGAACGCTCGAAGCGTTTGGTCACGAAGTCACTTTGCAAACGGGTAATATCGCTTTTCAGAGCCTCGTTTACTTTGCCAAATATCCGGGGCTGCAACGCAACCTGCTGGGCCGCCGGGGTTGGTTGCGGAATCTGCGGCTCGGCCTGATTGATTACGACAATCTGCTTTACCTCAGCGAATACAACTCGTAATTTTCGTCCTTGCCATCTCTACTGGTTTTCCTTATGAGTAGCCCCAAACGCTTCCGCATCGCCTTTTCCTTTGCTGGTGAAAAGCGAGATTTCGTCGCGCAGGTTGCGGCAATTCTCGCCACGCGTTTCAGCGAGCCAGCGATCCTCTACGACAAATATCACGAAGCCGAATTTGCCCGCTACTATCTCGGCATTTACCTGCCCAAACTTTACCGCGAAGAGGCTGATTTGGTCGTCGCCGTGATTTGTCCGAATTACGATCAAAAGCAATGGACGGGCTGGGAATGGATGGCGATTTATTCGCAACTCACCAGGCGCGAAGGCCACAACATCATGCTCACCCGATTTGAGTACGCGAAAGTTGACGGCCTATTTGACCCGGCGGCGTTTGTCGAACTTGATCACAAATCGCCGGAGCAAGTCGCTACGCTTATCCTTGAACGCCTTGCCATCAATGAAGGCTTTCCCAAAGACCATTACACGAAGAGCAATCAGAAGCCGAATACGTCCATCCCGAATAACCTGCCGCGTCTGCAATATTTTTTCGGGCGTGAAGGGGATTTACAAAAAATTGCCGAAGCGCTTGCACCCGATGCGCGGGGCTGGGGCGCGTTGATTGATGGGCCGGGTGGGATTGGAAAAACTTCGCTGGCGATTCGCGCCGCTGAATTCGTGCCGCCGGGACGGTTTCGCCGCATCATTTTTCTTTCGGCAAAAGAACGCGAACTCACAGCCGACGGGCAACGAGCGTTGGGCAATTTTGTCGTGCCGGGTTATTTGGAAATGTTGAATGCCATCGCCCGCGAATTGAATAAACCCGACCTGGCTAAGTCGCCTGAGAACGAGCGCGCAGAAGTAGTTTTGCGCGAATTGCGCGAAGCCGATGTGTTGCTCCTACTCGACAATCTTGAGACGTTGCCGGCAGACGACCGCGATCAACTGTTTGCCTTTCTCAATCGCTTGCCGCGTGGTTGCAGCGCCATCGTTACCAGTCGCCGCCGCGCCGATGCCAGCGCCATTGCTGTCAGATTAGATAAACTGGAATGGCCTGCTGCTCACGCGCTCATGAACGAAATTGCGCAAAATAATGAACGGCTACAGAAAACTAACGAGACAGAGCGGCGCTCGCTGTACGAAGAAACGGGTGGCAATCCGCTGCTCATTCGCTGGGTCACGGGGCAGTTTGGTTTGGGGCGTTGTCGCACCATCGCGGCGGCGCTGGAATTTTTGCGGAGCGCTCCGACAGGGAACAACCCGCTGGAATTTATCTTTGGCGACTTGCTGGATGTGTTTACCGAAAACGAAACCAGGATGTTGGCGGCACTCGCTCATTTCAC
>JAYSTY010000200.1:0-20602 GCA_043719385.1 Blastocatellia bacterium | reverse complement strand
GAAAAATAACAATGGCGCGAGTTCAGACGCCTACAAACAAACCAATACATTTGACCGTTGGGGCAATCGCACCATTGACCAGAATAATACCTGGGCTTATGACGACTCTGTCTGGTCAGAAGATGCCGTACCAACCGGAGCGATAGCAGTTGGCGATGCGGACGGTTGGAATTGGGTCACGACCAGTCCGACACCTTTCTCCGGTACGTCGAGTCATGCTTCCACTACCGCAGCCGGAGTGCATCAGCATTATTTCTACGGTGCAACGACGACACTGACACCCGCGACAGGAGAAAGTCTGTACGCGTGGGTGTATCTTGATCCCGCCAGCCCACCCACGGAAGTGATGCTGCAATGGAATAACGGAAGCTGGGAACACCGCGCTTATTGGGGTGCAGATCAAATCGGCTGGGGTACGAATAACACCGATTCACGGCGATATATGGGAGCCTTACCCGCGACAGGCGGATGGGTGCGTTTAGAAGTTCCGGCTTCACAAGTCGGCTTAGCGGGACAGGCGATCAACGGCATGGCGTTCAGTTTGTTTGGCGGGAAAGCAACATGGGATCGGGCGGGAAAAACGGCGATAACAGGTGGCGGAATCAACAAAGACAAGTACACCGTAGATGCGACAAACAATCGCTTCACCGAACTGGTCTATGATGCCGCAGGCAATGTCACCAAAGATAAGGTTATCGGCTCAGGTCGAATGGAATACAAATACGATGCGGAAAATCACGTCACGGCGGCAGGCGTTAATTTCGTGACAAACAACACTGCCCCGACCAGCCAATATTTTTACGATGCCAGCGGCAAGCGCACCAGAAAAATCGTGAGCGGCGTTGAGACGTGGTTTGTGTATGGAATGGACGGCGAATTAGTGGCGGAGTACAATGCGAATGCAGCGGTTGGTAGTCCGCAGAAAGAATACGGCTATCGCGGTGGTCAATTGCTGGTGGTGTACGACAATACGGAACCGCTGGCAGACAAGAAACTGCAATGGATGGTCGCGGATCACTTAGGTACGCCGCGTATGGTCATTGACAAAACAGGATCGTTGAGCGGCATCAAGCGGCATGATTATTTGCCCTTTGGGGAAGAGCTTGGCGCGAATGTCGGGATTCGGAGTGCGGGGAATGGTTACACCGCCGATCAAATCAAGCAGAAATTCACAGGACATCAGAGAGATGTGGAAACGAACTTGGATTTCATGCAAGCTCGTTATTACTCAAATGTAAGTGGAAGATTTACGAGCCCTGATTTACCATTTATAGATCAAAACCCATCTGAGCCTCAAAGCATGAATTTATATCGTTATGGGGCAAATAACCCATTAAGATATAATGACCCAACTGGTCGAGGTGTCTTTGAGAATATTAAGAATTGGTGGAAATACGATTGCTATTGTAATGGTCAGCAGTTAGCTGTAAAAACTGCGGAGCGTCGTGAGAAAATTATTAATTTTTTATCTAACCCCAATATAAATCCTACATTACTTAATACGCATACTGGTAATTATCTTTCACCCTCTGACGTTCCTAGTCTCTCTACTGAAGAAGTTTATGAAGCTTTAAAAGCAATAGGTCAGGTGAAGGTAACTATAGTGATGCCTCCCGCTCCTGCATTAGAAGGTGATCCTTACCATAAGGATGAAGTTGATAAACGAGTTCGCCCTGATTATGAATCTAATCCCGCACACAATCCGAAGGACCCGCTAGGCCGTTTTAATCCTAATAAAACTCCAGAACCACCAGATGCTGCTGATGTATATGGTAATTCTGTGAGAGGTGGTATGGGAACTTGGTTTGGAAAAGGTGCAGACGGGCAAATTTATCGATTTTTCTCTGATAATGCAGGGAAGGCACATTTTAGTGGTATCATACCTAAAGATCAGGTTCCGAAAGAGATATTAAAGCAATTAGGTTTTTAGATGATAATTGGAAATACAAATTCATTCGCAGTTGCATATGAGCTTGATGAAAATCAAGAAGGCACTTGGTTGTTCGGCAAGTTTTGCTATTGGATAGACGGATCTCAAGTTGGAAACTATGATTTAGGTACGTCGTTAAGGGACGTGTTATTCCAAATGAAGTATGTCGTATCTGATTGCGGAAATCGTCACGGCGAAGCTTTATGCAAACTGCCTCCGGTTGAAGCTTTTTACCGATTGGACGCGGCTCTTTACGAGGGTAGCGTCGCACTAGAATTTCCTCTAGTAGGGATTCCACTGCCAGATACCCCAGCAAGATTTGAAATTAAAATTTCAGTAGATGTATTTGACCAATGGAAAATATATATACTGGAATGTGAGGATCGCGCTACGATTCTTTACAAAAAACTTGACGATACTGACGTTATGGTAAGTGAGATTGATATAGGAATATTTGATAATGTTATAAAAAAAGTACAAATAGATTTAACTGTTCTCTATGACGCGAATCAAGAACATGTAGAAATATGATTTCACCCTGAGCTTGTATAAGAAATGGAATAATCGTGCTTCCCAGCAAGCCTGATGACGCAGGAAGGGCTTGGCATCAATGCCCTCAGCGCGAATCCTGCCGGACTCTTTCTCAACAAACATTACAACAAACGACTACAGAATTACGACATCCGGCTTGGCACAAACGGCGGGGATGAATGGAGTTGGAATCGGGGGGCGTTGTTCCTGTATTACAACAGCGACCAGAGCGATGACGGGAGCGAATAATAATTTCATCCACGAAAGACACGAAGAAGCACGAAGGGAAACCAAAAAGAATAATCCAATTGGATTTTCCTATTTTCGTGTCCCTTCGTGCTTCTTCGTGGATAAGAATCAGGCTTGAATAACTGCACCTTTTTTACAAACAAGCTTCAAATAATCCCGCTGCTCCCTGCCCTCCGCCGATGCACATTGTCACGACACCGTATTTGGCTTTGCGCTGAATCATTTGATTCGCTAAGGTTCCGACCATGCGTGAACCTGTCATCCCGAACGGATGACCAATCGCAATCGAACCGCCGTTGACATTTAATTTTTCAGGATCAATTCCCAGCACGTCGCGGCTGTAAATCACCTGTACCGCAAAGGCTTCGTTCAATTCCCACAGATCAATATCGTTGACGGTCAAGCCATGACGTTTGAGCAATTTCGGGACGGCGTAAATTGGCCCGATGCCCATTTCATCAGGTTCGCATCCAGCAGTGACGAATCCTCGGAAAATTAATTTCGGCTTAATACCCAGGGCTTCAGCGCGTTCGCGTGACATGACCAATGTTGCGGAAGCTCCATCGGAAAGCTGCGACGAATTCCCTGCCGTCACACTGCCTAATCCACTGTCTTTATCGAAGACAGGTTTGAGACTCAGCAAGCCTTCCAGCGTAGTATCGGCGCGATTGCATTCATCTTTATCAGCTAAATATTCTTCCGTGCTGGCAACCTGTCCGGTAGCTTTATCGAGAATTCCACGCGTCACTTGCAGCGGAGAAATTTCGTCTTTAAAAAATCCTTCGGCTTGCGCACGTGCGGTTCGTTGCTGACTGAGCAATGAATATTCGTCCTGTACCTGACGGCTGACGTTGTAGCGTTTGGCGACGACTTCAGCCGTGTCGCCCATCGCCATGTAAATGCCAGGATGACTGGCGAGAACGCCCGGATGCGGATCGCCGTCGCGCTTCATCATCGTGATGCTTTCGATGCCGCCGCCGATGGAAGCTTCTGCGCCTTCGACGATCACTTGATGCGCGGCTAACGCCACCGCTTGCAAGCCGGAAGAACAAAAGCGATTCAGCGTCATGCCGCCGACAGAAACAGGCAATCCGGCGCGCATTGCTCCGACACGGGCGATATTATTGCCTTGCGCTCCGCTCGGTTGACCGCAGCCCATTATCACATCTTCGATTTCATCAGGTGAAAGATTTGGGACTTTTGCCAGGACAGATTTAATGGCGTGCGCGACCAAATCTACGGGATGAGTCATGTTAAATGACCCACGATAGGATTTCGTTAACGCGGTACGTTGACTTTCGACGATGACAGCTTCTCTCATTATGATTCCTCTGTTTTAGGGTTAAGAACGGCGAAGGTCGCAAGCGTTTTTGCGATCAAGCGCCCGGCTTCAGTTTTGACATCTGCTTCGACGACGATGCTGGTACGACCGGAATGCACGACACTGGCTTCGGCAATACAATCTTCGTCATGGACGGCAGAGATGTAATTAATTTTCATTTCAAGGGTGGCGCATCGAAATCCCGGTTGAAGTGTGCTCACTGCGGCCCAGCCGGAAGCGTGATCGGCCAGTGCGAAAATTGCCCCGCCGTGGACGCGGCCTAACGCTTGTAAAAGCTCTTCGGTAAAGCGCAGGCGCAAGCGAACGCGACCATTAATTTGTTCCTGCACCTCAAACCCCAACAGCCGGGCAAAGGGCGATTCAGTGATGAGGCGCTGGAACTTGTCGTGTTCGGTTTGGGTCATGCAAAAAAGATTTGAGCTTTCAAATTCGAGATTTGAGATGTTCGGTTGCTGCTTACACTATTGATCAATCCGCTTAATCCGCCCATCAACATTGGGCGCAATCGTTCCGGCGGTGGTAATCGCGGCAGCTAAAATCACCGCATCAACCTTTGCGTCTTCCGCAGAAATCAAATACTTCACGCCCTTGAACATCGCATAGCCGTCGCCACCTTCCAACAAATATGTCCCCGAAGCCAGCGTGTAATTTTTCCTGAGATCAAGCGCTTGCCCATTAATCGTCACCTGGACAACACGCGAGCCGGGAGGTTTACGGCCATCGTAGCTGAATTGCAAACCGGAAACTTGCAGGAAGCGACCGCTCTCACTTTCTTCAACAATTTTTGCGACACTATGTTCGAGCGCGGCACGAAGCTGTGCGCCTGTCACTTCAGCTTTAACAACAGTATTTTCAAAGGGCAGAATTGAAAGCACATCACGTTTGGTCAGTGCGCCGGGGCCATAAGTCGTATTCGAGCGAATTGATCCACCATTCATCAGCGCAACATCCGCATTCGTAGCCTGGCGAAAAGCATCGGTGATAAAGCTGCCAAGATTGGTTTCATGCGAGCGACCAGTTATCTGTCGAGCGTCAAGCTCAACAGTTGTATTGCCAACCGGTTTATCAAGTTCAACCGACAATTTCTTTTCATATTCGCCGATAATGGCGGCAGTGGCTTGCTCATCAGGCACGGCATCGGTAACGGGAATGGGAGAGTAGTCAATACTTTCAACGCGGCGAGTAATTTTGGAAATATTCAGATCAATGCGCCCAAGTAAACGCGCATCTGACCCCATTTTGAAAATTGGTGTGCAACCGGATTGTGATTGCAAAACTGAATGTTCATGCCCGCCAATGATGACATCAATCTTTGCAGCCCGCGCCAGACGTTTATCTTCAGGCATTGTCAGATGCGTGATGGCAATGATGACCGTCGCTCCCCGCGCCCGCAGTTGTTGCACGATCCGCACCGTAGTTTTGTTGGGATCAAGAAACCGAACATCTTTGCCTGGACTGGAATTTTTGGCGGTTTCTGGCGTGAGAATGCCAAAGATTCCAACTTTCACACCCGCGAAACTACGAATAAAGTAAGGCTGCATCCCGCCGAAAGGCTTACCATTCTTACGGTTGATAACATTTGCCGCCAGCCAGGGAAACTTAGAAGCTTTCATCCGGGCGAGCAAAATTTCGTCGCCGAAATCAAATTCATGATTGCCTAAAACTGCATAATCCAACCCTGCGGCATTCCAGCCGGCAATCATTTGTTCACCCTTGAAAATGTTAGAAGCAACCGAAGGTGAAAGTGTGTCGCCAGCCAGCAAAAATAAGGTGTTGGGCGATTCTGCCTGAATATTTTTCCTGAGTGTGGCAAGACGTGCCAGACCGCCATTTTTGCCTTTGTCTACAGGTGAGATTTGATACACATCGTTGACCTGCAACAGGGTGACGCGAATAGTATTACTTCTGACAGGTTGCGCCCCAACCACAAAACTGGTCAGGAGTGTAACTGTAAGTAAGGTTAAATATACTATGCGATGGATAGCAGTCATAACTAGCTCCTTAACAAACAACTAACCTGACTACTTATTGATTGCCGTCTTTGTAAACTTAAACTCTATCAAATCTTCATTACCGGTGCCACTATCCAGGTTCAGGTTAAGGCGACCTTTACTAATACCTTCGCGCTGGATTAAATAACTAACTACTCCATCTACTCTACAGCTTACTCTTTCCTTACTGGCGCTGTCTTTTTTAGGATGTCCAATCAGGGTTACGGCATACAAACAATTGGATTTTGCTGCCTCTCTCAGCGCCTCCGCCAGTTTTTTAAGATGATCTTTATGCTTATCCGTCAGACGGCAGGATTGTGTTTCAACCATCATCCCTGGAAAATTATTCAAGGTACAATCTTCTTTAGTCTGCCCGGTACTGTGTGTAATTCCGATGACAAAAACTAACAGAAAACTTAGTGCTATTGCTCTTAACATAGTAGACTCCTTTCTAAATATCTGCTTGTTACTACGGACGATACTGTAAAGTAAAAACCCGCTTGCTACTATGCGCAGTACTATAACTCGCTACAGTACTGCGCAGGCCAGGTTGAACCAGAATCAAGCGGCGCTGGCCTTCCCTTTTTCCTTGTCGAAATCATCAAACGATTTATCTTCTTCAGCTAAGCGTTTGAGCAATGGCGCTGGCTCCCATAATTCGCCGTGCTGCGCGTGGAATTCGCAAACGCGGTCATAGACTTTTTTCAAGCCTACGGTGTTTGCGTACCACATTGGCCCGCCGCGCCAGGCCGGGAAGCCATAGCCGTTCAAATAAATAATATCAATATCAACCGCACGCAGGGCAATTCCTTCCGCCAGGATTTTTGCGCCTTCATTGACCAGCGCATACATCGTCCGTTCGATGATTTCCTCTTTGGAAATTTCGCGCTGTTGAATTCCTGCCTTCGTGGTTAACTCTGCGATTAGCGCTTCGACTTCGGGATCAGGTGAAGGCTTGCGGTTTTCGTCATACACATACCAGCCTTTGCCGGTCTTTTGCCCATAGCGTCCGCGTTCGGCCAATTCATCGGCAATCAGCGCGTGACGGACTCCGGCTTTTTGCAGATGCGCGTGCTCTTTACGAATGCGCCAGCCAACATCCAACCCCGCCAGGTCACCCATTGCCAATGGCCCCATCGCCAAACCAAATTCGTAAATCGCTGCGTCAACATCCTGTGGTTTCGCGCCCTCTTCGACCAAAAATTGCGCTTCACGACCATAAGGATGAATCATGCGATTGCCGACAAAGCCGTAGCAGTTACCGACCAGCACGCCAACTTTTTTGATCTTTTTCGCCAGGTCCATCGCCGTTGCCAGCACAGATTTATTCGTCGCTTTGCCACGCACAATTTCGAGCAGGCGCATCACATTGGCAGGACTGAAGAAATGTGTGCCGACAACAAATTCGGGGCGTGTAGTTGCCGAAGCAATTTCGTCAACATCAAGCGTTGAAGTATTGGAGGCAAGAATCGCGCCGGGTTTGCAGATTTTGTCGAGTTCGGCAAACGTCTCTTTTTTGAGCGCCATGTTTTCAAATACCGCTTCAACGACAATGTCTGCCTCCGCAAATCCGTCGTAGGTCAAGGTCGGCGTAATCAAGGCCATCCGTTGATCCATCACTTCCTGTGAAAAGCGACCTTTCTTCACGGAGTTGGAATAGTTTTTCGCAATCGTCGCCATGCCACGATCAAGCGCTTCCTGCGTCGTTTCCTTGATCCTCACCGGAATTCCGACATTGACGAAATTCATCGTAATCCCACCGCCCATTGTTCCGGCTCCAATGACAGCAGCTTTATTGATCGGAATTAGTGGCGTGTCTTTCGGGATGTCAGGAATTTTAGCGACTTCACGTTCACCGAAGAAAGCATGAATCATCGCCTTTGATTGATCGGAGAAAAGACATTCCTGAAATAATTCACGCTCTCTTGCGCAGCCTTCCAAAAATGGCAGTTTGGTTGCCGCCTCAACCGCATCAATCGCGGCAATTGGGGCGATCATTCCACGCGCAGCTTTTTTGGCCTGTGCTTTGGCTGCTGCAAAAATCGGAGCGTTTGTCACTTCATCGCCAAGCTTTTCATTGCGCTCACGAGTTTTCGGTGGCGTCACGCCCGTGGCAATCAACTCACGGGCATAAGCTTTTGCGCCCTCCAGCAAATCGCCGTCAATAATCTGGTCAATGATGCCGAGCGCCAAAGCGACTTTGGCTTTGACAGGATTACCATCCGCGCACATTTGCACGGCAGCGGCAACGCCAGCCAGACGGGGCAACCGTTGCGTTCCAGCGGCTCCGGGAATGATGCCGAGCTTGACTTCGGGCTGCCCGACCTGTGCGGAGGCTACGGCGACACGGTAATGAAACGCCATGGCGACTTCGAGGCCACCACCAAATGCAGTGCCATGAATGGCAGCGATCATCGGCTTCTCGCAACTCTCAATGTCGTAGATCAAATCAAGAAAATTGATCCCTTCTTTTTTCTGACCAGACGTAACCTTCCCGAATTCCTTGATGTCGGCTCCAGCGATAAAGGTGCGCCCGCCGCCGATCAGGATGCCAGCCTTAATCGCATCGCTTTTCTTAATTTCCGCCAGCGCCAAACCAATGCCTTCCGGGACGCCGGGGCTGAGTGCGTTGACGGGTGGATTGTTAACGGTGATAACGGCGATTTCTCCATCAATCGCCAGTGAGATGAGATCGTTCATGGGTTGTTTCTCCTAATTTTCCGCCACCTGAAAGTAACGGAGATTTAATGGGTATTAGACCGGATATTCATGCCGGGAACCCGGCTCGCTACAACTCGCGGTACTGTACCCGGAGCCGTAGCGACGGGGTGATTTTTCCCGCCACGCAATTGCGCCATTTTGCTTAATTTTCAAGCGGCAATAACATTCCGCCAAAGACAATTTTCCCGATTTCCTCAGCTACCTGTTCGCTGGTCAACGCGCCATCAGGGCGATACCAGCGAGAAATCAGCAGCAACATGCCGAATAAGCTGAAGGCTCCGACGGTCACATCAATATTTTTCAGCCTGGACTCAGCCTGTAATTGTTCAAGCGTTTCCCGCACCAGGTCCAGGTAAACTCGCTTGCGGGCAATGATCCGGCGCTGATCCGTTTTGGTGAGACCGGCAATTTCATCGGTCAGGATTGAGAGCGGACTATAACCTTCCGGGCGACTGCCTTTGGCAATCAGCTTGACATGATTATTAATGATCAGACGTAAACGTTGTTCAGCGTTTGTTATCACGCGAGCCGGAGCGATGACCTTGATTTCCAGTAAGTCCATGGCATAGCTCATAATCGCGTATAGCAATTCCTTCTTGCCTGGAACGTAATGATAAATTCCCGCTTTGGTAATCCCTACCGCTTCGGCAATATCGCTCATTGAAGTAGCATCAAAACCTTTCTCACAAATAATTACTGCGGCTCTGCGATATATTTCATCCAGCCGATCTAATTCTCCGTTGGAATTAATTTTTTTGCGACTTTTCAGGTCTCCCATAGTTGAGGAAATAAATTAGCCACAGAGCCAATGAACACCTCGGTGAACAAATTGATCTCTGTGGCTTACGAAACATTGGTGAAGTGGGTTAATTGCTCTTTTTGCCCTTGAACTCGCCTTCAGCCATTCCACCGTAATCGGCTGCGCCTTTCATTTCAGCGCCCATGACTTTGCCCTTCATCGTGATCGGCAAATCATTGCCATCAAATTTGATGGTATATTTAATTTCGAGCACATCGCCTTTCAATGTTCCTTTCAGGGGAACATCACCCATCGGGGGCTGACCATGCACCATTCCGCTGAGGGTTTCGCCATCCTGTTTGACCGCCAGTTTGGCAGAAACATCACCGTTGGGAGTGCTGAAAACGACATCCCAATTGCTCTCGCCAGCCGAGGCCGCGCCACTTGCCTTCGCCGCTGGGGCCGCTGCCGGAGCTGCTGCGCCACCTGATTTCCTGGCCGACCAGTCGCCTTGTGCCAGTCCACCGAAATCTGCTTCACCCTTCATTGCATCGCCAGCCAATTTGCCAGTCATCGTGATAGGCAAATCATTGTCCTGAAATTTGACGGTATATTTGAGCGTTACATCAGAACCTTTGACCGTACCAGTTACAGGAAGTGGCCCCATGCTTCCCTTCAAATTCTCACCATCTTGTGTGAAGGTAACTTTCATCGTTCTCTCGCCTTGCGGAGAAACGACTGTCACGTCCCAGTCTCCCGCGACGCTTTGCGCTGACGCGAAACTTGCGCAAGTCAGAACGAACAATAAAGACGCGCTAATTGATAACAATATTTTCTTCATAATCTTTACACCCTTTGTTTTAGTGGTTGTTAATAGCTGAAAAAAATTTAAGCCTGATTAGCTTAGGTTTTTCAGCCAGTTCTCAGATGATAACAAGGATCAAAAAGTTCGCCGGAATAATTGGAGAAATGGCGACCTACCGACCGTTCGGCAGGTTATCACTCAGCCAGCGAAATCGCAAGAATGATTGCCACTGATTCAACTTCCGTAATTTACAAAATTACTTCGATTAAATGCGGCCCCGGCTCTGCTAATGCAATTTCTAATTCTTTGACCAAAGCTTCAGCCGTTTCGACTCTTACTCCTGATACGCCCATTCCTCTCGCCAAGTTCACCCAATCTAGCGCCGGACGATTCAGGTCAATCATGGATTTCGCTTTTTCGCCGATTTCTTCCACTCCGGCGCGCTTCAATTCAACATCAAGAATTTGATAGCGGCTGTTATTGCAAAGCACCGTCGTCACATTCAGCCCTTCACGCGCCTGCGTCCACAATGCCTGCAAGGTATACATCCCCGCGCCGTCCGATTGAATATTAATCACCGGACGATCAGGGCAAGCAATCGCCGCGCCCGTCGAACACGGCATGCCAAGCCCGATAGCTCCGCCGGGTTGCGTCAAAAACGAATGCGGTAAAGCTCCGAGCGAAAGCTGAAAATAACTGCGCGTTGAAGAAATTCCTTCATCCATAATAATCGCGCCTTCAGGTTGCACCGAGGCAACCGCTTTGGCGAGAGTTTCAGGGGTTAATTTTCCCGTCGGTTTTTCTGGTCTTGGAATATTCGTCGAAATAATATTTACGGGAGCGTCCAACGCAGCGGCTAAGGCTTCCAGCGCCGCCGCAATGTCCTGCTCAGGAGTAGCCAGAATTTTCGTCTCTTTGTCTGGGTCAATGAAAAAACTGCGAATATCAGGATAGCCAAAAAAAGTCACGGGATTGCGAGCACCCGCTAAAACAAAGGCTTCAAATGGCGCGAGCAAATCAAATCCTGGTTCAGGAAAATATGGCAGCCGCGAAATCGAAGGCAAATTCGGATTGCGTTCCATCCGTGTCGGAGAAGTTTCGCAAATTAATTGACAGCCCGTTTTCGCCGCAATTCTTGTCGCCGCCTTCAAGCCTCTTTCGCGTAAACCATAACCGCCAAGAAATAACGCGGCAGATTTATTTTCTCGCAGCAATTTTGCCGCTGATTCGACCGCTTCGATGCTCACCATTGGGGGAGGTAAAATTGACGGCGCTACAATCGAATCATTCACGCCCGCTAATAAATAATCATTCGGCAAAATCAATGTAGCGATGCGTCCCGGAAATTGCGAAGCCGCTGAAATCGCGTCCGCTCCATCCTGCACCAAAGCTTCAGGAGAAATATTGCGATGCACCCAATGCGAGACAGGTTTCGCCAGCGATTCGATGTCAGAATTTAACGGCGGATCAGCCGGAAGATGCCACGTCGTGTGTTCGCCAATTAAATTTACGATGCCTGAACGTGCCCTTCGCGCATCGTGGAGATACGCAATTCCATTAGCGAATCCTGGCCCCAAGTGCAGCAGCGTCAAGCCGGATTTGCCCGACATCCGCGAGTAGCCGTCAGCCGCTCCCGTGCAAACGCCTTCAAATAAACAAAGCACTGCCCGCATCCCCGGCGTACTGTCAATCGCTTGGACAAGTGGAATTTCAGTCGTCCCGGGATTGGCAAAACAAACATCCAATCCAGCGGCAACAAGAGTTTTGAGTAGGCTTTCAGCTCCGGTCATAAATAGTTTCGAGTTTTGTGTTTCGGGTTTCGGGTCTTTGGCTTACGAAATAATTTGGAGGAACCGAGCAAACAACTCCGCCTTGAAACGCAAAACCCGAAACGCGAAACTCATTTAGGAGGCATTCGCAACGCACCATCCAGACGAATCACTTCGCCGTTGAGCATTTCGTTTTCGATGATGTGTTTTGCCAGCGCGGCGTATTCTGACGGCTGACCTAAGCGCGAAGGAAATGGCACGGATGCGCCTAAAACCTGCTTCACTGGCTCCGGCAATCCAGCCAGCAACGGCGTATCAAACAAGCCTGGCGCAATCGTCACAACGCGAATGCCAAGCTTGCACAAATCACGCGCAATCGGCAGCGTCATCCCGACAATTCCGCCTTTTGAAGCTGAGTAAGCCGCTTGTCCAAGTTGTCCATCAAAAGCAGCAATTGAAGCCGTATTGATGATGACTCCGCGTTCGCCACTTGCCTGTGCTTCCTGCGCCGCCATCTGCGCTGCAGCCAGGCGAATAACATTGAACGTCCCGATCAAGTTCACCTTGATAACTCTTTCAAATGAAGCGAGCGAATGTGCGCCTTCTTTGCCGACAGTCTTTTCACCGATGCCGATGCCAGCGCAGTTGATAGCTCCGTGCAAAGCGCCAAATGAATTAACGGCAAAGGCGACGGCGGCTTTGACGCTTTCTTCATCGGTGACATTGCATTCGATGAATTTCGCGCCGCTGGCATTTGCCGTAGCTTCGCCTGTTTCACGGCGAATATCCGCGACTACGACATTTGCGCCGGAGTCCGCGAGCAATTTTGCCGTCGCTGCGCCTAAGCCTGAACCGCCACCTGAGACTAAAAATGTTTTGTTTTGAATTTGCATATAAAAATGTAGCGTGAACTGTTAGTTCACGCTGATTACTCCAGGAATTTTCCGTCAAAAAATGGAGAATGAAAATAATGGTTACTGATAAAAATTACTCCGATGCAGACAGCGTGAACTAACAGTTCACGCTACATTCGTTCAATAATCGTACACGTCGCCATGCCGTGTCCGGCACACATCACCTGCAAGCCAAACTGCCCGTTGATTGCATCTAACCCTGACAGCAGTTTCGCCATCAAAATTGATCCCGTAGCGCCGACCGGATGACCGTGCGCGACTGCTCCGCCCCACGGATTGACTTTCGCCATATCAGGTTTCAATTCGCGTTCCCACGATAAAACTACGGTGGCAAATGCTTCGTTAATTTCGATCCAGTCAATATCCTGCAAAGATAATCCGGCTTTTTTCAAAGCAATTTGCGTAGCGGGAATGACTCCGGTTAATTGTAATTTCGGATCGCTGCCGACTACGACACGCGCTCTGAATTTTGCACGCGGTTTGAATCCATCAGCCTCTGCGACTTCACGATTTGCAACTAAGACCGCCGCCGCGCCGTCTGAGATTTGACTGGAATTTGCGGCAGTGACGACACCATTTCCATCAGGTCGAAAAATCGTCGGCAGCATCGCCATTTTCTCCAAATTTAAAACGGCGCGAACGCCTTCATCGTGCGCCAGGGAAATATTATTTCCTTCGGCATCAATGCCGCTCGCGGGAGCAATTTCTTTGTGATGTCCGGCTTGAATTGCGGCGTAAGCGCGGCGATGAGATTCAGCGGAAAACTCGTCTACGTCTTTGCGCGTGATGCCCCATTGATCGGCGATTAATTCTGCGCTGATCCCCTGATGCACTAAATCATAATGCTCCAGCATCGGCAAATAAATCATGTTTTTGTAATCAGGGCAGTCTGCTCCCATCATTGTCCGCGTCATATTTTCGACGCCGGAAGCGATGGCGTAATTCATATCTCCCGCCGCAATCGCCTGCGCTGCAAAATGAATTGTTTGTTGCGCAGAACTGCAAAACCGATTAAGCGCGACACCGGGAGTTTCAATCGGAAAACCTGCCAGCAAAGCCGTCCGTCGCGCAATGTTGACGCCTTGTTCGTTGACTTGCGTGACACATCCGGCAAGTACGTCTTCGATTTTTGCTTTCTCAATCCCTGTCCGTTTGACGAGGTTTTCAAGCGCGTGGGCGAGCAATTGATCAGAACGCGTCTCACGGAAAGCGCCACGAAATTTGCCAATCGGCGTCCGCACTGCATCAATAATTACTGGTTCAGCCATAATAATTCTCCCTGTAAAATTACTTACCTACCGGTCGGAAGGCACAGACTAAGCCGAACCTTTAGCAGCGTCAAGGATTCCTGTTCTTATTCCGTAAAATTGCCAGAGATCCTCATCATCGCCAACCAATCGCTTGACAACTTTCACCTGTCGCCATAGGGTTCGTCGCAGCATTCCATCGCAAGCAAAAAATAGCAGTAGTCGAAATACAACACCGCAGGAGTACCAATGAAAACTGAACCTGTTCGCACGCCTGAAATTGTCCCGGTCGAGGAGCCGTATCCTGCGATAAAATACGCTTGGTACGTCGTAGCAGTTTTGACGTTCGTCTATGTTTTTTCCTTTATTGATCGCCAGATTCTGAACTTATTAGTGAAACCGATTCGCCGTGATCTCGGAATTTCTGATACGCAAATGAGCCTGTTGATGGGACTCGCTTTCGCGCTTTTTTATACGATTTGCGGGATTCCAATCGGACGCCTGGCGGATCGTTATAGTCGGCGCGGAATTATCGCCATTGGATTTGTCCTGTGGAGCATTATGACTGCGAGTTGCGGGATGGCGCAGAATTTTGTCCAGATGCTCGCAGCTCGCATTGGTGTCGGAGTCGGCGAAGCAGCGCTCTCACCTTCTGCATACTCTTTGATCTCAGATTATTTCCCAAAAGAAAAACGTGCGACAGCCATCAGCATTTATTCAATGGGCATTTATATTGGTTCAGGTCTCGCCTTTTTATTAGGTGGAATTGTGGTGAGCCTCGCGGAAAAACAACAAGCGTGGAATTTGCCCATCGTTGGAGCAACGCGCCCCTGGCAGGTTATTTTTTTCATCGTTGGCTTACCCGGAGTTCTGCTGGCGTTGTTGATGTTCACCATTAAAGAGCCACTGCGTCGTGGGCTAAAAATGATCACGATGGCGGATGGCTCAAGGCAAAAAGCCGAAGTGCCATTCAGCGAAGTAGCCAAATATATTGGTTCAAACTGGAAGACGTTTGCCTGTCATACAATTGGTTTTTCGTTATTGTCATTTTCGTCGTACGGAGCTTCGGCGTGGATTCCGACAATGTTTGTGCGCAATCACGGCTGGACTTCGGGTAAAGCGGGCATTATCTACGGATTAATTGTCGGCATTTTTTCTACCCTGGGAGTTGCCACTGGCGGCTGGGTCGCAGATAAAATGACGGCGCGCGGGTTTCGTGATTCGACGATGCGAGTTGGGCTTTTAGTTGGAATTCTGTGGTTCCCTTTCGGAATGTTATATCCGATTGTATCGAATGCAACGCTCGCGGTAATACTGCTAATTCCTTCGGCGTTTCTCGCCAGCGCTCCGTTTGGCGTAGCGCCCGCTGCGATCCAGCAAATCATGCCGAATGAAATGCGCGGTCAGGCTTCTGCCGTTTATTTATTTGTGATTAATTTAATCGGCTTAGGAATCGGGCCAACTGCTGTCGCGATGACAACAGATTACGTTTTTCACAATGACAAGATGGTGAACTGGTCATTGCTGATAGTTTGCACAATTGCTCATGTTGTAGCCGCGATTTTATTGTGGATTGGGATGAAGCCTTTTGTGGAAAGCCTGGACCGGTTGAAGCGATGGATGGAAACGGAACAATAAGCCCTTACCTATACTTTTTCAGCAGCCAAACCCTGCACTGCCTTTCGGTCGCGTAGCGACAACGTGAATTTAGCCGTGCGGTTTCAACCCACAGTAGGCGTTTATAAATTACGTCGCGTCAGCGACGGCTGAATTCAATCGTCACTAACGCGACGTTGAAAATTTTCCGTGGGTTGAAACCGCACGGCTAAATTCAGGCGTCGCGCTGCGACGAAGAGCCATTGTTTACGACTCTTTCATCTTTTCCTTCACTGCTTTAATACTCGAATCCAACCAACCTCTTTCATTACTGTTGCGGCATCTGTCGCGCAAAGCCTCCAGGCTTTTCAATTTTGCTTCAAGCGCGGATTTATGCTTTGGATCAGTCTTCAAAACTACTTCGCACAGATGTAGCGCCTCGACAAATTTCTCAGCTTGAAATTTCTCGTTCGCTAATTTGACGATAGCGTCTGCGCCTCCTGCCATCTTCAGAAAATCAGGGTAAATTGCCGCCGCCGGAGTCTCATACATTGTCGCCGGGTTCAAATCAAAATATCCCACATAGCCTTCATAAATTCCACGCACCGACCACGATAATTTTCCGTACGATTCGCCAATGTCCAGATGCGCCGGAAGCTTGATTTCATTCATCAGCGTCCAGACATCTTTGCCGGCATTCATCCCCTTCACCGTCTCGTCGTGAACATACAAAATCGCGTCACGATAGCGCGTCAGCAAGCGCGTAATTTCAGCATTGCCGCGAATTGCATTGCCGTGACTTGGCAGGACAATTTCCGGTTTGAGCGCGAGCACTTTGTTGATTGAATTCACGTAATCCAAAGCCAGACGCGGCTGCGTTCCCCGTAGTGTGTAAATGTTCGGAAATGAGTCGTAATAATTATCGCCGATAAAAGCGATTTTTGCTTGCGGCAACCAGACTGTCAGATGATCCGGCGTCTCGCCAGGCGTACTCATAATTTCAAATTTCACGCCGCCCAGTTCAAACTCATATTTATCATCAAACAAAACATTCGGCTCAATTTTCGCGCCATAATTTCCCGGCCATTCCGCAGGCTTCGGTAGATTAAAGCCAAATTGCGCCGCGTTGCGCTCAGCAAAAAACCCATTCAGTCGTGATTGATAATTCAGGAATTCGACATGATTTTTTTGCGCAATGATTGTCGTCTCAGGCTGCTTCCACGCCTGCACACCGCCCGTATGATCGCCGTGTCCGTGCGTGAGAATAATATACTTGATCGCGGCCTTTGATTCCGCTTCGAGCAATCGTTTATGCAACGCAGAGTTGAACGCAATCGAAGTATCAATGATGACGTTGCCCGCGCTCGTCATCACCATAAAAGTATTGCTCCAGCCAATCGCCTGAAAAATATTGTCCGTAATTTTTGTCGCCTGTTTTTGATCCTGCCCGACACGAATCAGAGTAATAGGATTTGCCGGAACCTGATCGCGTGATTGACCGGATACGGCGGGTGTAAGTGAGAACAAAATGAGTGTCAGTAAGATAAGTTTCCGCATTAATTTTCCTGCCGTTTCAACTGCTATTTTCTTTTCAGTTCAACTTTCGCCAGATAAATTGCGCTCCGGCCTTCGTGGGAACTGTAATAACTCACCCACAATTGCTGCCTATACCAGACCAGTCCGGGATAGCTGGAATCGCCTCCGCTGGGAAAGATCAATAAGTTCGTTAAGACGGCCTTGTTCACATCCAGCCAGAATAATCCAGTCCGTTGTTCGGCAGCGGGCTTGGTCTGAAAGCGGCGTCCGGCTCCGAGCAAAATGCCCTGGGGCAATTTAAAATTGTCGGGAAATAAAACTGCCGGGCCGCCGACCTGATCGTCACCGGTGTCTGCGGTGATTGCGCGTTTCGTCCATTGGTTGTAAGGCGCGGGAGCCTGCACGACAAATGCTGTTGTACGATTTGAGCGTCCGCGCAATAACAAGGTCAGCACGTCATTTTTATCAAATGAAATGGCGGCTTCCGTGCCTTCGCTAAAATCTTCGGAGAGGCGCTCGAAGTTGATTCCATCTTTGCTTTTTACGACGAAGGCATAAAACTGGCGTTGCGTCGGTGGCGATGCAGGATCGGCCTGATAGGCAACACCGTAAGCTGTGCCTTTGTACCAGAGCGCACGCCACAACCAATTGCGATTTTCCTTTGGATTGGCAAATTTGACTGGCTGAATCAGCGTCCAGTTCCGACCATCTTTGGAAAAGCTGACCACCGAATGAAAATCCCCTTTAGCGGTATGATCATGCGGATCAGCCGAGCCACCATTGAGCATCAATCTGCCATCGGGGGTAAGGGAAATTTTTGCATCGCGGAGATCACGACCATTTTCTTTCAGAACTGCGGCAGACTCCCATTGCTCGCCGTCTCTGGAGACAAGGACGCGCAACTGGCCTTCGCCTTCGGCGTGGCCTGTCCCTTCACGAAACACGCAATAAAAATGCCCTTTGAAACGAATCAAATCGGTAAAAGCGTTGTGCGGGGCTTGCTCCCAAATTTTTTTGACCGAGATGAGTCGGGCAGAAATTGGCTGGGCGAAGACGTTAGCCGATAGCAAAAGTAAGAGGATTAATAAAAGCAGCTTCATAACATTATTGCGGTTGGAGCAGGACAATCGCCTGTGCCGCAATCGCTTCACCGCGTCCGACAGCATCCAGGCCTTCATTCGTTTTGGCTTTGAGATTAATGCGCCACGCTTCAATTTTCATCACGTCAGCAAGCCTGGTAATCATCGCGGGAAGATGCGGCATCAGCTTTGGTTGCTCAGCCATAATCGTCGCGTCAAGATTAACGATGCTCCAGCCAGTCTCGCTCAGCATTGCACAGGTTTGCGCCAGAAAGATTGAACTGTCAGCGTTTTTCCAACGCGGGTCATGATCAGAAAAATGTGTCCCGATGTCACCGAGTCCGGCTGCGCCCAGCAAAGCATCTGTAATCGCGTGGCTTAAACTGTCAGCATCAGAATGCCCCAGCAATCCTTTGTCGAAAGGAATTTCGATTCCGCCCAGAATCAGTTTACGACCAGTCACCAGTTTGTGAATGTCAGTGCCGAGGCCAATGCGGAAGCCGGAAACTGGTGGACGGAAGTCAGGAGTATTGTTAGTCACGTTTTCAGCCATTCGTTAGAAATTGGACATCAGTTTTTCTGCCAGCTTGAAATCTTCTGGCGTCGTGATTTTGAGGTTGTCAACCGAGCCTTCGACGATGGCAACCGGCTCACCTAATTTTTCCACCAGCAACGAATCGTCGGTCATAAACTCCGCAGGAAAATGCGCCGCACGTGCTTCCCTGTTGGCGCGCAACAGCAATTCATAGCGAAATGCCTGCGGTGTTTGGGCGCGATAAATTTTCCGGCGGTCGTGGGTCCGCGTAATCAATCCGTCCTCCACTTCTTTAATTGTGTCGGTCACGGGGAGCGCCAGAATTGCGGCTCCGACTTCACGTGCGCGATTAATCACGGCGGAAATTTGCGCTGTCGTGACGAAAGGACGAACCGCATCGTGAACGACTACGATTTCCGGGGAAAGTCCGGCAATCGCTTCGAGCGCATTAAAAATTGAGTCGCCACGTTCTTTGCCACCGGGCACTAAATGAAAGGGTTTGCGAAATTCGCGCTCAGAAATTGCGCCGCCAAATTCAACGATTTCACTCACGGATAAAGCCACCGCGATGGCGTCAATATCCGGGCAGGTTTCAAATCGCAACAGCGTGTGAAAGATGATCGGGATGCCGGCTAACGGAAGATATTGTTTGGGAATCTGCCCACCGAGGCGAGTACCAACCCCGGCAGCAGGAATGATGGCGACATTCATAAATGTAGTTTCGAGTTCCGTCTTACAGTTTCGAGCTTCGAGTTTTGCGTTTCGAGGAAGAAACGTAGTTCGTTATCAACAAATTATTTGTGTGCCAAAAACGCGAAACCCAAAACCCGAAACGCGACACTAACAACCTATTCAACGAGCGGCGTTGTAGCACTGATTGAAAATTGTCCGACTGGTTACGCCGCTTCGTTGCAATAACTGTTCGATGCGTTTTTATCTGCAATTAATATTGCATTACTCGATAACTAAATCTGTGATTTTGCAGGTTGAAGACTTAGCCTGACTGTGAATAAAACCCATATTAAAATCACGCATTACTTTCTTTTTACCAGCAGGAATGGATTCATAAATCGTTCGATTATTACTGTCTATTTTGGTTCCACTATTTGCAAAATGAGTACAGGTAATCTCAATATCCTTGATATTATATTTAGACTCATTTGAGATGGTAAAATTTGCCATCATTATGGAACCAAAACCGCCTGTGCCCCATTTGAAATCAAGTTGGACTTTTGAGAGTGCATCTTCTTTAGGGTCTATTTTAGGAGTCTCTGATACAGTTGAAGTAGGTGTTGATAAGGCACTTTGGGTTTGTGATTGTGGTGTATTTAATTTTCCGATAGTACCAAGCAACCCGCACATTCCGCACATCGCACAAAAGGCAATAATAAGAATTAATGACCAAGATGTTTTCTTTTTTTGAATTGCAGGAGTCGCTTGGGCAGGAATATAGGGATTTGGCGTCTGGCATTGCTGGCAAGCATTCCAGAGTGGCTGATTTTGATGCCCGCATTTGTTACAAAACCAAGGTTGAGGCTGATTCATAGCTTTTTTATTTACCTTTCATTTCATCTCGCCATTTATTTTTACAGATAGCATCGAACTTAAGATTCAATCG
>JAYSTY010000199.1:0-8195 GCA_043719385.1 Blastocatellia bacterium | reverse complement strand
AGTCAATTCCTCGACATCATCACCATTTGCGTCATTTGCATGTGTCCTGTGCGCTTCGGTTTCTTTCATCACAGGCTCGCCGTCGGTGCGCATTAATTTAAAATTAGCCCGTTCGACGACTTGTAAATTTCCGCTGCTGACAACGGCGCGAACTTCGTAATCGCCGGAGCGGAAACTCTGGGCGGGGATAGAGGCAACATAAGAAATTTTGCCATTGGCATCAGCCGCCGGAAGCTCCGGTTTGCCCCGCGAAATTAATTTGCCATCGCGGTAAAATTCCAACGCCAGGCCAACAACATCGGAAGATTTTTTCTCGCTATAAATTTCTAAAAAGAAGGACAAATATTGTTTGGCTGAAACAGAAATTGTCTCACCCAAATTCGGCACGATTTTTCCAGTCGGCAGTAACCAGGGATTCGCATTGTTCGGGGGAGCATTTTTCACGGCTTCAACACGCTTCACGATTGCCAGACTGCTGGTATTGAGGCCGTCAATAAAGGGTGGAACGCTCAAGGTTTGACGCTGGGCGCTGATGCGTTTGCCATCCAAATCATACAGCGCCGTTTCCAGAGTTTGCGCCCCGGCGGGCAACGCAACAGGCAACGTAAAATCCAGGCTGCCGATTTTCAAATCCTCTTCACGTTCATATCTGCCGCGTAACGGGAAAATATTATTCAAACGCTGAATCACTTCGCCCTTTGCATTTTTCACCTGCACTAAAAATGCCAGTTGGTTTTCGTAAGTTTTTGCAACGGTATCAACATTGAAATGGAGTTGTGCTAAAGGTACTTCCAGCGCGACCAAATATTTTGTAGCCTGCTGCTCGGCAGCAAATCTGAAGGGGAGAGCCTGGTGCGAAAACGCCTGTGGCAGGGCTTCGGAATTGAGCGCTTCGGTCAGCAGCGTCTCGGCATTAAAGGTTGGCGCAACTGCCGCCGTCTTCGTCGCAAAATACCCGCTCCGCGACTGGACTTTGATGCTAGGCCGCAAAACTTTGACGGACAACTTGCGATATTTGCCATCCATCTCAGCTTTCTCAGGGTTATAAAAAACTTCGTAATAACCATCAAGGTCAGCCGTGATTTGTTTCAAGGGTTCTTTGAGATTGTTCGTATTGGCAATCAAAAAACCACCTGTGTTGGTAGCGAGTTCGTTAAGCGTATTCAGCTTATTTAAGCGAATACTATTTTCGCCAGTTTCAAAAGCAGACATTGAATCGCGGCTAACCGGACCGCTACCGGCGCGCATTTCTTCGCTTTGCCGCAACGCAATGCCTAATTCTTTAGTGGCTTCCGCGCTTTCCATCACGGTTGTCAGACCTCGCGCATCAACCGCGTAAATGCTGACGTTGGCGCGATTGGCTTCGCTCATTGCAACTTGAAATGATGGCACTAAAGCGGCAGGCACAACCAACCCTTTCGAGAAATAAACCAGCGTTTTCCTGCCGGGTAATTTTTTCTGCTCGCGCACCATTTGAATCAGGGGAAAGATGGAGAGCCGCGCCTGCTGTTCGCGTTCGGCAACTTCCAAGCTGCGATAAAGCCCTAACGTAAATCTGGCGATGGCAATGCCCGCCGGGTCAGTCGGCGCTCCATTGGCATCGGTTCCAGCCGACAAAGGCGGAGCCGATGACCCTCTGCTGCTCGCTGAAAAATCTGACACACCTAATGCATTCGGGTTCCCGTCAACTGCGGCCAGTGCGCTTAATTGCCGTGAGGTTTCACCCGCAAAAAGCTCATACGGCTTTTCCGCTTTCATGACCACTTTTTCAATGGCTGCCTGCAATTTTGCGCGGTCATTGGTGAATTGCTGAATTAAGTAAAGTTTTTGCCCCGTGATGAACACACCAATCAACACGTTATCGTTCAAGCTGTAGTCAATAAAATCCATCGCCGATTTGCGAATCAGGGCACGCGCTTCGATGTCAAGATTATCGAAAACCAACGTCACCAGGCGCAAGGGGCGAGCTGGATCAATGCGCGGCGTTCGCGTTTGCACCTCGTTTTTATTATCTTTCTCGTTACGATTTTCAAACTCAATCAGCTTGAATGAACTGGGCGTTTGCTTCGCGCCATCTTCATAAATTTCAATTTCTTCCGGCTTGAGATCAAGCACCCGCTTCCCTTTTTTGTCACGCGCCACAAAATCAAGCATCACTTCGCTGGAGCTAATGCTCAGAATTTGTTCCTGCTCTTTCTTTTGCGCAGGCGGATTCGCGGGAGGATTGGTTTGCGCCTTGCCCGGCGAGGAAAACGGGGAAAGAAAAATGATGAAAAGAAATAATATCAGCCAACGCATTAGGGTAACTCCAATTGGGGAAGTATAAATCTGCTCGAAAAATGGGGTCAGGTTTTTATGTCATGATTTTGTTCGCAACACAACAGAGCATTACGATTCAGCGCTCAGCAAATTTTCTCAACGCAGAATGTAAGTTGCTCGTTTTGGACTGGCGCAAACCTGCGGGGTTCGCAATAATCATCGCGCATTTTGCAAACAATGCAAATATCATTTTGGGAACAGGTCATAAATTTTGTGGTCAAACTTCTTTTAGTTGGAGCGGGCGGTTTTGCAGGCTCAATTGTTCGCGCCCTGCTCAGCAATTTTGTACAACAGGCCAGCGCCAGCCGCTTCCCTTTTGGGACGCTCGCCGTCAATGTCATCGGCTGTTTCGTCATCGGCTTCCTCGCGCAGCTTGGCGAAGTGCGCGAAATATTTTCTGCCGACACCCGCGCTTTTATTTTTGTCGGCATCCTGGGCGGCTTCACGACGTATTCAGCATTTGGTAATGAAACGATTAACCTGTGGCGCGGCGGAGCAGGTTTACAGGCGCTGGCAAATATCGCCGCGCAACTTTTCCTGGGACTCGGTGGCGTTTTTATTGGCAGGCTGATCGCCGCAAGAATTTTCGCGTAACTGAACTTCAGGAAGATTTTCGTCGTATGGAAGGCTTATGAAACTACTGCTCCGATGGGCGTTCATCGCCATTTCACTTTTTGCCGCCGCTTATTTTGTAGACGGCATTCGTGTCAGCGGCAACGGCTGGTTCGTGTATGCAGCAATGGCGCTGATTTTATCCATCGCCAATATGCTGATTCGACCGATCCTGAAATTCTTCTCGTTTCCGTTAATGATTCTGACGCTGGGACTTTTTGCGTTTGTGCTTAACGCCTTTATGCTGTGGCTCTCGTCATACATCGCCGTGCATTATTTCCAGGTCGGATTTTATGTGGATGGATTCATCCCCGCGCTGCTCGGCTCGCTGGTCGTTAGTGTAGTCTCAACTGTGTTGTCGTGGTTTTTAGAAAGTAATGAAAATTGAGGCTTGATTGTAGTCAAGCTATTTTGCCTATTTCCGCTTCGCAAATCTTCGTATCAACGTTGCCGTCAATTGTTCCAGTTCGCCAACGCGCAATAATTTCGCTGCAACACCAAACACAACCACGCCTGCGCCAACCGCTATGCCAACGTTGAGGATGCGGGCAAATAATTTTTCAGTGCCGAGTAAATGCGCTACGCCTGCGCTCACGAAATAACACGCCACTCCCATCAATAAAGCTGAAACCAGCACTTTGACAAATGTCAGTAACAATCCTCTTCCTTCGATACCGCCGAGTTTTTTGCGCAGGAAGAAAAATAATAACGAAAAATTGATGATCGCTACGGCGGAAACTGATAGTGCCAGGCCGCGATGACCGATGCCGAAATATTCGATGGAAAGTTTGGCGACAAAATAATTGGTGATAATCGAAAGGACGCTCGCCATCATTGGGATGCGCGTATCTTTCAAAGCATAAAAGGCCGGTGCTAAAACTTTGATCGCGGAATACGCCGTCAATCCAACGGCGTAATACATCATCGCATCCGCCGTTTGATTCGTGTCCGAGGCTGTAAATCTGCCGCGTTCGTAAATCATGCCGATGATTGGCTTGGCTAAGACTACTAATCCAATCGTCGAAGGAATTGTCATCAGCATCGTCAGGCGCAACGATGAAGCGATTGTTTTTCGGAATTCATCAAGTTTGCCTTGCGCGGCTTCGCGGGCAGTTTTCGTAATCGTCGCGGTTGAAATTGCGACACCAAAAACTCCGATGGGAAATTGAATCAAACGAAACGCATAATTGAGCCACGACACAGGGCCTTCGCCTAAACTTGAAGCGAAATTGGTGCTGACCAGAACATTCACCTGCACGGCGGCTGCGCCAATAATCGCGGGAGCCATCAGCTTCATGACCTGTCGCACGCCTTCATCACGAAAACTTAAAACGGGTTGCCAGCGATAGCCGACTTTGCGCAAACTTGGCACTTGCACCAACCATTGCATCATTCCGCCAATCAACGTGCCAATCGCCATCCCGATAATGGCGCGTGCGGCGGATGCCTGACTGAGTTCGGGCTTTTGTCCGTGCAAAATTGCGTTCGTGATTTGCGCGATGTAATCAGGCGCTAACAGGTAGGCGCAAAATAATCCACCGAAGATCGAACCGACATTGAACATCGTCGAGGCCGAAGCTGGAACGCCAAAAATTCCTTTGGTATTGAGAACGCCCATCGCTACCGCAGCGAGCGAAATCATCAATAAAAACGGGAACATGATGCGCGTCATCTGGACTGCCAGTTCAAAAGTCAACTGCGCTTTGACAGGATCAATCACGCCACGGCGCGGATTCATGTCCATCAACAAATGAACAATCTGCGGCGAAAAAATCACACCTAATAACGCAATGATTGAAAGGATAATAAATAATCCATTGTTGACCAAATTCGCCAATCGCCACGCGGATTCTTCGCCTTCATTATTGAGCTTGCTGGTGAAGGTCGTGACAAATGCGGCGGAGAGTGCTCCCTCTCCAAACAGATCGCGCAATAAATTCGGGATGCGAAAGGCAATGATGAAGGCGTCGGTAGCGAAGCCCGCTCCAAAGAAGGCAGCGAAGATTAATTCGCGGACTAAGCCAAGTACGCGGCTGCCCATTACAGCGAGGCTGACAATCCCGGCGGAACGGGCGACGGAGCGAGGTGGAGAGTTATTGGACATAAACAAATGGACTTGGGGCTTGGGACTTTGGTCTTTGGTTTTTTCCAAAGGCCAAAGGTCAAAAAACAAAGACCTGCCTCGCCGAATTAAACCTATTGCGGATTGACCAATTCCAGCATAATTCCCTTCTGTGTGTGCAAGCGATTTTCGGCCTGGTCATAAACGATGGAGCCTTTTTCATCAATCACAGCGGCGTCTACTTCATCACCACGATGCGCGGGGAGGCAATGCATGAAAAATGCGCCTTTGGCGGCTTCCTTCATTAATTTTTTAGTCACACGAAAAGCAGAAAAAATTTCTCGTCGCTTCTCGGTTTCCGCTTCCTGTCCCATCGAAGCCCAAACATCAGTGTAAACGGCATTGGCTCCGGCAACGGCGGCAAAAGGATCGGTCACAACCGTGATTTTTGCACCTGTCGTTTTCGCCTGTTTCCGCGCTATTTTTAATACCTCAGAATCAGGTTCGTAGCCTTTTGGAACGCCGACGCTGATGTGTGCGCCGAGCTTGACCGCTCCAAAAATTAACGAATGACAAGTATTATTTCCGTCTCCGACGTAAGCGATTTTGAAGCCCTGCAAATCGTCACCGACTTTTTCAGTAAGGGTGAAAAAATCCGTCAGGCCCTGGCACGGATGCGACCATTCGGAAAGACCATTGATAACTGGTACAGAAGCAATGCCCGCGAATTCCTGTACAACTTCGTGGCTGTAAGTACGCAGCACAATCAAATCTACCCAGCGCTCTAAATTCAGCGCCATATCTTTGACAGATTCACGCTCACCGATGCGCACGCCCTGATGATCAAGATACACGCACGAAGCACCCATTTGCGTTGCGCCTAAATCAAACGTTACGCGGGTTCGCAGGCTGGGTTTTTCAAAAATTAACGCGACACTTTTACCCGCCAAAGCTTCAGCAAAATCGCGCGGATTTGCCTTGATGGCTGCGGTGGTTTTGAAAATTTGTCGAACTTCTTTTGGCGTCAGGTGAGAAATCGAAATCAGGTCTTTAAGTGCCACTTTTTATCCTCAGAAAAAAGTAAAGCAAACCTTTCAGTTTGCTGTCATCGTCGTCAATAATGTTGGGAATTGAGCGGCGCGTTACCTGAGGTAACCACGACGTTCAATGCGTGCTAAATCGCCAATTAAACCTCTTATTTTTTCCCGCAGCGCCGCCCGTTCACTGCCATCATCCGCACATTTTTCCAGCGCTGAATGGGAAAGCGCAATGGTGTGTTCTCCGGCAGCGCTTTTGATGGTCGCAATCCAAACTTTGGCGTCGGCGCTTTCATTCCAGTTAATTGAGTGAAGCTTGACAGCTTTCTCAATCACCAAATGACGCATTTCGGATTCAGCCCAATCCTTGCCGGCGGTAATTTTTTCCTGATCTAAATTGTCAGTCATTCTAATAGGGTAAGTAAGATTATTAATTCTAAACAAAATCATTCCGCCAAAAGCGCTATCGCGTGCGGTAAAATTTTTATGATTGCTGTCAAATTTTCGGTGGCCCCGCGAACGCTGCCTGGCAAATTGACAATCAGTACTCGCCGCCGAATGCCACAAACTGAACGCGATAAAGCCGCCAGTGGAGTAATTTTCAAGCTTTCTATCCGCATCAACTCAGCCAATCCTGGTGCTTCACGTTCAATCACAGCGCGGGTCGCTTCGGGCGTAATGTCACGTGAGGAAAATCCGGTTCCGCCAGTGGTCAGGATCAAATCAGCCAATCCCTGATCGGCGTAATATGTTAGCCGTGCAGCAATCTGGTCCTGCTCATCGGCGATAATTTCTGTGGCGACAATCTCAACATTGAGGCTGAGCAATTGAACCGCAACGGCAGGCCCTGATAAATCTTCCCGTTCACCCCGTGCGGCTGAATCGCTAATCGTCAGCACTACAGCACGAATTATTTTAGCCATTCGCTTAATCTTCAGAAAGCAGTTGTTGAGCAGAAAAATTTAAGGATGGAGTTTACAATCTCAACCAGGATCATTCAATGCCAAAAGACTAATGCGACAAAATTTGTCAGTCCTGTTCAATGGTTTCAACAGTTCGCCGCAATCTGTCAGCTTAAAATGACACATCCTGTCACTTGCTGTTCATTCAGACAATTATCATTATAATTTCATAGCCGCAAATGATTGAATTAATTGACATTTGCAATATTTTTAAAAAATCTTAAAACACTGGCACGAGATTCGCTACCTTGTTTAGCGGAACAAGGGCGCTCGGTGACTGTCACCGTAGTTTTAGTTGGGTTGTTCAGCGGCGGCAGTCCGGGGCCACCGAGCGTCCTGTTTCTTAAGGCTCACCCTTAATTTAGTTCGTTGGCCTTTTGCGCAAGATTAGTCAGCCCAACTGACATAGCCCACAAAAGGTAGCGTAAAGCTGGTAAGCACGAACTCCCTCCTTATACCTAAAAATCCCCCTATAATTTCCCGCTTAAACCTTCCAACATACCACCCGCCTATTTATTTCCAGATTCTTTCTGCTATTCTCTTCAAGCAACTCCCTCAAATTTCAGCCTGTTAATAAATTTTAAGGCCTGCTTAATTTATTAAAGAGATGGAAATACTAAGTCATTATGAATATGACTATTTTGAAAGATTTAAATTCAGGAGTTTGCTGTATGAAAAAAAATAAATCACATTCAGCCCCCGTTGTTGCCTCATCATCCCGCCGTAATTTCCTTGGAAAAGTTAGCGGTGTAACGGCAGCAGCGATTGCTACCGGCATAGCTACCCAGCCAGCATTAGCCCAAGCCATAAATAATGGAGAGAAAAATACCCCTCCTATTAACCAGGTAACAACAGAAGGAACAGGATTTGACCCCAATAGAGTGCTAAAATCTTACCAGTGTCGAGTTAATGCGGCGAACATGGCTTTACAAAGGCCCATTGTCGAACAACTTTCCAATGGCGATGATGAGCGCTATCCGAACAAGATTGGGAGCTATTCCAAAGCGCTGCCACATAATCAGCTTGGGGAAGTAGACCTCAATGCCTATGCCACGCTTGTCAAAGCAAGAACCACAGAAAACCCGGCTGATTTTGAAGCTATTCAGCTTGGGCTGGGGCGCAAACTGACAAGCCCGCAGGCAGGACTGGCAATGGATTTGGAAGGCCCCGATTCGCATCACGTGACGCTTCCTGCCGCACCAC
>JAYSTY010000198.1:0-8214 GCA_043719385.1 Blastocatellia bacterium | reverse complement strand
TGGATTTGGAGCCAACTTTCATCAAAACCCACCCTCGTTATGAGGAAATCAGGGCTTATGGCGCGATTGCCGCCTGATTTTTGTCTACAGTATTGATTTTATTACCAATACGGCAACGATACAGCTTTGCGCCTGACCAATTCGGGCGAGCCGGAAGAAAACGAAGAGCTTTCGCCCGACGGCAAAATGGTGGCGTTTGTGCGCAACTTCAATTTATATGTCGTCGAAATTACCACGCAACGCGAACGCGCATTAACCACCGACGGCAACGCGAAATTGTACAACGGCAAATTAGACTGGGTGTATCAGGAAGAAGTGTACGGACGCGGTGATTTCAAAAGCTATTGGTGGTCGCCCGATTCGACGAAACTCGCATATTTACAGCTTGACGAAGCTCCCGTCAAAGAATTCACCGTCATTGATCACATCCCGAATCAACAGGACGTAGAGCTTTACAACTACCCAAAATCAGGAATGCCAAATCCGACCGTGAAATTAGGCGTCGTAAATTCCGCCGGCGGCAACACGCGCTGGGTGGACATTTTCAAATACGAAAAATCAGAACCCATCATTGCCCGTGTCGGCTGGAAACCTGACAGCAGCAAAATCGTCTATCACATCGCCAACCGCGAACAAACCTCGCTGGATGTAAATCTCGCTGATCCGCGTTCAGGGCAAACCCAAAATCTTTTTCATGAAACCACCCTGGCCTGGATTGAGGCGGACAATACCGAATTACCGCGCTGGTTGAAAGATGGAACATTTTTGTTTCTGAGTGAACGATCAGGCTGGAAACATATTTATCACTATTCCGCCGACGGCAAAATCATTCGCCAAATCACCAACGGCAAATGGGAAGCACGGGCTTTGCACGGCGTAGACGAAGCCAACAGTTATGTTTATTTTTCCGGCACAGAGCATTCGCCGATTGGCAACGACGCTTATCGCATTAAATTTGATGGCTCCGGCTTAATGCGGCTGACGCAAATGGAAGGCGCACACACCGCGAATTTTGATCCGACGTTCAATCACTTTATTGATACGTGGAGCGACGCCGCGACGCCACCACAAGTGCGCCTGCACAAATGTGACGGGACACAGGAGCGCGTGATTGAAGAAAATAAAGTCGAAGCAATGAAGCAATTCAAGCTGAGCAAACCCGAATTTTTGCAGGTTAAAACCCGCGATGGTTTTGCGATGGAAGCGATGATGATCAAGCCACCGAATTTTGATCCGAGCAAAAAATATCCGGTGTGGAGCTATACCTACAGCGGCCCGCACTCGCAAAGCGTCCGCAATGCGTGGGGCGGCGCGATGTATATGTGGCATCAGATGCTGGCGCAAAAAGGTTACATCGTGTGGATTTGCGACAATCGCAGCGCTTCGGGCAAAGGCATCGAATCCACGTGGACGGCGTACAAAAATCTTGGTGTCGGCGAATTACAGGATTTGGAAGACGGCGTGAGTTATTTGAAATCACAACCGTATGTTGATAGTGCTCGAATTGGCCTCAACGGTTGGAGCTATGGCGGATTTATGACTTCGTTTGCATTGACGCACTCGACCAGTTTCAAGGTTGGCATCGCGGGCGGCACTGTCTCCGATTGGAATTTATACGATACGATTTACACCGAACGTTACATGCTGACGCCGCAAAACAATCCTGACGGTTATGCGAAAACTTCCGTCATCAAAGCCGCGAAAAACCTGAGCGGAAAATTGTTATTAATTCACGGCACAATGGATGATAACGTTCACATGCAAAACACAATTCAGCTTATCTATGAATTGCAAAAAGCAGGCAAACAATTTGATCTGATGGTGTATCCCAAATCGCGGCATGGTGTAGTTGATCCAAATCTGGTCAAACACATGCGCGCGATGATGACGAAATTTATCCTCGATAATTTGTAAGGCGAGACAGTTAGCTTTTCGCTGTTGTCCCGCTCACCTTGCATCCATTCATCGGGTTGCTTAATAATGTGCCGTCGCTCAAATGCTTCTGACCGATGATAATTAATTCTCCCCCTTAGCCCTTCATCTGACGGAAGTGCGGCGGCGCTTGCACGAGATTAACTGCCTGTCAAATCAGGTCATTCGTTTCATTTTCTTGTTAGCCAATCCATTCTGAAAGGGGATTCAGCCATGTTGAAAACCGAAAGTACAACTTTTACTAAAGACGCCCTCGGTCGCTATTTCTGCAACACTTTTAGCGAAGCAAACGACAGCACAAACACCGCTTTACGCGCCGACGCCAGGCCATTTGACATAATCGTCATTGGCGGCGGCAGTTTTGGCGCGGCAATCGCCGAGCAAATTTTCCAGCTTGATACGCAAGCCAAACGACATCGGGTTCTGGTTCTGGAAGGCGGTGCATTTCTGTTGCCGGAACATACCCAGAACCTGCCCAACCTCGGACTGAATTCCGCCGGCGCGTCGAGCATCGCGCAGCTCATCACAGATGATGTCAATCAGGGCGGGACAGGCAAACATCCGCTGCCAGCACGGAATGAAGTCTGGGGCTTGCCTTGGCATTCCAGCCTGAAATTTCCCGGCCTTGCCTATTGCCTGGGCGGGCGCTCATTGTATTGGGGCGGATGGTCGCCCCAATTAATCGCTTCCGAGTTAACGCAATGGCCGGCTGATGTTGTGACCGACCTGCAAACTACACAATTCGCCAAAGCGAAAAGCCAAATTGGTACGGACATAACGAATGATTTCATTTTTGGCCCGTTGCATCAGGCGCTGAAAACCCGACTGGCGGCTGGCGTTCAGCAAAGTAAAATTGCAGACGCATTGCCTGTCCTCAGTGACGAAGAATTTGAGGCTCCGCTGGCGGTGCAATCCGCGCCACCGCGCTCCGGGTTCTTTCCTTTTAATAAATTCAGCAGCGTCCCGCTTTTGCTGGAGGCGTCGCGCAAAGCTTACGACGAATCAGGCGGTGATGATTTCAAAAAACGGCTGATGGTCGTGCCTAATTGCCACGTAATTAAGCTGGTGCTGGATGGCAATCGGGTCAGCAAGATTCAAACCAGTCGCGGCGACATCGCAGTCCAGGCCAACGCGTCCGTCATCATCGCGCTGGGGACAATTGAATCCACGCGCCTAGCCCTGCTGTCTTTGCCGAATCCGCAGGGCTTGATGGGACGCAATTTGATGGCGCATTTGCGCTCCAACCTTACCATTCGGATTCCGCGCACCGCTTTTTCCGGCCTGCCAAATGAACTCCAGGCCTCTGCCCTTTTTCTCAAAGGCAAACATGGCAATGGACATTTTCACCTTCAAATAACGGCGGCTGGACTTGGCCCCAATCAGGCGAACCCGGAGGTGGAGATGTTCAGGAAAATGCCCGATGTAGACGGCTTGGAGGCCTTCAAGAATCTGACGGATCAACATGTCCTCATCACCCTGCGCGGCATCGGCGAGATGATCGGCGACAAGACCGCCACCGCCAGCAGCAAAGTCCTGCCTGATCCTGACCTGGATGAATTTCAGACGAAACGTGTGATCGTGAATTTAAAAACTACGCCCACCGATGACAAGCTCTGGGAAGCAATGGATACGGCGGCTGATGAAGTAGCGGCTGTTTTTGCCAATGGGCAGGCGTTTGAAATTATGGTCGGGAATACGCCGCTTACTGTCCCGGCGGCAACGCCAGCCAGCCAGATTGCAACGCTCCTGCCACACGCACAACGCCGCGACGGGTTGGGAACAACGCATCACGAAACGGGAACGCTCTGGATGGGAACAGACCCGACGCAATCCGTCACGGATACAATCGGGCGCTTTCATCAGACGCCCAATGTGTATGCCGCCGGGCCTGCAATTTTTCCCACGATTGGTTCACCAAACCCAATGCTGACAGGTATTGCGATGACCAGACGAACAGCAGCAGCGATCATTCAGCAGGCCACACCTGTTATGCAGACCGGGTTTGCCAGTATCTTTGATGGTCGGAGCCTCAGCGGTTGGCAGATGGCCGGAGCGGGCAGATTTATCGTGGCGGGTGGCACGCTCGAAACAGAAGGTGGATTAGGACTGTTATGGTATACGCCGCAACAATTCAGCGATTTTATTTTACGGCTGGATTGGCAGGCCGCTCATGCGGATGATAATTCCGGGATTTTCCTGCGCTTCCCGAACCCCGGCAATGATCCCTTTGTGGCAGTTAATCAGGGCTATGAAATTCAGATTGATGATCTGGGGCAGCCTGATGGCAACCCGATCCATCAGACAGGCGCAGTTTATAGTTTTGCTGCTCCTGATAAAGTTGCTTCGCGGCCTGTCGGGGAGTGGAATACTTATGAAATTCAGGTCAGCGGTCAGCAATACAAAATCACTCTGAACGGTGACCTGGTCACGTCATTTACAGGGAATCGCGGATTGCAGGGTCACATCGGGCTGCAAAATCACCACGCTGGATCACGCATTGCTTTTCGCAATCTGCAAGTGAAAGCTCTCTAACGCAGGCAATGAAAATTATAATTGTAAAAAATCAGGATCAGTTTGGTGTATTGCGTTTTTGACCAGAGGGCGCGTATTCTGCGGCTCCTATGATTTTTGCCGATCTCAATTTAGCTCGTAAACTTGAACATAACGACGCTATTCTCTGCGCCGAATATGTACGCGCTCACGCACAGATTTATCCTGACGCTGGCGCGACTTCGATCCAAATTATGGGAGGCTATGCAACCTTTGCCGGCGTTGACTCTCCGCTCACGCAGGCTTTCGGGCTGGGCCTGAGTGGCGAGGTTTCTGAAGCTGAATTAATTACCCTGGAAGATTTTTATCACAGCCGTAATGCCTCGGTAAACATTGAGCTTTGCCCGCTGGCAGACGCCGGATTGCTCAAACTATTAATGCAGCGCGGATATCGAATTACTGAATACAGCAACGCCTTATTTCACGAGTTGCAAACTATCCCGGCAATCAATGTTGAGGCTGTGGTTCGCATCCCGGATAATTACGAAGACGAATTGTGGTCACGCATTATCACGCTCGGTTTTACCGAAGCCGAAGAGCCAGCGCCAGCGATGATGGAAGTCGCGGCGACGATGTTTCACACCAAAATCTCAGCGCCCTTTTTGGTGGAAATTGATAACAAACCTGCTGGCGGCGGCGCGGTTTCGGTGCACGATCACATCGCTGATTTTTATGCGCAGGCGACGCTGCCAGCCTTCAGAGGGCACGGCGCACAAACGGCGCTTATTCAAGCTGGCTTAGCCTTTGCAGCCTCGCAGAGTTGTGAACTGGCAATGGCGACAACGATGTGCGGGTCAATTTCACAGCGCAATTTCGAGCGGCAGGGATTTCGCATCGCCTACACCCGGACAAAATTGCTGCGCGCATAGGAACAGTACCGCGAGCCGTAGCGAGCCGGGTTCCCTACATTTCGCCGACAATCTGACATTTGGAACATCAACCATGAAAAAATTATTATTACTCGCCTCACTACTCTGCATTATCGCAACTGTCACTTTCGCAAAACCTGACAAAGTTAAAGAGAAAAAAATTATGTTCAAGCACGAATACGCTGAAATCAACGGCCTGAAATTGCATTATGTCAAAGAAGGCAAAGGCAAAAAAACAATTTTGTTTCTGCACGGCTTTCCTGAATTCTGGTATGAATGGAAAAACCAGTTGCAGGAATTTGGCAAAGATTACACCGCTGTCGCCTACGATCAACGCGGCTATAATTTATCCTCCAAGCCGGAAAAAGTAGAAGATTACGCCGTTGCCAAAATTGTCGCCGACATCAAAGCGATGTTTGATAAATTCGGTGCGAGTCCGAAAAACAAAGGCATCCTCGTAGCCCACGACTGGGGCGGCGCAGTCGCCTGGGTATTTGCGATTCGGCATCCTGAATATCTGGATAAACTGGTCATCATCAACGCCCCGCATCCGGGAGTTTTTGCGCGTGAATTGCAAACGAATCCGGCGCAACAAAAAGCCAGCGCGTATATGAATTTCTTCCGCTCAGCGCAAGCCGAAGCGACGTTGAGCGCCAATAATTATGCGGCGCTGCAAAACGCAATTTTCAAAAGCTCGACCAAACCGGAAGCCTTCACCGCAGAAGACCGCAAAATGTACGTTGACGCCTGGTCGCAACCCGGCGCAGTGACAGGCGGCCTGAACTGGTATCGTGCCGCCAATGCCGGCCCGCCAACAACCAATGAGCCAAAACGCGAAACCAATCTGGCGGCGGGCTTTGATACGTTAACCGTCAAAGTTCCCACGCTGGTAATCTGGGGCGAAAAGGATACGGCGTTGTTGACGGGTAACCTAGAAGGCCTGGACAAGTTCGTGCCACAACTAACGCTTAAACGAATCCCCAACGGCTCGCACTGGGTCATTCACGAAGAGCCGGAATTGATCAATCAATACATTCGTGAATTTATTGGCAGGAAATAATCGAATACCTTGTTTCGTCATTGGTAAATCACAGTTGAGGCCTATGAACATTGATGCCGAACGGTTATTGCCATTGATCGAATTGATCTACGACGCGGCTCTGCAACCTAAACAATGGCACGTTTTTACTGATGCTCTATGTCCATTGCTCAGTTCACACAATTGTAACTTTCACGCAGTAGACGTGACGACCAATCGCCTGCAATTCATCCACAACACGATTCCCGCTTTTTTAGTTCAGTTGTATCTGAAGAAGTTTCATCCCAGGAATCCGTTTTTCACGCTGGCCGGGCCACTCGCTCAGCCCGGTGTCGTCTTGCTGAGTCACGAAGTCATGCCGTCCGCCGAATTCGAGAAGACTGAGTTTCATCGTTACATGCGCATCATCGGGCTGTATCATGCGATTCACCTGACCGTCTTGCGCGAAGACAATATCATCAGCGGCCTCGCACTCGCACGCCCGAAGAAAGGTGGCGCGTATACTGAAGTTGAAGCGCGTCCGCTGCGCTTGCTGTATCCCCATTTGCAACGCGCTTTTCGCATCGGGCGAATGCTGGGGCAATTACAACAAGAGCGTGAATTGTTGAGTCAAACACTGAACCGACTGCCCCAGGGCGCAGTCGTTGTGAATGCTTCCGGTCACACGATTTATTGTAATCAAACCGCTCAGCACATTTTTGACAGCCGCGACGGACTGTACCGCGACCGGAACAATCGTTTGTGCGCACCTCGCGCCGCAGATGAAAACCAGCTTCACCGCCTCATCAATTCCGCCAGCCAGCGCGATCCCAAACTGGCGCTGGATTGCGGCGGCATACTACAACTCGACCGACCATCCGGGCTGCGTTCCTTATCGTTGTTAATCGCACCACTAAATCTCGAAACTTCCTATCTCAACTTCCAACAGCCCGCCGCGCTAATTTTCATCAACGACCCGGAACAGCACATGGAGCCAGTCGAAAAAGTGCTGCAACGACTCTACGATCTCACACCCGCCGAAGCCCGCCTTGCCAGCGTTCTGGTGCAAGGCAAGAATATTGTCGAAGCCGCCGAATAATTGAACGTCAGCCAAAACACAGCCCGCACGCACCTCAAACACATCTTCCAAAAAACCGGCGCGAAACGACAAAGCGAATTGGTGCAATTACTGCTCAACAGTCCGGCAGTGCTGAAATCCTGAAAAAAGTGAAAAATACCTGTTTTCCTCACCTGTTTGGGTGACGACACACACATTGCAATTCCGTATAGTCCATCCCGTAGTCAACTTCTCTACAAGCCTCCTTGTCGGGAACTGCGCTGCACTGTGTTACGGGTTGTGCCATCACGAGCCAGCAGACTCGCGTACACAGCCTTTTTGACAAAGCCAGGTAGCAACAAATGTTCAATTGTCGCTCCCGATGTTGGGCTACATAGCCTTTTGCCATTGACAACACGTGCGTCGCCAGCACCAATAAATTTCCCTGAAATGTTTCACTAATTTGGGGCATATATAGATGTAAGCAAAAACAGCAGACTCAAATTTATTGTATGAATCATGCCGCTTTCGGCACGGTGAAATGTGAAGTGGCGGGAGATGAAAAAGAGGAGCAAGCTCCGCAAATATCAAGTAGGTCGAAATCTCTGATCAAAACTGTGAAAATTCCAGGGGAGGATAAATTCAATGAATCAACAAACTAACTTAATAAAAACGGCTCTGTCTTTTAGGAGTTGTAATAAAATAACCTTTACATTTATGTATTTTTTGTATATGAAATAAATTCTATGCAAACAGATGAATTATTAAAAGAAAAATACGAAAGATTA
>JAYSTY010000197.1:0-8260 GCA_043719385.1 Blastocatellia bacterium | reverse complement strand
AAAAAAAATCAGGCGATTCATCTAAGCTATGCCGACAATCGCGCTGAACTCGTAACCCTGCCCGCAACAGGTTTTCGGTGGCTCACCTTTTTTTCGCAGGCGGCAGATAAAGGCAAAGAAATAATGCTCGAATATAACGAACGTGCCGCAGTTGCACGATTGTTGATCCCGGCAATTATTGACGACTGGAAAATTCGTGATCCTAATATTTACGCCGCCTGGTTAGACGTGAGAGATTATTGGCAATTAGGCTTGCGACCAATTAACGGTGTGCATTCTGTGCTCAACCTTCACCTGCCAAAAAATATCAATTTGCCCGAAGTCAGTAAACTTTACCCGGAAGCATTTCAGCAATGCCAGCTTGCCTTTCCGCAACTCTTGGCAGAACGCACAGAGAAGTCGCTAAAAATTCGTGATCGCGCTTTGCATCACATTGGCGAAATCAGTCGAGTCGCCGAAGCTGTCAAAATTTTGCGTTCTGAAATTACTGACGAAACAAAAATGCGTGCGCTGGGAAAATTGCTCAACGATGCGCATAACAGTTTGCGCGACCTTTACGAAGTCAGTCCGCCAATGGTCAATCATCTGGTTGACATCATTAACGACGATGCGAAAGTTTACGGTACACGGTTGATTGGTGGAGGATTTGGGGGAAATGTGCTGACGTTAACAAGTACTGAAAATGTGCCGAGTCTGATTGCTCGTGTCCAGCGCGAATATTATGCGCCGCAACAACGTGATGGCATGGCGGAGGGCGCAATTATGATTTCGACGCCTGGAGACGGCCTTAAAAGATTGTCTGTAAACCAACTCTAACAACTCGCTCATCAGCCCACGTTGTAGAATTAATAAAAACCAAACACCCCACGTGCGCCCATGCAATAAATGTTTGGTGATTATTTTCAGGTCAATGGTTTTCCTTGCCACGTATACTGGATGCCAATATTTGAAGAACCACCGCGTGGATCGAAAGATGAAGTAATTTTTCCCCACGCATAATTGAAATCTGTTTTTATGCCCATGTCGGAAAGCCATTGATCGTGAAGTTGTTTTCTTTTTATTTCTTTTTCCTCTGAATAATTTTCCCAGCTATTTTCCAGGTCGGGTACTTGCATATTGAGATCAAGACTATCTAGTTTTTCACCAAAGAAGTAAAAACAGAGGGGAAAAGTATTTTTTTTTAGTACACAAGGATACAGACCGTAAGATATGTGCGGTTCATTATGAATAATTCGTCTCGCATTGTGACCCAAGTCTGAATCAAGGAAATCATTTTTTGAGAAAGAGCCATTAACAACAAATAATTGTTTTTTTAATTCGAAGGTAATTGTGCCTGAGTCTTTATTAATCATCTTCTTGTCATAGATCAGTATCACCGAACATCATTTTTCAGGCTGAATTTATTTAGGCTTTGCCGCTTGTGATGTACTCCCGGCGACTTTTTTTAACTGTCCGATCTTGGCGCGAATTTGCTCAGCATCCGGCGCGTTGGGCGTTTCGGTTAAATATGCCTCCAACTCGCTCACAGCTTTGTCATAATTTTTTCGGCGCACCTGAATGTTGAAAAGATATTTGTGGGCATACGCCATTTGCGTGCCGCCCAGCGCGATGGCTTTGGTAAATGCACGTTCGGCGTGGTCGGAATCGCTCGGTTCCTGTGGTGTTTTTTCCAGCAGCGCCAAGCCTAAATACAAATGCGCCATCGGAAAACTTTCGTCCAGTTTGTTTGCCGCTTCCAGGTGCTCAATGGCTTCGGGATAAAGTTTTTGGCTGACCATTAGCATGCCCAGATTGAGGTGGGTTAATGGCAATTTGGGGCTGATCTCAAGGGCGCGTTCGAACTCCGTTCTGGCTTCAGTCGGCTTTTGTTGCCGCAGGTAATATTCACCCAGCTTGTTATGTGCCAGCACATAGTCCGGGAAAATTTTCAGCGCCTCCTGAAAAAGCATTGAAGCATCTTCATCTTTCCCATCCTTCATTTTTTTCAAGCCCTGCTCATAACTTTTCTTCGCGGCCTTTGGCACATCCTGCGCAAACTCTGCCGCAGAAATCATCTTATTCGTTGAAGTCATGCTGTTATCTCTGGCTTTTTCGCGCAGGTAAATTTGCACGGAAAAGGTGCGTGAAACTGAGCCGGATACTTCCAACTGTTCCTGGGCAGGTTCATAAATAAATCCATCGCTGGGAACGACGACGCGATAGTTATTGTTCGGCAGCGAACGAAATTCAAAATTACCAACTGAATCGGAAAATGTATCGCTGTACATGCCGCCGCTAATTACTTCTAATACCACACGGATTCGTTGCTCTGGCAAGCGCCCGGAAGGCATAAAGATTTTGCCGCGAATGACGTGTGCGCCACGGTTGCCGCCACCTCCGGCATTGGGATCATTGCGGTTTGTTTGGGCGTGGACAGAAAGAGTGAAAACAGACAGACAAACCAGCAGCTTCAATAATGAATTGACAGGTGAACGAGGAAACATATTTGACCTCCTGAATGAAAACGGATGGGCAACTGATGGAAAGTACAGTAGCAGAGAAAAGAAAAATATTGAAACTTGCCGGAGGTTCTAAGGCTGAAAGTGCTGCTTTAATTTTTGATATGTGGCGGAAAGATTTTCAGGTAAGACGCGCGTTTCACCAACGGTCGTCATAAAATTGGCATCGCCATTCCAGCGCGGCAGCAGGTGCAAATGCAAATGCGCAGCGATTCCGGCTCCGGCTGCACCACCTAAATTCATCCCCAAATTATAACCATCGGGATGATAGGCAAGGCCGATAGCCGCTTGCGCACGCTTCGCCAAATCCATTAATTCGTCACTGGTATTTTTTGCAAGGGAGGAAAGTTCTGCCTGATGAAGATAAGGCACAACCATTAAATGTGCAGTGGTGTAAGGGAAAAGATTGAGGACGATGAAATTATGCTGACCACGAAAGAGAACCAGATTCTGATCATCAAATTCTTTGTTCTCTGCATCGTTAAGAGAACCCTGGGCTAGGTGACAAAAAACACAGCCGGGAGGTTTTTGACCGGAGCTTACATAATAATTCCGCCAGGGACTCCACAAAAAATCCATTGCGAGGCTTCTCTAAATGAAAACTTAATCGTCGTTATCGTCTTTATTGTCGCTTTTATCGCCATCCAGGTTGATCAACTCTTTAAGTTCTTTCCCTGGCTTGAAATAAGGAACCCGCTTGGCAGGAATATCCACGGGGTCTCCGGTTTTAGGATTACGACCACGTCGTGCATCGCGCTGGCGCACGCGGAAGGAGCCAAAACCACGCAGTTCAATTTTCTCGCCCCGATTGAGCGACTGAATGATATTCCTGAAAACTTCGTCCACAATTACTTCTGAATCTTTTTTGGTTAATTCGGCGGCGCGCGCCACTTCTTCAACTAATTCGGCTTTTGTCATCGTTTGCCCCTAATTTTTTTGCGATGGAATAACTTAAAAAGAACCTGACTATTTCCATTGATACTTAAATTTAATCGAAGTATCAATGTCACTCAACTGGCTCGGCCATTCACTGGGTTTTGCTAAGATGCTACCAACTTTTGTCTTTCCGATAAGATCAAGAATTGAAAGCCCTTCACGTGGCGGAGGCGGAGTAACAACATTCGGCTCCCCCTTCATCCCAATCAGTTTGGCAGTGTATTTAAGGGCATCCTCATAATTTCCCAACTGATCTACTAAACCATTATCCAGTGCCGTTGCGCCGGTATAAACACGACCATCAGCCAGCGCACGAACTTTTTCTTCATCCAGCTTTTTCCCCTCTGCGCCGTGTCCCTTCCGCCCTTCCGTTACAATCCTGACAAACTGATCGTACAGTTCATTTATCATTCCCTGAAAATACTGTTTCTCGCGTTCCGTCATATCGCGGGTGGGATTGCCCGTATCTTTAAATTCACCGCTCTTAAAAACAATTGGTTTGACCTTAGCCCAATCCGCCAGTTCTTTAAAATTCACCCATTCAGCAATCACCCCAATGCTGCCTGTGACTGTCCCGGCATTGGCAAAGATATAGTCAGCGGGAGCAGCGACATAATATCCACCCGAAGCCGCCACTGTTCCCATCGAAACGACGATCTTGATTTTCTTTTCGTCTTTGATGCGTTTGACTTCACGGTAAATTTCTTCTGAAGCGGCTACCCCGCCGCCGGGAGTATCTACACGTAAGATAATCGCTTTGACACGAGAATCCTCGCCATATTGCTTTAAATGACGATTGACCGTCCGCGCAGTCTCGCCGGTAATGACACCTTCAACCGGAATCACGGCAATGCGGTCACCACCTAAGCCAAAACCGCCGCCATCAGAAAGTGATAAAGCACCGATCAGAAGGAGAATACTAAAGGCTCCTAAAGCCATCACACCGATGATGATAATCCACGTTAGATTACTTTTTTTCATGGCTTAACGTATCGCTGAAACTATCATTTAAAAGTAGCAACGGCTGCCAGCCTGAAAATAACTCCGGGCTGGCAGCCTGAAAAAGTAAGGTTACTCTTTCTCTTCCACGTCATCAGACGGACGGTTGAAATCTGCGATTTCCCCTAAACTTGCCATCCCGCCACCATCACTGGAGGTGTAGCTGCGGACATCAATAATAGGTTCGTCCTTACCAACAGCGCGGACAGACAGTCCGATTTTCTTGGCTTCCGGGTCCATCTTGAGAATCTTGAATTGCATGACCTGTCCAACCTGCACAGTGTCTTCCGGTTTCTCAACATGGTTTTCAGAAAGCTCGGAAACGTGACAGAGACCTTCGATGCCGTCTTCAAGCTCCACAAAAGCACCAAAGTTAGCAAAGCGGGAAATACGTCCTGACACAACATCGCCGAGTTTCTTTTCGGCAAAGAAGCGATCCCAGGAATTTGGCTCAAGGTCTTTGATGGAGAGCGACAAGCGACGATTTTCTGTATCAATCGCGGTGATAATCGCCTCGACTTCCTGGTTTTTCTTCAGTGCTTCGCTCGGATGCTTAATGCGCTTCGTCCAGGAAATATCTGAAACGTGCACGAGTCCGTCAATGCCCTCTTCGATTTCGACGAAGGCGCCAAAATCAGTGAGGTTGCGAACCCGACCCTTAACCCGTGTGCCAGCAGCGTAACGCTCCTGCAGGGTATCCCATGGGTTCGCTTCGATTTGCTTGATGCCCAGACTGATCCGACGGTTGTTGGTATCAATTTCCAGGACAGCAGCTTCGATTTCCTGACCGACATTGAGCAATTTGGAAGGATGCTTGACCCGTTTTGACCAGCTCATTTCGGAAACGTGAACCAGACCTTCAACGCCGGATTCAAGTTCAAGGAAAGCGCCGTAATCGGTCAGCGAAACAACTTTGCCCTTCACGCGAGTACCAATGGCGAAACGTTCATTAACGGTTGCCCATGGATCAGGAATAAGCTGTTTATAGCCCAGGCTGACGCGTTCGCGCTCACGGTCAAACTTGAGAATCTTGACTTGAATATTGTCGCCGACTTTGAAAAGTTCGGAAGGATTTTGAATCCGTCCCCACGACATATCAGTAATGTGCAGGAGACCATCAAGTCCGCCGAGGTCAATAAAGATACCGTATTCGGTAATATTCTTGACCTGACCTTCGACAATGATTCCTTCTTCGAGATTTTTAAGCGTGCCTTCTTTCTCGAACTTGGTTTTCTCTTCCAGCAACGCCTTGCGGGAAAGCACAATATTGCTGCGCTTTTTATTGACCTTAAGAACCAGGAACTCCATGTCCTTGTTGCGATAAACATCAAGGTTGCGGACGGGGCGCACGTCTACCTGACTGCCAGGTAAAAACGCCTGAATCCCGCCGATGTCCACGCGCAAACCACCTTTGATGCGGTCGGTCACACGACCAATAATAGTGGTCCCTTCGCGGCTGGCATTTTCGATCAAATCCCAGGTTTGCATCCGTACTGCATCGGCGCGTGAAAGTTCGACATAGCCATCATTGTTTTCAAGTTGCTTGACCAGCACATCAACAATATCGCCTGGTTTGATGGTTATTTCATCGCCATCTTTGAATTCAGAGATTCTGACGACACCTTCGGATTTGAAGCCGACATTGATGATGACATCCTGACCAGAGATTTTGACGACTGTCCCTTTGACAACTTCGCCTTCGGTGATGTCAAGCTGGCTTTTTTCGTGCGCCTCAAGGATTTTGCCAAAATCCTCTTCGGAAAAGTTTTCGCCGAAATCAGCATTATCTAAATCTTGCAGAGCGGCGTCTTCAGACTCAAGAGCTTCAGCCTGACCACCGGAAATAATTGGGTTAACGTTATCGGTTGACATTGAAAAAGGAATTCCTCCTAAACAGACTTTGCGGGTTTATTGCCCCGACTTGCAAATTTTTAAAACTGAAAAACTTTTCGCTTAAGCAGGCGCGAAGACTCGGTCTCACCTTACGCCGCCACTAATTCCGGCTGCGTTGCCTGATCCAGTTGGCGTAAGCGCTGCACTACTTTTTGAATCATCCAATCCGGCGTCGAAGCGCCAGCACTGACACCGACCCGGTTAACGGAGCGCAAATCAGCGGGATTGATTTCATCTTCGGTTTCGATCAAAGAAGTGCGCGGACACTGGTCAAGCGCGGCTTCGACTAATTTATTACTGTTGGCGCTATGACGACCACCAATGACGTAGAGCAAATCAACCTCTGACGCCAGTCGCCGAATCGCCGCCTGATTTTCTTCGGTGGCGTCACAAATTGTCTCGCACACTTTGACTTCTTTAGCCTTTGTCCGAATCACAGCAATCATCGCCTGATATTTTTGCGGACTAATCGTCGTTTGCGCAATGGTTCCGACGCGCTCCAGCTTTGGTAAGGCCTCAGCCTCTGCAATTGTTTTGACGACATACGCCTGGTCGTTGATGTGTCCAAGAATGCCAACAATCTCAGGATGTTTTTTATCACCAACGATAATTACGTCGTAACCAGCTTCAAACAACTCAGCGGCCTTACGCTGTGAATAATGCACATACGGACAAGTCCCGTCCATCACCCGCAAGCCGCGATTTTTCAACTCATCGTAAACATTTGGCGCGACACCGTGCGCCCGAATAATCGCAATTCCCTGTTCGGGACGATCATTTTCATCGGCCATTTGAATGCCATCATTTTCGAGCCGCTGAATTTCCTGCGCGTTATGAATCAGTGGCCCCAGCGTGACTACTGGCAATCCGTTGGATTTTTCCAAAGCACGATAAGCGAGGTCAACGGCGCGTTTGACGCCCATGCAAAACCCCAGACTTTCGGCTAAAACAATTTCCATTTAATTTCAATGATTGATGTCCGCAACAAAACGTATTTTACCCTCGACACAGCAAAGATACTAGCCAACAGCCTCATACTTATAAATTAGGTGCAAGATTAATGGGCAGCGTAACTAATGGCTTGCGCTCAGAAGGCAGAGCGGGGAAGAAGGTAAAAACGTAAAGCATCAACTATTAATAACATCCTGATAACTATGTGCAAAAATGAAGAGTGACTCTAATTGTTCCTGAGTTTCATGTCAAGCTGTAAGATTAAGCCTCAACGCGGGTTAGCGACGGAGACACGCGCAACAACCGTTTTTGTTTTCCTGGCCTTAGGTGCGATGCCAGCCTGAAAGAACTTTTGGACCTCGACGGTGGTCAGCAAACGATATTGACCTAATTTCAGCTTTTCTTTCTGGAGCGACAAAAATCCGATGCCAAGCCGTCGCAGTTTGATCACTGAGTGTCCCACCGCATCGAACATTTTTCTGATCTGCTGATTGCGGCCTTCGTACAAAGTCACTTCGTACCAGGCATTGGTTTTGCTTTGCTCGACCAGCTTAATTTCTGCCGGCGCAGTTTTGCGGCCTTCAATCGTGATGCCGCGCCGCAATCTTTCGACTTGCTGCTCATTCGGCTGCCCCTTGATTTTGACTTCGTAACGCTTGGCAATTTTTGATGTCGCGTGGGCAATTAAGTTCGTAAAATCACCGTCATTGCTCAGCAGAATCAAGCCCTCGCTATTAAAATCAAGGCGTCCAACCGGATGAACCTGGGAGCGAAATTCGCCGGCTAAATCAGTCACCAGCGGACGTTTTTTCGGATCAGAAGTGCTGGACAAATAACCGACCGGTTTATTGAGCAAAATGTAAATTTTTTCTTTGTGGCTGATTTTGGCATTGATGAGTTTGCCCCGAACTTTAATATGATCGCGTTCGGGATCCGCTTTCGTTCCAAGCTCTTTAATAGTTTTGCCATTGACCGTCACGAAG
>JAYSTY010000196.1:0-20741 GCA_043719385.1 Blastocatellia bacterium | reverse complement strand
CTGGTACCGAGTTCCCCAGGGTCTGTCCATTGGGAATAGGGGCTGGGCCGACCGGCACCCAGGCTGGCATTGCAGCTTCCGGGGAAGCGGAGTTGGCGGCCAGTATTTGAGCAATCTGCCGCTCCATTGAGCGGAGTGCGGTGAGCCGCTGGGTTGGATTATATTCTTTTCCCGGTTCAAAACCCCGCAACCGCAGGATCTGTTCTCCGCGCGCATTCAGATACTGATCTTTGTCAATGTGTCGCCCCCGCAGAAAGTCGGGTAAATCCGGGTCATCGCCTTCTTCTTCCTGCAACTTGCTTTGATCGCTTTCGCGGTTTTTGTTTGTCGCTCCCTTTACCGCTACGCGTCGTTCCTCCAAATAGCTGCGCCGGCGTGGGCGTTGCTCAGTCTCGCGCCAAAACGACTGGCGCACCAATTGGACCAGCTTGCGCAACCCCGCTGCTGTTTTCGTTTTATCAGCGAATGTTGTTACCCCAAACAACAGGCTCACGGCCACAATGATCACGATTACCTTTTGACACTTTCTCATACGTGATGATCTCCTTCGCGTTTCGCTCTTGCTTTTGTGCGCCAGCCTTTCAAGAAGACGCGGATCTATTCGCTAATGCGCAGGGCATAGATGCAGTTAGTGTTGCTTTTATCGGGTTCGTGAGGAACCGGAATCGTAGTCAGGAAAAAACTACGACGAAAGATTCGTTTCTCATCGTGGCACTCAACTATACTAAACGGGATCGGGCACTTGCTGCTGATTACAGGAAAATAAATGTGATGGCAATGAGTGCCTGAGGATAATAACGAATCGTGATTGAATATTCAATCACGATTCAGCGAGGTTCTGCGTGATTTGTCCTCCCGCAGGTTCGCCCACTAATCCAGGCTATGCCCGTTTGTAGATTTACGGGCGTAGCCCAGGACAAAGATAAAGCTGACGGTTGGGCGCAGCCCAACTGCACATCAGGCGGCAGAGCCGCAATTTAGTTTCGCGTTCTGAGTTTCGCGTTTCGAGAGACGAGATAATTATTTTCTCGAAACACAAAACCCGAAACCCGAAACTGACTCCCCTCGAAACGCAAAACCCAAAACTCGAAACTAACACCTTACGCGCTGGTTTTTTTACGCGCTACGGAAATCAAAAATCCTACCAGAGCGCCGAAAATAATTAAGGCGAATGTATTTGACCAGGAACTGGTACTGAGAAACCATTTGGCGCCGATGCCAAGTTTTTCTTCCCCTCCGGCAATGGCGCGTCCAAACGAAGCGACCAGGCCGCCAATTGCGCCGCCTGCGATCAGGCCTGAACTTAACAACACGCCGCTGCCGGTTTCTTCTGCGACTAAACTTTCTTCGCCTTCATCGCGGCGTAAATAGTTCACCAGTGAACGAACCAGACCACCCGTGAAAATCGTTGCCGACGTGGAAATTGGTAGATAAATTCCGACGGCGACAGGCAAGGCGGAGACGCCGATAATTTCCAGCACAATCGAAATCATCGCGCCAATTAAAATCAATGACCAGGGGAGCCGTTGCGTCAGCACTCCGTCAACCAGGACGCCCATCAATGCGGCTTTGGGAGCATCTAATTTGTTGGTGACTTCGACGACCTCAAAGTTAGGTTTGCCGCTCGAATCAATCAGGTAATCTTTACCATTCTGGCTGGAAATTACGCGGTCATAAATGTTGTCATCCATCCCGCGCATCTGCCCTACGGCTTTGGCATTTTCTCCGGCTTTAAATGTTGGTAATCCGCTCAGTTCAACTTTGCGCACGCCCTGCTTGATGCCACCGACGCCGGGGTTTACCAGATAGTGTAATTTTCCATCCTGTCCGACTAAATATTTTCCGGCGGGAATTTTTGTTTTGCCGTCGCCAGCATCAGTTTCGACAATGAAGCGCGCGGTTTTGTAATTCTTGCCATCCTGCACGGCGGGTTTGCTGCTCCAATCCTCTGCGACCTGGTTTGCCGGGGCGGTAAACGCCGGATAATTGACCGGGATCAAATTGATGGCTTCGTTGTTGAGCCAGTTGAGTGTCAATCCAACGACCATCGCCGAAGTCAGCGCCCCAATCAACAATCCAATTTGTTGCCATTTCGGCGTTGCCCCAACTAAAAAACCTGTCTTCAAATCCTGTGACGTATTGCCCGCATTCGCGGCGGCGACACAAACTATCGCGCCGACAGTCAGGGCGATCACGCGCTGTTCGGGGCCGACTCTGCCCAGCAATAAAAAGATCAGCGAGGTAAAAAGTAAAGTGGCAATCGTCATGCCGGAAATCGGATTTGAACTGGAACCGATAGTCCCGCAGATGCGCGAGGAGACTGTCACAAAGAAAAAGCCAAACACCAGAATTAAAATTGCTGAAATCCAGTCAACCTCAATTTTGGGCATAAAAATTAAGGCGACCAGCAACAACAGAATGCCACCGATGGTGACTGAAATCGGCAAATCTCTTTCGGTGCGGGCTGTGCTGCTGGTTGCTCCGCCGCCCGTGAAATCTTTCAAGCCTGATTTGAAGGCTTCAATAATCGTTGGCAAGGAGCGCACCAAACTGATGATGCCTCCGGCGGCGACCGCGCCTGCCGCCATATAACGCACATAACGGTCAAACACCTGACCCGCGCTCATATTCGCAATCAAGTCGCCTGCCGGAGCGGGGAAGATGTTAGTCGTTAATCCGGCTCCGAAAAATTTGACGGTTGGCACTAAAATTAGCGCCGAAATTATTCCGCCGCCAAACATATACGAAGCGATGCGCGGCCCGATGATGTACCCGACGCCTAACAATTCAGGCGAGATTTCTGCGGCGACGCGTGCGCCCTGATACCAGGTCAGAATTTTCGACGGAACTTCTTTCCAGAATAACAGCGCGGTCATCAAAAATTTGTACACGAAGGCGACGCCAAAGCCCATGAATACTGTCTTGGCATCGCTGCCGCCCTTTTCACCCGCGACCAGAACTTCGGCACAGGCGGTTCCTTCGGGATAGGGGAGGTTGGCATGTTCTTTGACAATCAAAGAACGGCGCAGAGGAATCATCAGCAGGACGCCGAGCAAGCCGCCAGCCGCGCCCACGATGGCTGTTTGCATTAAGTCCAGATCGAGTCCGAGGATCAACAACGCCGGGATCGTAAAGACAATGCCGGCGGCAATGGATTCCGCCGCTGAACCAGTGGTTTGGACGATGTTGTTTTCGAGGATGGAGGCGCGACCGAGCAGGCGCAGGATCGTGATTGAAAGCACTGCAATCGGGATTGAGGCGCTGACCGTCAGGCCGACTTTAAGTCCGAGGTAAACGGTTGACGTCCCAAAGACAAGGCCGAAAAAAATGCCCAGCAGAACGGCACGCAACGAAAATTCGGGTAAAACCGTTGAAGCCGGAACGTAAGGCTGATGAGTTTCCTGACTGACCACAGATTTAGGGGCTGCCATGTAAGTCTCCTTGTTTACTGCTCGGAATGTTTGGGGTGCGCGAATGCGGAAATTGTTTGCGCGTGACGGGAGCGAAAATCAAAAAGCCACGAATCACTTAATTCGTGGCTGCGGGAAAATTAGCTTTCTTCCTCTTCTTCTTCCTCTTCTTCTTCCTCTTCAAAACCGCGTTCATCGCGGACGGCGCGCAAAATTTGCACGGCGTAATCAAAATCGTTGAAGGCGCTCCGAAAAGCGCGTGACATCTCTTCGGCATTGGCGCGTTCCGCCACCTGTGAATAATGTTTGTGTCTGGCTTCCAGTGAGCCGATGATGTCAGCCAGTTCGTTCTTTCTTTGCTCGTCCATGTAAACTCCTGATGATTTATTAATTCTCAAATTCAGCCGCTTCCAACTCGGCCTGTTCGATTGCTTCCAACATTGCCATTGTCTGTTTTTCTTCGATAGTTGCCGCCCAATAAAGCTCAGGATAATCCTTCACGCAGACGGTGCAACCCGAATCACAACAGGGAGGCAAAAGCGAATAATCAATTTCCTGCATCATAACCGCTTAATAATGACGCAAGTTAAGATCAATGTTCAAGCACTATATGGAAAAGCTGTTTGGGCTGTCAATGATGGAAGTGGCGAGGGACAAGATTGATGGTCAGAAAGGCTGAGGACGAACGCCATATTCAATGGGGTGCAACGGTAGAATTGGCATTGATCACAAATATTTTTAGCGCGACTCCCGTGCAATAAATGTTCGACCTGGTTTTGTTACCGGGTTTTATTTTATGTCGCCTGGTACGTGATCGTGTCGAATTAATTGCTGGTCGCTCAGAGTTACGCCTTGAGGCGTGAGAAACCGCCGCGCGGCGCGGTCGGTTGCACGGCTGAAGGCGTAACTCTGAGCTTTTTAAAGCACCTTTTACTTTTGCTCAACCGCTTATCTATCCTTCACTTGATTTGTTTGAATCGCTTTCCATCCCAGACAAAATAGTAAGAGATAGTCTCCTAGGCTGATTCCTTACCATTAATATTTCGTCGAATAATGAGAAGGCGACTATCTCGCCGATAGTCAATGTATTTCTCTTCCATCGGGCCACCTGTAAAAATCCAGTAGGCGGCTCCGCGTCCTTCTCCAGCAAACGGGAGCGGACGAATGGTTCCTATTTTTAAATCAATCAATCCCCCACTGGCACAAACTGAACCGCATCCCCAGCCTGCGATTTTGTAGTGCCCGGCAAAGTCGGGTGGTTCTTTTGCTGCATTTGTTAATTGGGTAAAAAATAGTTTTTCATTATATGTGCGGAGCCACAATTTTGCATTTTTGCCGCGCCACGTCGTTGCCGTGGGGTAATCCTGGAAGCGTGGTGTTCTGGTCGGACTGTTAGTATGAAGTGCTAACAATAACATTAATGCCTTAAGCCATAACATAAGGAGCTACCTCCTGAGCACAATTTGTACCGAACTAATTATTTATGCGCAAGCAGGAATTCCCGCCGCTCCACCGCCAAATAAACCAGGCAAAATAAGGCCAGAATTAAAGCTATCGGAAAGGTGAAAAACATTCGGCGACCCATAAGTAATGCTCCTTTGAGAAGATTGGGGTTTTGCTTTGCTTGATAGATAGAGTGATGACGAACGAAGTCACAGCCTCATCTTCCTGATGTGCGCCAAAGCTTTTGTTTTGCCCTCATTAGCCTGGTGATTTTTTAAGAAAAGTCCGTCCGCCCCTGCGTCCGTCATCGTGGGTATTTTCGTTGCAGATGAAAAGAAAAAATACGTGCGGGGCAACAGTCAGCAGCGCGGATCAACGCGTTTAGCGACTGTGGCTAACCACATAAAAAAAAAGCAACTGTAAATAATTCGTGCCGGGTTTTTCAGGTACTCAGTAGCTGACATTTACAGCGCAGGCTAAGGCCGCATTCCGCGTTGTTTGCGCCCTAATTCCAGGGGTAAATTTTCGTAAGCTAAATTTACCCAGGCACACAACAACTGGCGCGAATCACGCGGGTCAATAATTTCTTCAATGCCGAAAGCCTCTGCGGTACGAAACGGCGAGCGTAATTTGTTGAGCATGGCTTCGATTTCTTTCAGTCGTACAGCCGGGTCAGGCGAAGCTTCAATGTCGCGTTTGTACGCCGCCATCACACCGCCCTCAATCGGCAGCGAACCCCAATCGCCCGAAGGCCACGCGTAACGTAAATTCAAGCCGTGATGTTTGCCATGCGCGGCTCCGGCGACACCGTAAACACGGCGCAAAATCAGCGCTACCCAGGGTACAGTGGATTGATAAATTGCGGCCATCAAACGTGCTCCGTAACGCGCCGTGCCTTCGCGTTCGGCTTTCGTGCCAATCAAAAATCCGGGCTGATCGGTGAAATTTACCATCGGCACATGAAACGTGTCGCACAGGTCAATAAATCGCGTCGCCTTTTCGCAAGCTGCTGCGTCAAAGCTGCCGCCCAGGTGTTTTGGGTCATTCGCTAAAATTCCAACCGGAAATCCATTGAGTCGCGCAAAGCCAATGACGACAGGCTTGCCATAAAATTTGCCAATTTCAAAAAATGAATCGTGGTCGAGGATTAAGCTCAGTATTTTGCGAATGTCGTAAGTCCGACGACGATCACGCGGAATGATCGAAAGCAATTCTTCGTCGCGGCGATGCGGATCATCGCGCAATTCTGAGCGCGGCGGAATTTGCCAAACGTTAGATGGCAGGTACGAAAGAAATTTGCGAATTTGCGTGAAGACTTCGTCTTCCGAAGCGACTTCGTTGTCAACGCAGCCGCTGCCACGGGCGTGAATGTGAGCGCCGCCTAATTCTTCCTTCGTAACTTTTTCAGCCGTGCCGCGTTCGACGACGGGCGGGCCTGCGACAAACAACTGACTGACGTCTTTGACCATCACCGAAAAATGCGAATTCACCACACGCACCGCGCCGAGTCCTGCGGTTGGCCCTAAACACGCGGCAATCACGGGAATCTCTGACATCATGGCTACCGCTTCTTCCCAGCCCGGCACATAAGGCACATAGGTTCGCTGCATGGTTTCGAGCGACTTCACGCTGCCGCCGCCGCCAGTGCCGTCAATCAAATTAACCAGAGGAATTTTAAATTCACGCGCCATTTTCAACGCGTACACGGCTTTGAATCCAATGGAGCCATCCGCCGCGCCGCCGCGCACAGTGAAATCATCGCCACAGATAACGACGCGACGATTATCTATGCGACCAGCGCCGATGACGACATTTGACGGTGTCACCGCGACAAGCTGCCCATCTTCGTAAACAGGTTTGCCCGCCAGCGCACCAGTTTCATGAAAACTGCCAGCATCAAGCAAACGATCAATTCGTTCACGCACGGTCAATTTTCCATTGTCGTGTTGTCGCGCAACATTTGCCGCCCCGCCCATTTGTTTGGCTAATGCAAGGCGCTGATTCAGCTCATCAATTTCAGGTTGCCAGCTCAAAAGTATGCCTCCAATTCCAGGTACATTACCGCGAGCCGTAGCGAGCAGGGTTCTCGCTATTGCGCGTGTCGGACATTTTTTATTTGTAAAAATTATGTGGTGGGGATGGTGGGAATCGAACCCACACTACCGTAAGGTAACGGGTTTTTGAGACCCGCGCGTCTACCAATTCCGCCACGTCCCCACAATGAAAAAAACTATCGGTGGCTGATCCTCTCCCAAAAACGAAAGCGGATTATAAGAGGCGGCGGCATTTCGGTCAAGTGGCGGATAACGCAACTTGCTTTTCTGCGTTATCCACGTTCAAATAACGAAAAATAATTCACCGTAAGTTTTAAAGAACATAATATGAAAATCCTTATCGCCGATAAATTTGAAGCTAGTGGAATCAATGGCCTGACCGCGCTTGGATGCGAAATTATCCACGACGCCAATCTCAAAGACGATGCCCTGATTGACGCGATCCGCAATTCGCAGGCCGATGTGTTAGTCGTCCGCTCGACGAAAGTTACCGCCGCTATGCTGAGTTCTGGCAGGCTGAGTTTAGTTGTGCGAGCGGGCGCGGGTTATAACACGATTGATGTCAAAGCTGCCTCGGCACTTGGAATTTTCGTTTCCAATTGTCCCGGCAAAAATGCTGTGGCCGTAGCCGAATTAGCGTTTGCTTTGATTCTTGCGCTGGATCGTCGCATCGTTGCTAACGTCGTGGATTTACAAAATGGCAAATGGAATAAAGCTGAATATAGTCAGGCGGATGGCATAAAAGGCAAAACGATTGGCTTGATTGGCTTGGGACAAATTGGTTCGGAAATGATTCCGCGGGCGCAGGCTTTTGGCTTGCATGTGATTGGTTGGGGGCGCAGCCTGACGCCAGCCACAGCCGCCGAAATGGGGATCGAATTTCGTCAGACAATTGCCGAAGTCGCCAACGATTGCGATCTTCTCAGCGTGCATCTGGCGCTGACGCCGGACACTCAGAATGTCATTAATAAAGATGTTTTTGATGTGATGCGAGAGCGGGCAATTTTCATTAACACATCGCGTGCCGAAGTCGTAGATCAGGTTGCGCTGGCAGCAGCAATAGCCAGTAAAGGCATCCGCGTCGGTCTTGATGTTTTTGCCAATGAGCCAGCCACCACAACGGGTGAGTTTATTGACGAAATCGTGAAATCGCCCAATGTTTACGGCACGCATCATATCGGAGCCTCAACCAGTCAGGCGCAGGAAGCCATCGCCGCCGAGACAGTTCGGATCATCAAAACTTTCAAGGATACAGGCAAGGTTCCCAATGTCGTGAATCTTTCCGCCGACACTCCGGCAACGCATTTGTTAGTCGTGCGTCATCGTGATCGTCCCGGTGTTCTGGCGCATGTTTTCAACGAGATTAAGGCAGTAAATATTAACGTGCAGGAAATGGAAAATATTGTTTTTGCCGGAGCCGAAGCCGCCATCGCAAGGATTAGTTTGGATGCAACGCTGGATGACAACACACTGAAAATAATTGCTGCGGGGAATACGGATATTTTTGAATTGAGTTTGCTCGTGCTTTAAGTTTATTAAATTGTCGGCGGACTCTCAACTCGCCACTTTCAATTCTCAACTCCAGTCCAGATAACCTGTGCATGATAATTCTTAAGCTGTCTAAGAGTGGAAAGTTGAGAGTTGAAAATTGAAAGTGATGGCTTGCAAAAACCTACAATGCCTTAATGCCTTAATGCCGACGCTACCACCGATTGCAATTGTGCCGCCTGCTCGCTCAGAAAATCCTTCATATCTTTTTCAGCCTGGAGTAGATGGACATAAATTGGCGGATGGTAAATTACTTTTACTTTGCGCGGGCGTGGGAACAGGTGATGCGCGTTGTAGGCTTCATACCCGCCCACAATTGTCGCGGGAATAATTGGCGCTTTGGCATCCAGCGCTAAACGAATAACACCAGGTTTGAAAGGCATCGTTTTGCCGTCTTTCGTTCTCCCTCCTTCAGGAAAAACCATTAGCCGTCCACCATTTTTTATATGCTCCAGCGAAAGCCGTAAAGCCGTGCGATCCCCTTTCTTAATATTGACGGGAAAAGCTCCGAGCGAGCGAATGATATGTCCGAGAATTGGCATGTAAACAAACCGATCCCAGGTCATATAACGAAGCGGATAGGGGAAGGGAATTGAGACCCAGAACGGATCGCAAAAGCTTTGATGGTTTGGGGCAACGATGAAGCCGCCGGAGGTTGGAATATTCTCGAACCCAATAAATTCAATCCGAAAATACAGCCTGGAAAAACCCATGATGAAACGCCGCATGATGCGGAAATAAAGGCTGCCCTCCACTTTTGCTGCTTGCGGTGACGGTGTTGATGGCTCAACCACATTATTGTGTTTGGGATTTTGTTGTACTTGTAACTGCGGCTTCATTACTACTGCTTTTATGCTTGCTTGAAAATTTTCAGTTCTGCTGCGTGGGGATGCGTTTTATAAACTGGATCAAGCGGAAAGCAGCCTGAAACCAGACCATTGCGCGGGGCCGTCGTGCAGTCACTGAAAGTACGACAGAGACGTTTCGTTTGCAACGCTCGCCCGGTCAAAACATCAGATGGTAAATCATGATAAGACAAAACCAAACGCCCCAGTCCCACAAAATCTACTTTCCCGGTGCGCACAAAATATTGGGCGACATTGGGCAGCCATTCCTGCAAATAGCTGTAACCGGAACCAACGATGGCAAGCTGTGGAAACTGCGCTTTAATTTCGCTCGTGGCATTTAACATCCGCGCCACTCCGACCAGCGGGTCTTCCGGTGGCAGATAACCGTCTGACGGAGGGAACAAGGCCGGGCGTTGAATATGCGGGTTGTAATAAGGACTGCCGGATGAAATGCAAACTAATTTGATCTTGAGTTCGGTCAGCAAAGTAAGGAATTGATATGTTTCTGCGAGATCAATTTCGAGCGGGTTTTTGGCGTTCGCACCAAACGCAAAATTGTAATCACCGTCAAATTTTTCAGGTTCGCCACGCTGATCTTCGCCCTTGCGATAGGGAATAAAATCAAACGCGCTGAGCCGCACACCAAGCAATAATCCCGGCACATCGCGGCGAATTCCGGCTACGATTTCGCGCAAAAATCGGGTGCGATTGGCAAAGCTTCCACCATACTTGCCAGGCCGGGATTTGGCCGTTAAGAATTCGTGACCGAGATAGCCATGACAATGTTTGATGTCTACAAAGAAATATCCGGCAGCCTGCGCCCGTACCGCAGCTTTGACAAAATCGCCAATTAAATCGTCAATTTCCGTGTCGCTGAAAATCGCTTCGTCAGATTCAATGCCAAATTTGCGATCCAGAATCGGGTGGCGATAAAGAATCCGCGATTCCAGTTTTTTACTGTGTGGGCGCGCGAAGCGGCCCGAATGCGTAAGTTGTAAACCAATTAACAAATCATCCGTTTTCTCGTTACGAACCTGATGCGCCGCAATTAGTGCAGAACGAAGGTCTGATAGCGCACCCGCGTTTTCATCGCTGGATAATAATTGATTGGGGTTGGCGCGACCGTCGGGGCGGACGGCGACTGCTTCGCCGCCCCAGATTAGTTTCGCGCCACTGTCGCCAAAATTTTTCCAGCGTCGAATGGTCAGATCCGAAGGCTTGCCATCTGTTGTACCGTCCCAGCCTTCCATCGGAAGAATGCAGAAACGATTGCCAATGGTGAAATCATCCAATTGATAAGCTTGCCCCAGCGGTGATTTTTCGCCGCTCATGATTTCCTGATCAAAGCTCAGTTCAATCCCAAGACTGGCAAGGTAGGTAGAAAAATCCTCAGCAGTTTTTAGTGAGGCGACACGGCGAAAGTTATCCTGTTTTGTCATTTGATTAAATTCAATCTCTCCGCGATTCCCCGGAGTATATCAAGGTCGGAAATTGTGCGATGGAAATCATTGGGATGTGTATTGTCAGTTTCAATCGCGCCGGTTAGTTTTAGGAATTGTGCGGCGTTGTGTTTGTAGGCCGGAATGGGGTGACGATACGCAAAGCTGCCCAACGCCTGCAATTTGTCATTCAATTCAAAAAAAGCTGGATCATTATTGGCCCAAAGTGCATCCCGGATAGAAAACAACTCGGGTGCAAAAACTGGCAAGCCCAGCAAATAATCACTGCCATACATCACCATATCAAGGGCTAATTCATTGCCTGTATAAATTTTAAAATCAGGCCGGACGCGATCACGCAATTCCAGGCGCATCCATTCCAAATCACGCCGTAAAGAGGAATGATGCAAGCCTGTCAGTGGCGGGATTTGCAGTAATTCTTCAAGCAGTCCCAGCGAATAAATTTGCCCGTAAGGAGCAAACATCTGGCCTGATTCTGCCGCGATCACACTTTCACAGTTGGCGGCAATTTGTTTGTAAATCTCCACAATCACGCGATCCGGCTTGCCCTGTAGTGCCGAAGATTGCAGCAGCACAGGTGTCCCGCCGTGTTTTTGAATGATTTCTGTTTCGCGTGAATACAGCGTGATCGCGTCACCGATTTCGCCTTCGATGGCGGCTCCGGCGAAAAAAGGTTTATTGTTCAGGACTTCATGGGCGCACAGCAAAACATCAGATTTTTCCTGATAAGTAAGATAATTAACAAAGCCAATGTCCAGATTAATCGCAGGTGTTAAATCTGAAAGGATGACCTGATTCAGCAACCGCATGAAGCTGTTCAGATCAATTTTACCTTCTGCATTAATGGGTAAAAAGACAGCACAAACTCCGGCGATTTTTCGCCCCGGGATGATGCGTTTGATGATGTCTGAGGTGGTTGGCATAAATTTTCCGCAACAGTCCTATGAGCGGTAGCGAGTCGGTCTCTGGAACAGTCCTGCGAGCGATAGCGAGTTGGTCTCATTGCCTCGAATTTCCACAGTCACCAAAGCGCTCGCTACGGCTCGCAGTACTGTACAGGAAGTGTTAACGCAATTCGATCATGTTGCCATCAGGGTCACGGACAAAAAGTTGCGCCGCGCCGCCGCGTCCATTGCCCCGTGCGAATTCAACTCCCATCTTTTCGAATTCATCCGCAGTCTGCTCAATATCCGGCACCGTAATGGCGATATGGCGATCAAATTTTGGATCATCGGTTTGATGATCCGGCATATTTTCCAAACTCATTAAATGTAACTGATTGCCGTTGTGCAAATCATACCAGCGACCAGGAAAACCGAAATCCGGGCGCTCCAAATTTTGCAGCCCGAAAACCTCTTCGTAAAAAGCAGCGGCGCGTTCGATGTCAGTCACCAAAAAACCTGCGTGATGAAATCCATTAATTTTTATTGGCATAAATTTTATGTGAATAAAGCAGAACTCTTCGTTAAGTCAATAATCTAATGCGATAATCTGCTTTTCACAAGTTACGCGGCAAACTTTCATTTTACAGGCTTGCAACACACCAGATAAAAACAAAGGATTTTGAAAAAAATATGACGCAACAAATTGGTTTTGGCATCGTCGGCGCGGGGATGATCGGCAAAGTTCATGCAGAAGCCATCAGCTTAATCCCCAATGCGAAACTGGTTGCCGTGTGGGGCAGAAATGAAGGGCATGCACAGGCCTTAGCCGTGCAGCATAACGCCACTGCTTACACCGACTATGCTAAATTTTTAGCCCATCCCGAATTACAAATCGTGAATATTTGTACGCCGAGCGGCTTGCATTTGGATCACGGTCAGCTTGCCGCCGCCGCCGGTAAACACCTGCTGGTTGAAAAGCCGATTGAAATTAATCTGGCACGGGCAGATGCTTTGATTGCTGACTGCCACAAAGCGAACTTGAAATTAGGTGTGATTTTTCAATCCCGGTTTTTAGCCCCTGTCCAGAAAATTAAAGAGGCCGTAGCCACAGGCCGACTCGGCAAAATATTTCTGGGAGATGCGTATGTGAAATGGTATCGCGCCCCGGAATATTATGGCGCAGGTTCCTGGCACGGGACGATGCAACTGGACGGCGGCGGTGCGCTGCTCAACCAAGCGATTCATACGATTGATTTGTTGCGCTGGATGATGGGGCCGGTTGCTTTCGTTTTCGCCATGCAGGATCATTTGCGTTATCCGCACATCGAAGCCGAGGATACGCTGGTTGGTAATTTGCGCTTTAAAAATGGGGCGCTTGGCGTCGTCGTGGCGGCAACGTCCATTGCGCCAGGCTTCAAACGACGCATTGAAATTTCAGGCGAGAAGGGGACAATTATCCTGGATGGAGATTCGATCAGCACGTGGGCAATTGAAGGCGAAGAACCTGTTAAGGAGGAAACCGAACAACTCACTGACGGGTCAAATAATCCAGCCGCCATCGCCACTGAAGGTCATCGCCGTCAGATTGAAGATATGATGCAGGCGGTCATTGAAAACCGCGAACCCGTTGTCAATGGAGCAGAAGGCCGAACCTCGCTCGAAGTTGTTGAGGCGCTTTATACCTCCGCGAAAGATGAACGAATTATTCAGTTATGATTCATCGCCTGGAATTTTATTGAAAAGCGCGGCAACCGCCATAAAAAGGCTATTTCAAATTCTTAATCACACAGATAAAAGCACTGGCAGGGCGTTGTTTGATCAATCCGGCAGCAGTGAGTTGAACTCGTTTTCTGCCTACAGTATCCCCTTCATTGCCGCCAATCGTCAGCACGAAATTGCCGCTTTCGTCTTGTCCTCGCACGATGACAATAGCTGAGTGTGACGCATAGTCCTGATGGGTGCGGGCAAAATTGAAAGCAAAATTATTTCCAGCGCGGTTGTTTTGAATGATGTCGCCCACTTGCGGAGCCACTGCGGAAATGTCGAATGCCTGGAAAATGCCTGTGCCACTTAACCCATTTTGAATGGCTTTGTGAACGAACTTGGAATGCGCCATGGCAAATTCAAATTCCAGTTTTGTAGCTCCGGCATTTTGTACGCACCAGGAAACAAACACGGCTGACCACGGTACATCCACACTTTCAAATGGAAAGCCGAGCGCCGCGTACCATTGCTTGATTTGCTTGGACAAGCCAGCATCATGTTCGTGCTGATCCCGAAATAGCAGGAACTGCTTATTGGCAATTCCTGCCAGTTTTTTCGCAAAGGCTGAAGGATTGGGCATTTTTGACTCCGTTAACTAAGGAACTCAGGTTGGAGGTCGAAGCTTAATTTTTCAGGCAAATATGTCAGTTGATGTGCAACAATCTGTCAGACAGCGATGAATGAGCAACCGGATGTGGCCTGAACCCTTTTTCGGTTTCCGTTATGATGAGCGAAGCGGTTAAGCTATAAACCCCTGGTTGCAAATCCTTCTTTAATCCCTCAACGTCAATCCTCTCGTCAGTCGTTTTTATCTCCCCATGTGCTTCACCCAGAAAAAACCGTGCTTGATCTTCCCATTTCTTAGCGTAAACCGAAGCCGTATAAGTTAGCGGAGTAGTTTTCCGCTTCAGTTGATCCGTGAGATTCAACTCAAGCCCTACGTGATAAGCCTCACCACTTTTTAGCAAGTTGGTAGGGATCAATGTTTCGTTAGAAATCATTTGTAGCTCTCGCAAAATTGGTTCAGATGATGACTCCAATGAAACGGGAGCCGTTGCCACAACAGCTTCAGCAACGGGGATTGTTGGTTCAGAGAGAGCCGCAAGCGCAGGGGGAGCTGCTTCTGCCTCAGCGATAGGCACAGGGGCAACTTCTACTGGAGCGACAGCTTCTGAAAGCGGGGCAGTTTGCCGCAGCTCTACAATCGTAAGTTTCAGGTGTGATTGTTCGACGAAAAAGTTAAGCAACCGTTTTTCATCCCAACCTTTCCACGTATCTCCAACGCCGGATTTTACATTTAGAACCTGGGTTGATTGCACCTGTTTCCGTGGGTTTAAGAACAAATCCAGGACGAATCCCACATTATCAAGTTCCACACCTGCCGTTGGCGAGGTGCGTTGTGCGCTTAGTTCGTGAGCCTGCGCGACCCAGTTTTGTTCTTTGATCCTCTCAACATTGACTCCGGTCAGTTTTCCGACCCGCTTTGCAATCTCTGCTGGTGAGAGCGCTGCAAGCTGTTCGTAGGTCAGAAGGCCCGCTTTGTGAAGACGATTTTCAATCATTGTGTTGATGCCCTTGATGAGCTTGAATTCATCGCCCTCTTGTGAAGGAGATGCTTTTGTATTTCGTGTTTGGTTGGTTGGCATATTTGTTGTCCTGTTCAATAAATCCACCCCTAAAGACGAAGAATGAAAGGCGAACGAAAAGTTAATAAAATAATCGATTTTTCAACTCAAAACCTAAGAAAAGAAATGACCCCAACAACCTGCAGCGCATGCTGACGGGGTCATTATTACACCACAGCGCAAAACATTCAGATGAATTTATGGAGCGGTGAGCGGTGAATTTGGGAAGACCTGGATGATCCGTTCATCTGAGTATCCGGCGAGTGGACCAGGAAGCCCACCGGGAGTTACATAGGTCAGAAGAACAATCAGTTCATACGCCCCAACTGGCAACACGCCTGCCGGAACAGCTACACTGGTCAGTCCTGTATAGGTTCGTGTAGTCGCCGGCCCGACGGCTCCGGCAATAAAGGCAACTGATGGCGCCGGTAACAGAATTTCAGGTCCGGGGCCAATTGATTCGAAGCGGGCAGCAACATTCCACGTACCAGCCATTAGGGGTACGGCTGGACCTGTGACTGACCAGTTGATACTGACAGTGAATGGAACTCCAGCTTCAATGATGTCCGTAGGCGGCAGATTTGGATCGGTAAGGATTGAAGGGCTGATCGTGCCGCTAATTACTAATCCTGGATAAGCTTGAAAAGGCATAGTTTTATTCTCCCTGGTTGTGAAACGTTAATTCCAGGCAAGAGATTCGCTTTGAATTACTTGCCGACGATTAGCTGGTAATGAGGACTCACTCTGGTCATTGATTCATTTGTACATGTGTACATGAGCAAGTCAGCATTAAAAGTATTGGCAATTAGTAACTGTTGAATTGAAGGGGGTAGGTTGTTGATAAAGTTATTCGACAGAACTAATTAAAGCCCTGAAATGCCCACCACAAATGGTTCAATTTCAATTCGCTGACTAATGGCTAACGTTGAAAATAGGAGCAATCTCTATGCCACGAAAAAACTTCATTTTTGGGCGTAAATCGCAGATTTTAATTGAGGCACAAGGCTTATTTCATCCTGGTACATTTGTGGTTTGTCTCACTAAGTTCGTTGCTTTCATAAAGTTTAAGCCAGGATAATTTTATCCTGGCTGCGGCCCTCTTTTGTCATAGCTCCTCATCCTTATCAGCGAAATGATGCGTGTCAAGTTGATGTTTACGCATCAGCTCCCAGAAAGCACGACGATCTTTTTGGGCAGCTTCGGCGGCTTTGGTAATATTGCCCTGATACGCCAGCAGCAGGCTTTGCAGGTAATTCCGCTCGAATTGATTCACAACTCGGTCTTTCGCATGCTTGAACGATTCCAATACCGGACTGGTTAAGCTTGATGACAGTTGAAGATCCTCGGTGCGAATAATTGAAAGTTGGCAGAGCGCGATGGCACGCTGAACGACGTGCTCCAGTTCGCGGACGTTACCCGGCCAATCGTGCATTAGTAATTTTTGCAGCGCATTCGGTGAAAAGCCAGTGACGTGCTTGTTAAAATTCAGGGAGTATTTGGCGCGGAAGAATTCGGCCAATAACTGGATATCTTCGAGTCGGTCACGCAGAGGTGGCAGCGTAATCGGGATAATATTCAATCTATAATATAAATCCTGCCGCAATTTCCCTTCCTTGATCGCTTTTTCAAAATTGACGTTGGTGGCTGTCACGACGCGCACATCTGCGTGCCGGGTTTTAGTCGAACCAAGCGGGCGAAATTCGCGCTCCTGTAAAAAACGTAATAATTTGACCTGTGCCAATAACGGCAGACTATCAATTTCGTCCAGAAATAAAGTTCCGCCGTCGGCTTCCTGAATCAAGCCAGGCTGGGCATTTCCTGCTCCACTATAAGCGCCGCGCTCGTGTCCGAACAATTCATTCTCAGCCAGCTCCACCGGGATCGCCCCGCAATTCACTGGAATAAAAGGCTGACTGGCACGCGTGCTGAGGTTGTGAATCGCACGGGCACAGAGTTCTTTACCGGTTCCTGTTTCGCCGGAAATCATGACACCTGCATCGCATTTGGCGACCAGCGGAATTTTGTTGATTTCCGACAGAAACATCGGGCTATGACCGACAAGTTTATGCTGAGTTGAGAGCGACTCAGACAAGCTGGGATCGTCCTGCGACAAGAGGCGGCGGACACGCGGAACAATATTCGTAGGCGTCAGCGGGGCGGTAATAAAATCAACGGCTCCGAGCTTGAGCGTCTCAAACACTTCGTCCGGTTTGTCTTCTTCCGTCACGACAATCACAGGCGGCTCAGCCGCATCAGCCTTGAGCGATTGAAACAAGGTTTGCGTTGATCGCAAGGGGTTGAGTTGAGAAACCACGAAGGTCACAGATGGCTTCAACCGATCAAAAAGCTTAGTTAAGAATTTACTGCGCTCTACGGGTGAGAGCTTTTCCACTTTTTCATGGTGAAGTTGTATTTCCGGTATTGCCGAAGTCTCAAGGATGCCTCGCAGTTCATTGCTAAAGTTCCCAATAGGATTGAAATCAAGTAGTAGTAAATTATTAGGTCGCATAATCGTTGCTACGCAATCTCTCCCAACGGATGATTGCTCTGGCAACGGGGCGAGAGGTCTTAGCGCCTCCTGCAAAACTAGCGTTGTCGGCTGAGGGGTAACGCCTGATTCTGATTGATGAATTGTTCCTGCTACCGATCAATTTGAACGCACATCATTACACAAAGAATTGATCGTGGATCGTCTTTACTGCTTGCAGGCTTTTCGGTTTTTTCCATGCAGTCATTCATAATTTGCAAGCCGGGACGAGGGGAGTTTTATGAAGGAACAATAGGGGGAGAAGCAGCGCCTCCTGGGGAATCACTTGAAGAATTAGGCTGGTAGTGAAAGGAAGCTGTTGCGTCCGGCAATATATGTCTATTGCGACGACGTGTCAATCAGGATTTATAATGTTTTTCAGGACAGCCCTGTTTAACTTGAATAGAAATTGTTGATCCTGTTCGTGGAATTAGGTATGCTTAACGTCCCCATGCGAATTTACAAAATTTACGTGGGGGCACTTCGATTCAATTGCCTCTCCCCTTTCTCTTCCTACTGGCTGAATCATCCTCACGGCATCGCTAACTTATGTTGAGTTGAAGATGTTTCTAATCACTCCCCCCCAGTCTCGGGATGATAAATTTTCCCCTAAAAAATTTATTGTTAACTGAGACCCTTGGGAAACAAGGAAATTGTTCTATGAATGTTGTAATCGAGCAAAAGCTCAAAGAATTGTTGGAAGAATCCCTCGAACAAAGCGCTCCTGCCGCTCATGCAGTAGTGCATATGCTGTACGCTTGTTATTTGAATGGCTCTCAAAATGATTTTGCCAAATGGTGTTGTCAGTACTCTACCGGTCTGAAAATGTCCTCAAATATTGATGGCGGTCAACAAGTTATGCCAGGTGAATTTTCGCCTGAACCCGGAACCGAAGAGTGGATTTGTTAGGTTCGTAATCAGGCTGAAAAACCAGGTACTTAACGAGGATTTTATGTCCTGTCAGGCTTACTCTGGTCTAAAGTTGTGCTTGTCTGCTACACTTTGCTGCTTAAGTTTCTCCTCGTTCGCTAAACTAAAAACAAAAGGTTAATTATGAAAATCAAGTCCCGATTTGCACCTGCTACGCTAATTGCTTTCCTGGTCATCCTCGTTACGTTGTTCGTTGGCGTAATAGTTGATGGTCGTGAAAAAGCCAAATCCGCTGAAGCGATCTCAAAGGCTGCCCAGAGTTTTCTGGCTTCACTAACGCCTGAACAAAAAGCTACTGCTTCTTACAGCCTGACCGATGAGCAGCGGTTTACCTGGAATTTTACGCCTGTCCCGCGCAAAGGGCTGCCGCTCAAGGAAATGACCGAGGCGCAGCGCAAACTGGCGATGGAGTTATTGAAAACTTCGCTCAGTCAGCGCGGCTACAGCAAAGCGACTTCGATTATGGGATTAGAGCCTGTGCTGGCGCAGATCGAAGGCCCGGCGCGTCGCTTCCCGCGTGATCCTGAACTTTATTTCTTTACCGTGTTTGGCGATCCGGCAAAAAATGGCGACTGGGGATGGCGCTTTGAAGGTCATCACGTCTCGCAAAATTTCACTGTTGCCAAAGGTAAAATTGTAATTGATGCGCCGTCATTTTATGGGACAAATCCGGCAGAAGTTTTGGCTGATGTTCCGCAAAAAGGTTTGCGCGTGTTAGGCGCGGAAGAAGATTTGGGACGCGCTTTAATTAAAGCTTTGGATGACAAGCAGCGCAAGGTAGCGATTTATGACGAGAAAGCTCCCGGCGATATAATTACCATGAATCAAAAGGAGGCCAAACCGCTGGATAAAGTCGGCATCAAGGCCAGTGCCCTCAATGCCAAACAATTTGCGATGCTGGAAAAAATTGCCGAAGAATATCTGGGCAACGTTACCGATGACGTAGCCGCCGCACGACGCGCAAAATTCAAATCTGCCAAAAAAGATGAAATCTACTTTGCCTGGTCAGGGCCAATTGAGCGGACAGATAAAACGTATACTCTGGATGCGCGTGATCTGGGGAATAAAGCCGCTGTGCCATCCGTAGCCGGAAAATTGCAGGGACATTATTACCGCATCCAGGCTCCCTCATTTTTGATTGAGTACGACAACACACAGAACAACGCCAATCATATTCACTCCGTCTGGCGTGACTTTAATGGCGACTGGGGCAGGGATTTATTAGCTGAGCATTATCGCGCGACGGATCATTCTCAGAAGGGTGAATAAGGTCAGCAATGGTTACCTGTACCACTAAGCCCTCTTTAATTTTTTGAAATCTAGCTTAAGCTTTTGTCCGTCCTAAATGTTGCAATCTTTTGCGCTATTTAGGACGGATAATTACATGTTCGGCCTCGTTGTAGATGATTAAAAAAAACTTTGCAAGAAATTATGCTATGCCCGTTCTAAACTGGAAGTGCCTTTTTTGATACCATGAGAGTTTGCCAGTTGAAATGGAGAAATAAAACGTATGAGAAAAGTTAAAATAATTTGTCTGACAGTGGTTATGACTGTCTTGCTACAATCTGTATCAGTGAGTTCTCAACAACCAAACACAAGAACGAGAAGGGTAGAAAACTATTGGTATTGTAATTATTACGGAGGTGGAAACGTCGCTGAATCAGATTCCTCTGAAAACTCAAGGAGTAACTTTGTCTCCGTTGACGAAGCAAAGAAGATTATTGAAAGAATCTTAAAGCCAGCAGGGCTTACGATAGATTTCAATGTCGCAGAAGATAACTCACCCAAAGTGAATGCCTATGCGGCAGTACTCTCAAACGGAGATCAGATAATAAGATACAATAAAAACTTTATACAACTTGTAAAATTGACAACTAATACAGACTGGTCTGCTGTTAGCATAATGGCACATGAAATCGCTCATCATCTTACTGGGTCTTCAGCAAAATTGAGATTTAGACTATTAGAGTGTCAAATGAACGTATTGAAGGATAAAAATTCGGCGCTCGCTAAAAACCAAGAACCATGTAAAAAGGATTTTTTTACGCAACAAGAGCGTCATGCTAGTGAGTTGTTAGCTGATAAATGGTCAGGCTTTATTTTAAATAAATTAGGGGCGACATTAGCGCAATCACAAATAGCAATGAACGCGTTATCTTCAGATGTTGATTCATAAGTACCTAAGCAAAATTAATCTGGTATTTAGAGCCAACTCCGACCAAGACCTTTTGCAAGGCACGGAATAAGG
>JAYSTY010000195.1:0-8289 GCA_043719385.1 Blastocatellia bacterium | reverse complement strand
TACGACTCCCGGTACAGTACCGGGAGTCGTAGCGACCGGGTTTGTCTTGCTCTGCAAACTGCGCTAGGCAGCTTTTCCTGTGACTCCAAATTCGATTTTTATATCGGGATAATCAAACGGGTCATTGGCTAAAACGGCGCGCATATTTACCTGGCCGAGCAGAGTCTCGAGATACGTTGAAAACAAATGCAACAGGCGGCGCAGTTCGTCATCACTGTTGGCTGAGACTATTTCATCGTGCATCCGTTCCAGTTGCTCCCAATCGCGGAACATCAAGTATTTCATGGAACTATCGCGGAAGCGCACCAGCTCTACGACCAGTTTTCCATCGTGACATTGTTCGGGTTTGGCTTCGAAATATCGCAAATAACCTATCAGTCGCCAAAGCTCACGCCGCAGTTGCTTTGATTGCTCGACAAAGGTTTGGAAGTCCGGGAAAATCTGGTTTCCGGTTAAGTCCGAGTTGAAAGCCTGCGCCATTCCGACTATCGTTTGTTGCAAACAATTGCGGAGCAGGCCGTGCGAGTTTTCAACTTTGGCATAGATAGGAGGAGCCTGGCGCAAATTAACGAAGCCAACTAATTCCTTGCCAAATACCTTGTCCATTTCCATGCGCATCGCATAGCTGCAGCCATCAATCGTATCGCGTTTTTCCTCGTCCAGTCCGGGGGAAAGCAACACCCGATTATCAACAAAATCCATCAACGCCCGAAATTCTGAATACAACAAGGAAAAAATCAGCAGGGATCGTTTGAGCGGACGATCAGCGCGGAGGTCTTCGCCAATAAAGCTGAGGTAGCGCAACATCCTGAAAGCCTCCAGAAAAACCTGGGCGACATCCTGCCGAAATTCAGGGAGGGTAATTCCTTTGATAATGGCCGTAATTTCGGGATGAGTAATTCTGTCAAATTCCGGTTTGAATTTGTCAGCTAATAAGGGTGTCAGGTAATGACAACGTTGAAATTCCCGGCTGAGTAATTTCCCCACCGCCGTAAAAGTTTGAAAATTGACCAGCGGCAACTGGGTCACGCTATCCATAATCGGGCGCAGGTCCATCAGGGATTCAATCATCATTGATAATGAATCTTCCGGGGTCACCTGACCAGGCTGATTTCTGTCTAATTTAAGCGAAATATCGTTATGTAAAAGCTCATTTTCAACATACTGTCCAAATGATTCCGAATCACTGCGATCAAGCGTAATCACATCGGAACATAGCTGGCTCATACGGAGGCTCACGCTCCGAACAATTTTTAATTCTTCCGAAAAATCGCGGCGAATAACTTCCCGCATTTCGGTTTCGGAAAAAGGATGATTTCGAATGCGGAAAAAGCGGTCAAAACAACGAATCCACATTTCCAATTCGAAAATTGTCGCAGCTTTATTTTGCATAGCCATGCTTGCCAACCATTTCCGCATTAACATCGTCGCAGCAGTTGGAACCGCTGCATCAGGGATGCCGTATTCGGTAGTGTTTCCAGTTTTTTCAGACACAGTACTAATCACGATTCTATTTTTTCTGCCACGCAACAGGAAATAGCCGGACGATTAATAATTCTTTCAAAGCGGAGCTGAAAAAAGATTGGGATTGTTGGGCGGGAACGCTTAGGGGTAAGCGCAGTATAGGCAACCTTCAGGGCAAATGAAAGTAAAAAGTATTTCAAGGCAATGACTAAATCATCCGCCCCCAACAAATTGCACAATTTCAAGTGCGTCCCCCGTTTGCAACTCAGTCTCAACCCAACAACGACGCGCTAAAATCGCCCGATTATATTCAATCGCAATCCGTTCCGGCGTAAGTTGTAATTGCGCAATCAATTCAATCACTTTCACCCCGGCGGCAAATTGCTGCGTCTCACCATTAATCGTTATTTCAATGTTAAGCGTAGTTTCCATTTTTCACTTTTTACGAATCATGTGTTTGACCTCTACTTCCTGACCACCGGGTTCTCTGGCCGTCAGCACCAGGGCGGCGGCACCACACGTAAAGTTCGGGATTTTGACATGAAAATTGACCAGCCCCTGAAAATCAGTTTTTGCTGTCCAGATTTGCGGATCAATCCGCGTCCCCAGAAGCTGAATTTTAACCATGGCATTATTGGCCGGGCTGTGACCACCAAACAAGACCGCCGCCCGTACCGTCACTTCATCCCCACCGGAAAACTTTGAGGGATAAAGTAATTCAATTCGAAGCTGGTCAGGGGTTTTCGACGGTTGCAAATAGCCGGCAATAATTTGGTCAAAACTGAACGTCTCTACCGTTTTAGCTTCGCCGCCCCTTCCCACCATAGGAACCTGTGCCGCCTGAGTTTCGGAAAGTAGGGAAACAACCACTGGCGGAGGAACTGCCGGAGGAGCGACAGAATTTTTCTCTGGCGCAATGATCTGTGCGTTGACTATCGTGACAGGCACAGATTGAACTTCCACCACTGTCACATTTTGTGAACTGAGAGTGGTGGATTGCGGTTCAGCCGCAACTACTGAAATAGTATTTTGCGCAGGCGGCACTTCCGGCTTTTTAGCTGCTGCCACAACACCAGGCTCTTTCTCTTCGACCACTGGTTGAGGCTTGGAAGGGGAAACCGTGCCGCTTTTTTGTTCATGCCGCTGACGGCTTAATTCCGCCAATTTATTGCTTTTCCCGGACTTGATGGCGGCAACCAGAAGCTGATGCTGTTTGGACAACATTTGCGCCAGAGCCTGTTCGTCCACGATCCCATCCTGGATCATGCGATCATAAGCCGTGCGTTTCGCCGCCAGAATAGTTCCGGCGCGATAAACTAAGGAAAGAATGATCGGACTCTGGATGCCTTTGTCTTCGGTCTGGACGTGGAAAACCTCGCCCCCGTAAGACACATCCGTATTGAATCCAGTGATCATTGCTAAACCTCAAGCGAACTTTTGTGGTGTAATGGGCGTTTCACGGCAATCAATTACCAGGGCGGGCGCGAAGCCTAATTTAACACACTCGTTTGAAAATCCGAACATAGTTTTAATTTGGAATCAGGATAAGTTCACAGCTTGACATAAATCCGGGGAACACTGAGAATCGAAAAGCAGAATAAATTCAACCATAGTTGCCAAAATGAATGAAACAGAAATCAATTTGACCAGTTTTTTTGCCTGGGCCAGATCACGCGCTTTAGCTGAATTGGAAGCACGGTTAAAATCCAATCCTGAGCTTGACCCAAATTGGACATTTTCTGACATCATGCAGGAACTTTTAGCCGAGTACCGACTAACGCACCAACCTCAAACCTCAAACCAGACCTGAGACATCACGCGGGCACAGCTAGACACTACTGCTACAATGTGGCAGAATTACCGTTTACTTTGTGACACTATTTTTCAGGAGTGATTATTTAATGAGTGAGAATGTGACAGCAGAAGCAACCGCAGAAACCCCGGCAACGCCCGAAATTCTGACCGAAGCCCCACCTGAAGTCCAGGAAGAGCTTTCATACCATGCGGTCGAAAAAGATGGCAAAATTACGGCTATTTGGGAAATGCGGGGCCGCAAACATGTCCGCACAATTGACCCGCGCAGTGATGAAGGCAAACATCTGCTCGGTCATACCGACAATCCCGAAGTCGTCCAAAACGCGACGGTTTAGCTATTAACTGATTTTTTGATGGTTGATAGTTTTTGGCCTGATGATTTCCGCTTTAGCTAAACGAACTATCAACTGTCAATCATCAGTGTTCAATTGCAGCCCTCTCCTTGCTAATTACCAAAGTTGAAATCTGGAACATCAAAAATCACGCCGAGTATTCGCAGGAATTTGATGCTGGCGTAACGGCGATTTGCGGTCCCAACGGCTCTGGTAAAACCACCATCATCGAAGCCATCGCCTGGGCGCTGTTCGATCACCTTGATTATAATCGTGATGATTTCGTCAAGCGCGGAGCCAAACGCGGCAGAGTCGCCATTACAGTCCGCTCGAATTTGGATGACCGCCAGTATACGGTCGAACGCGACACTGGCGGCGGCTATTCTGTTTTTGATGTTGATACCAAAAACAGGCTGGTCGAGCAAAAAAAAGATGTCGTTAGCTGGCTGAAACAACATCTTGGCGTTGATCCGCAAACCGAACTGCCCGTCCTTTTCAAAAGCACTGTTGGTGTTCCCCAGGGTACTTTCACCGCAGATTTTTTACAATCCCCCGCCCTCCGCAAAAAAGTCTTTGATCAAATTCTCAAAGTCGAAGAATATCGTCAGGCCTCCGACAACCTCAGAGAGACACAAAAACATCTTGATTCGCGTCTGAATGAAATAGACAAAAAGCTGGCCGAGGCGGAAGGCGAGTTAAAGTCTTACGAAGAAATCAAACAGCATTATGACGAGGTTTCGGCGCGGCTGCACACCCTGGAAATTGAGCAGGCAGAGGTTCAGCGAGAACGCGAAAAAGCTGAAGCTCAAGTCAGATATTTAGCTGATTTACTAACGCAGCTTAACCAGCAAAAAGGTCTGGTCGAACGCGCACAAATCAAGCTGGATTTGACGCGTGGCAACCTCAGTTCAGCGCGTGAATCTGCCGAACAGGCGCGTCTTGCATCTGACATCGTGACTAAATCGCGCACAGGTTATGAGCAATATCAAACCGCTTTGCAAAGTCTGGTTGAGTTTGAAAAACAACGCGCAGTCCGCGAAACCCTGCGCACCCAGGCCAGAAAAACCGAACACGAATTAATCTCTATCAAAGCGAACATTGCAAACACCGACGAACGGTTGCACGAGGTCAGCCAGGCCAAAGCCGAAATCACAGGCTTAGCCGAACGAATTGCAGAACAGGAAACATTGGAAAAACGACTTGCCGAATTGCGTGAAAATCGCGGCGAAGTCCAGGGCTTGCAACATGCCTCAGCAGCGCTGGATCGTGAACTGGAAAAATTGCGACTGCGCTACGCTGAATTAGCCCAGCAAATAAAAGATTCCGACAAGCATCGGCAATTAGCTGAAGTCGCCGATGAATTAGAAATTGAATGGCGTGCGTTGAATGAGCGCATCACACAACACGGACTGGCGCTGCAAAAGGTACAATTCAAACGCGAGCAATTGACCCAGGCAAAGAGCGAATTAACGCGTCTGCAAACCGACCAAACTAAATTTTCGCAGGAGATTGCGCGGCTGCAACCGCTCGCCCAACAAGCGTCAGCCCTCGCCGCCAGCGAAACCAGGCAGCACAGCGAAACCACAAATTTAGCGAAGCTCCGTGCCGAACTCGCACGCGATGCCGAAATGATTACGGCGCTTGAAAGCGGTGGCGTTTGCCCGCTCCTGACCGAAAAATGTTTGAATCTGAAACCTGGCGAAGCGCTCGACAAACGTTTTAAATCCAGCCTCGAAATGCGGCGCAAAGAAATTGCCCGGCTGGAAAAATCAACCGTGGCGCTAACTGCCGAATTGAAAAAGTTGCGCACCGCTGAAGCTGAAATTACGCGCTTGCCCAAACTTCAGGAAGAGTTGACAAAACTAACAGCGGCGGCCCAGCAGCAACAAATTCTGGTGACCAAATTAACGGCGGAAAGCGCGCAAACCAACGTCGTTTCTGACGCTGAAATTAAACAGCTTCAGCAGCAGCGCCAGGAGCTTGAAACTCAATTGCGCCAGGCCCGCGCAGCCCAAACCAAATTTAGCCAGGGCGAAGTTTTACGCCGCGAAATTGAGGGCATCAAGGCGGAAGGCGAGACCAAACGGAATGAACGTGAAGCTCTTAATCAAAAGCTGGGGGCGCTGGGCGAGGTAGCAAATCAATTAACTGAAGCCGAAACCAGGCTGCACGAAATCAATGATCCACGCGGTCGTGCCGCGGCGCTCAAACAAATCATTAAGCGCGAAGGCGAGTGGCAAAAAGCGCAGGAAAAATTTGCTGCTCAGGGGCAGGATATTTCCGCGCAGCACGACAAAATAAATCTTGCATTGAACGCCTTCGCCACGCTTGATGTCAGCTTTGCCGCAGCCAGCGTCGCACGCTCAACCAATGAACAAGCCTATCAGGCCTTCATCGTCAACGAAAAAACAGCCGCCACCGCGCAAACCCGCACCGCCGAAGCAAAATCTTTAGCCGAAGAATTAGCCCGCGCTGAATCGAACCTGAATGCCGTGACCGCGCAGCTTGTCGCACTCGAAGAAAAATATGATCCGGCAGAACACCAGCAATCGTTGCAGGTATTCCAACAACTGCGCGAACGCGCCACGCAAATTGCGACGCAACTGACGCACACACGCGAGCAGCACGAAAAACTGAGTTCGCAGGTCACGTACCTCAACGAAGTGCGCGAAAAAAGGAAAGCCGATTTAGCGGTCAGCGAAAAACTTTCCACCTTGCGCGAGACGACTGATTTCATCCGCGAGACGCTCCAAAAAGCCGCGCCGTATATCACCGAAGCGTATTTGCATTCGATTTCCATTGAGGCGAATCAGCTTTTCCGCGACATCAGCGGACGTTTTGATTGTACGTTGAAATGGAGCAACGATTACGAAATCACGCTGGAAGAAAAAGGCCACCAGCGCCCTTTCGCCAATCTTTCCGGCGGCGAACAAATGGCTGCTGCTTTAGCCGTGCGCCTCGCCTTACTCAAAGAATTTTCCGATAACCTCAGCTTAGCTTTCTTCGATGAACCCACCACAAACATGGACGAAGAACGCCGCCGTAATTTAGCCCAGCAAATAGGCCGCATCACTGGTTTTAGACAATTATTTGTGATTAGCCACGACGACAGCTTTGAGAATTTCACGGATCAGGTGGTGCTGCTGGGAGAGCGAAATTAACCAGGGCTGCTACTAATGACGACCCACAACGACGAAACTTCCCTGACAAATTCTACTACCCCTTACGCGGTCTTTGGCCTGCCTGATTATCGTCGCTATTTTTTTGGCAATCTGCTCGGCATCATCGGACATCAAATGCTGACCCTGGCGGTAGGCTGGGAAATTTATGAGCGCACCGGATCAAAATTAAAGCTAGGGTATATCGGTTTGGTGCAGTATCTGCCGATTTTGCTTTTCACGTTGCCAGCCGGACAACTTGCGGATCGCTACAATCGCAAAAAAATCCTGCTCCTCACGATTGGGCTAACAACATTTGTAGGGCTGGCGATGTTCTGGCTTTCAGCCCGGCAAGGCTCGGTCAATTTAATTTACGCCTGCTTATTTTTGAATGGCCTGGCGCGTGCCTTTCAGGGGCCGGCGCGTTCCGCCTTTGTCACGCAAATTGTGCCGCGCGAAATTTTCGCCAATGCCGTCGCGTGGGGCAGCAATTCATTTGAAATTGCCACCATCGCCGGCCCGGCCCTAGGCGGCCTGATGATTGCCCTTTTTGGCAAGCCCACGCTGGTTTACGGCATCGTTGCCGTAGTCGCTTTCACCAACCTGATTTTGCTGGCGGGAATTAAAACACATCAAAAGCAGGAACAACGCGAGCCGATCAAATTGCAGGGGCTGATTGCTGGCTTGAAATTCGTCTGGCATTCAAAAATTATTGTGGCTTCAATCACGCTGGATTTATTTGCTGTCTTACTCGGCGGCGCGGTGACGCTCCTGCCGATTTACGCCAAAGATATTTTGCAGGTCGGCCCCACGGGTTTGGGTTGGATGCGTGCCGCGCCATCCATCGGAGCAGTCCTGATGTCATTGTTCATCGCCCATCGCGCACCAATGCGAAAAGCGGGCTGGACTTTGATTTTAGCGGTCGCAGGATTTGGCGGCGCGACAATTGTTTTCGGGCTGTCGCGGTCATTCTGGCTCTCCATGTTAATGCTGTTTTTAATCGGAGCCTTTGACAACATCAGCGTCATCATTCGTCACACCCTCGTGCAATTGCAAACGCCGGACGATATGCGCGGGCGAGTTTCTTCAGTCAATAGTTTATTTATCGGAACCTCGAATGAGCTTGGCGGCTACGAATCAGGCGTCACAGCGGAATATTTCGGCACGGAAGTTTCAGTTGTAGCTGGCGGCCTTGGCACGATCCTCGTAGTTGCAATCGTCTCCTTCATCTGGCCTCAATTGCGAAAGTATGGCAGGCTCGGAATGACAGAAACGAAATAACTGTTTCAATCTTCTTTTAGCTGTGCGGCAGTTTTCCAATCACTCCAATCATAAGACTCAATCCCGGTAAATTTTTTCTTGTAATCGTAATGCGAAGGTTCACGATAGGCGTAACCGGGATAGTAATACCGCTTGTGATGTTGGCGCGAATATTCAAGCGAAAGCAAAATCAGGTAAACGCCGAGGCTGCGTTTGGCGGCGGCTGGTTCGTAAATTGCGTACACGCTGGAGGCGGAATT
>JAYSTY010000194.1:0-20807 GCA_043719385.1 Blastocatellia bacterium | reverse complement strand
GAACTGCGGCGAGGCGCCCCGCGCGCCCGTTTTCTCCTGTGTCGTCCAGTTTGCCACTGCGTCGTCACTGACCCACACGGTCAGACTTCCTCTTTGCTGTAAGGCTTTGTTATACTCGGGCCAGTTGCGGAGGCGGTACGTGGTTTTCTTTTTCATCGCAGAAAATATCTACCACGTTTCCGCTGCCGCGGCTACCCTTTCTGATTCGTGCAACAACGCCATATTGGAGTGTAAGTATTCCCGTCACATCTAAAACAATTGCATTTGCTGATTTTAGTATTTTTTCCTCTTGCTCCTTTGAGTGAGTATCACCCTGTGTAACGTAAAGTTTTTGCGTGGTGCCTAAGAAAGATGACCAAACCTCATAAATATTCTTTCTTTTCAGTTCGGCAATTACACCTAGCGGCGGAATATGCTGATTATATAATTCAAGAATCTTTTGGCCTCTGTCATGAGAAGCATCCAACATTCTAAAGAAGCTGCTGAAATCCTGTGTCTCACTTTTTTCTGGATCACCAACATGAATGCTCATTATTGCTGAGTCATTAAACCAGGATTGATACTTCAACATGGATTGCTGGAACCCATAAACATATTTGTTTTGTACCTCTTCGATTAACCAACTTGTTTCAGATATATCGCCTGCATTGAAAACAACTGTTTGCCCTGTTTTCGCCCCAAATAATGCTAGTGCTTTCACATCATCTGGCGAAATTTCGTCGCGCGTAGAATCAGGAGCCTCAGGTTCAATAATGTAATCTTTTCGTTATTGAGTTTTGGGATTGAAAAGCTTGACCACACAATCAAGTTGCACTCCATTAAGTACGTCTAGTGTGGTTTCACTATTTTTAGAGCGCTGTAGAAATATACCAATATACTTGGAATGAATTTTTGACTCAGCAAAACCTTTTCGCCTAGCCTGCCAAGCATATTTTAATTCATCGCCAAGCTCCAGTTTTTGTCGGAGAGCCGCTATTTTGATTAATGCATTTGGCTGTTCTTTTATATTTTCATAGTCAATGCTTAGGAGTACACCAGCAGCTTTTTCTACTTTTCCTTGCCTTAAGAGAATTTTTATCTGACTAAACTTATACCCCCATTGATTTGGCTCTTGCTTGCTAAGAGATTCATAGATCAAAAGTGCAGGTTGTAAATCTCCGATCCATTCTAAAATACGTGCCTCTATTTCACTAACAAAAGGAAGAGGAGCACCGCTACCACGTATTTTTTGGGATAAATCTAAGGCTGGTGCAGCTCTGCCCGCGTGAAAAAGGCTAAACAGATATTTTCTAACAATAGGTATATCTTTGGATGTGTCAACAACCCGTTCATACAAGGACGCGGCCTTGTCCCAAAGCTCTCTGGCAAAACATATCTCTGCTGCCTCTATTGTAACAATATCTCGTTCTCGGTCATTCTGGCATTTCTCTAAAGCACTCTCTAAAAGTTGTAATGCTTCTTCTGACCTCCCCTCTCGATCTAATTGTTGAGAGACTATAACTAATGCTTTTGGATCATTAGTTCGGAGTGACAATAGCTGTTCTTTCAGAGCATCAATTTCTTCCTTTAGTTTCAATTCTGAAAAACAAATTAGCAGCAAGCCAGCAATCTCAAGTTGATATTTATCAGACGTATTCAAATTAAGGAGAGGCTGCAATAACCTGCTGGCGTCCTCAAATTTTTTCAAGCGCAGGTACGCCTTCGCCATTGGAACATGTAACCAATGTTCGTCAAAGGCTCCTACAGGTATCTTTTGCATTAATTGTAATGCGACTTCCGGGTTACCTTGAGATAAGAGCAGATGTGCTTTATGTCGTAGTGCCTCAGCATGGCTTGGATCGGAAATTAAAGCCTCAGAACAAGAATTAACTGCTTCCTCAAATTTCAGTAACATTCTTTGAATATGAGAAAGATGGACAAGCGCTTCTACATAATTGGTCTTGTCATCATAGTTACGGAAGATTTCTCGAACTTCTAGCAACTGCGTTTCAGCTTTTTCCAGCCGCTCTTTTATCTCTATGGGAATGCGCCAATCAAAGGGCGGGTCATCTTCGTATTTTTTGTAGACTGAGTTGCCGATGCTCTGAGAGTCAAGAAGCTTAGCAAGTGGAGCAAGTAAAGGATTACGTAATGCAATTTCAAAGTATTTTTCTGCCTCATCAAATCGTGATTGCTCATATCGCGCCATCCCAAGGATCAATGCACATTGAGAATCCTCTTGAACTGATTTATTTTCAGCAATAAATTTTTCAAAATCATCCTGTCGTCCAAGTCCATAGAGTGCACGAATATAATTAGCTGTAATGACAGAATCTCTTTTTTCGCTACTAGCGATCAAATCAACGTAGTGATTTGCCAAATCATCCTTATGTAAAAACAGTGCTGTGATTGCTAAGTATGATTGAGTCATTACACAATCATTTTTTAGTCGTAAGGCTTCGGTAAATTCGGTCAGCGCAGTTTCAGGATCATTTGCACGTAAAGCGCAGCGTCCTAACATACCTGCTATCGAAACCTGTAATTCATTTGACACATTTTGCTCAGCAACTTCTTTTCTTAGCCTAGATAATATTGATTTGACGCTATCTGTTTTCCCCTCTTGCAATAGATCATGCGCAGTTTGAATGCGATCCTGATAGAGCTTTTCGTGAAACGGAAGTTGAGCGTCACTCGCAATTTCTTGCCCTGAAAACTGTCCTGTCATCTGTCCACTACGCAGTTCTGCAAAACCGCTTCTCACAGATTCCCCTAAAGCCGATATAGCAATTAATGTTTCTTTGTGATGTACATCCTGTTGTCTACCAAGATGTACGGTTGCGTCATCGGAACGGAGTAATTCGTCTCGTAAATTGCGGGAGAAAATTTGTATAACTTTAAGGGCATCTCTTGTACTATTGCCAATCCCTGTAAAAAAACCACCTTTATCAATGAGGAGATTCACTAATATTTCATCAGCGAAGATATCTTTTCCTGATTCAGCTTTTTCCAGTTCTGATATAAATTCGTCGCTTGTAAGAAGTTTCTTTAATGCACTCTCAATTGTTCCTGCTGCATCTGGATACTCTTTAGCTGTTAGGGCTATGGCATTCTTAACAGGTGTTGTATCAATGAGTTTTCCGTATGCCCATTTACCGAATTTATGTATCGTATCCAGTGATTTTATATACCCAATCAATGATAAGAAAACTGCTTCACCCATCGTAATCTCCTAATAGCTGAAAAATGGTTTCAATGGAAAAAATATAGCATGAGTTGGTTATTAACCAAGGTTAAAATACTGGTGCTAGAGATGAAAGAAAAAGAAAGCGCAACGAATAGCTTTTTAGACCCAAAGAAGATTCTAGAAATTCTGCGTGAAGCGGGACGACAGGCGCGGATCAGGCATAAAAAGCTCGGCCACCCCATCGTGAGTTGGCAGGACGGCAAAGTCGTGATTATTCCTCCTGATGAAATCGTGATTGATGACAATGATGAACCTGCAAAATAAAAAGGGCGAAAATTACTTTTCGCCCTTTACCTTTGTTTGTACGGCAAACATCCCTGTTTACAGTTCCCTGCTCCATTTACGCTAGAACAAATATCCGCCTGCCGCGACAACCTTATCCGCCAAACGGTCACGAATGGCTGATGTGTTGAGCGGTGTGTATTTCGTGAAGCGGCGCAAGGCTGCCAACAACATCCGCAAATCATCGCCTTCCGCAATGGCGGCGAGCGCATTCTTTGCGGCGATGTCAATTCGTCCCAGTGCGTCGTTTGTGTACAACCTGGTTGCGTCAATTGCGGCCTGGTGTTTTTCTTCGCCGTCACGCGCAATCATTTTTGCGGTGCGGGCAATCGCGCTGTCCATCAAATACGCTTCAATGATGATGTCCGCCGCCCAGCACAAAACCATTTGTTGTTCCGACAACCCAGCCATAAATTTCTGCGCCGCTGAACCCAGTACCATTAATGCTATTTTTTTAGCATTCGCGGCGAGCTTGCGTTCTTCAGCCATCGGCGCGTCGTCTTCGTCCATGTCGAATGACGGGCCGGCGAGCAATTCTTCCTGCAACTGTTTGGCAGCGGCAAGCAATGGCAACTGGCCTTTCATCGCGCGTTTGAGCAATTGACCGGGAATCAACAAACGATTGATTTCATTCGTGCCTTCAAAAATGCGGTTGACGCGGCAATCGCGGTATACGCCTTCGACCGGATAATCTTCGGTGAAGCCGTTGCCGCCATAAATTTGTACGCCTTCGTCAGCACAATAAAACAGAATTTCCGTGCCTGCGACTTTAATCATCGCGCATTCGATGGCGTATTCCTCGACGGCTTTCAGAATTTCGGCAGGCTGGCTTTTATCAATGCCATGTTCGCGGTCTTCGATCATTCCGGCAGTGCGATAAACGGCTGATTCTCCGGCGTAAATCTTCGCCACCATTTCGGCCAGTTTATATTTAATCGCGCCGAAGCTGGCAATGGGACGCCCGAATTGATGACGATCCGCCGCATATTTTGCCGCCATTCCCAGCACGCGTTTTGCTCCGCCGATGGAGCCAGCGCCCATTTTAATGCGCCCGAAATTCAGCACATTGAAAGCGATCAAATGACCTTTGCCGATTTCGCCGAGCAGGCGATCTTTGGGGATTTTCGCATCTGCCAAAAGCAACGGTGTCGTTGACGATCCGCGCTGTCCCAACTTGTGCTCCTCTTTGCCACGCGTCACGCCGGGATCATCTTTCATCACGATGAAAGCCGAAAATTTATCGCCGTCAACTTTGGCGAAGACGACGTAAACATCGGCGAATCCCCCGTTCGTGATCCACATTTTTTCGCCGTTGAGAATCCAGTGGTTGCCGTCTTCGCTGAGCCGCGCCGTAGCCTTTGCGCCTTGTGCGTCGGAGCCGGAGCTTGATTCGCTGAGGCAATACGCGCTGATCCATTCGGCGGAACCGATCTTCGGCAGGTACTCAGATTTTTGTGCGTCGTTGCCGAAAAAAACAATGGGCAATAGCCCGATGCTGCTGGTTGCGCCGTAGCCGGTCGCAAACGAAGCCTGGCCTGACAGGTTTTCGGCAATCAGCATATTCGAGACGTGATCAAGTTCGAGACCGCCAAATTTTTCAGGAATCGCAGCATTGATTAAGCCAAGCTCTGCGGCTTTCTCAATCAGGTTGCGCTGGACTTCGTAATCTTTGGATTCAAGTGCGTCGTGTTGCGGAATGACTTCCTTGTCCATAAATTCGGTGGTGGTTTGCCCGATCATCACCTGTTCTTCGGTGAAATCTTCGGGCGAAAAGACCTGCGCGGGTAAGGTCTCTGCGAGTAAGAAGCCGCCGCCTTTGACGACAATTTTTTCTGGTGCTGTAGCTGACATAAAAAAGCCTTTCTAGGTTGGTGGTCGGTGGCTGGTGGTCGGTGGTCGGTCAGAAAACCAGCCACTCGTCACCCGTCACCAGCCACTATTTCAATTCATCAAATTTTCAAAAATTCCAGCAGCGCCCATGCCGCCGCCGACACACATCGTAACCATTCCGTATCTGGCTCCGGTACGTTTCATCTCCTGCAAAATCGTCGCGGTAAGCTTCGCTCCAGTGCAGCCGAGCGGATGCCCCAGCGCGAGTGCGCCGCCGTTGACGTTGACACGTTCGGGATCAATGTTGAGCGTTTTGATGACGGCGAGAGCTTGCGCGGCGAACGCTTCATTAAGTTCGATGACGCCGATGTCGTCCAGTTTCAAGCCCGCAATTTTTAACGCTTTCGGAATCGCTTCGACCGGGCCGATGCCCATTAATTCGGGCGGCACACCCGCAATCGCGTAACACACAAAACGCGCCATCGGTTTTAGCCCCAGCGCTTCGGCGCGTTCACGCGACATCACCAAAGCCGCCGCCGCGCCATCGGACATTTGCGAAGACGTTCCCGCCGTGACGGTTCCTTTGGCGTGAAAGGCAGGTCGCAGTTTTGCCAGGCCTTCGGGCGAAGTATCGCGGCGCACACCTTCGTCCGTATCAAAAATAAATTCCCGGAGAGCAATGCGATTTTTCGCGTTGAGCGCTTTGCCTGCGGCTGCGGCGGCTACGTTGACTTCGCGGTTGACAACGGTGACCGGAAGGATTTCGTCTTTGAATTTTCCGGCGTCAATTGCTGCGCCTGCACGCTGATGTGAACGCACAGCAAATGCCTCCGCCTCTTCGCGCGAGATGCCGTATTTCTGTGCGACATTTTCGGCAGTCAACCCCATATTCAAATAAACGTCGGGATAGCTGTCGGTCAGCGTCGGATTCGGCGACAAATTGTATCCGCCCATCGGCAGCATTGACATTGATTCCGCGCCGCCGCCAATGGCTACGTCAGAGGAACCGACCATAATGTGTTCGGCAGCCTGCGCGATGGCTTGCAAACCCGACGAGCAAAAACGATTGATCGTCAAAGCCGAAGTCGTAACAGGCAAGCCGCCCAGCAACACGATTTGCCGCGCCATATTCGCGCCCTGCTGCGCTTCCGGCGTAGCGCATCCGATGATTACGTCTTCGACTTGCGCCGGATCAAGTCCCGGCGTGCGAGCCAATAATTCTTTGATGACCGCGGCGCCCAAATCATCAGGCCGCGTGTCTTTGAGGATGCCGCGCGGCGCTTTGCCAATCGCGGTTCTGAGAGCGTTTACGATAACTGCTTCGCGCATGAGAAATTCTCCTTAATAATTAGGGCAATAAATCTGCAATCCCGATGATTACTTTTGGTTTGGCAAGCGGTTTCACGACATCACCTTTTTTGAAGATCAACGTCTGAGCATAGATAAAACCATACTCCCCGTTCTCATCCGTAATAGGACGACGATAGACTTCGAGTTGTACATCCTGGACATTAACAATCCAGTAATCCTTGATTCCCGCTTTGGCGTAAATACTGGCTTTTTGCTTGCGATCATAGGAAAGTGACGAGACGGCAACCTCAATGACTAATGCAGCAGATGTTGGATGCCCATCTATAAAATCGCGTGCTTTGCCTGTTATTACGGCAATGTCAGGTTGCGGGTCAGAATCAGTTCCAAGGCTGAGCGGTTGTTGGATTCTTACGACCCAGCCCTTACCGAAGATTTCGCTCATCAATTCTTGCACTATCGTGACAGTCGTTGCGTGTGGGCTATAAATAGGACTCATCTCAATAACCTCTCCTTCAATCAACTCGACGTTTTTATCCACGAGGATGCCCACCTCTCCTAATTTGTAATACTCTTCCCGTGTCCAGCGGTGAGGTTTCGGATCGGCGTTGAGATACTTTTGTGGCGTTGCCATCACTGCCTCCTAATTCCGTAGCGGTTTGCCTGTTTTCAGCATATGCGCAATTCGTTCCTGCGTCGCTTTTGTGCCGCACAAACTGACGAATGCTTCGCGTTCGAGATCAAGCAAGTATTGTTCCGTCACACAGGTCGGATGCGTCAGATTGCCGCCGCTCAACACTTCGGCAATTTTGGTTCCGATCAAAGCGTCATGCTCTGAAATGTAGCCGCCGCGTTTCATCATGTGCATGCCAAGCTTGAATTTTGTGAGCGCGGCTTCGCCAAGTACCAAAATATCCTGACGCGGTTGCGGCGCAACATAACCCTCGCGTGCCATCGCCAGCACCTGCTGTTTGGCTTCTTCGATTTGGCGATCCGTGTTCATCACAATGTGGTCGGTGTTTCGCAAAATGCCCCAATGACGGGCTTCGGCGGCGCTGACGGCGACTTTGCCCATGGCGATTAATTCAAAGTTTTTGCGCAGGATTTCAAATTGATCAAGATTGGGCGTATCGGCTACGGCGTCAGCCGCACGCAGTGCCATTTCTTTTGTGCCGCCACCGCCGGGCAATAATCCGACGCCGACTTCGACTAAGCCGATGTAGGTTTCAGCCGCAGCTACGGCGCGATCGGAATGGAGCGTCAATTCGCAGCCGCCACCGAGCGACAAACCAAACGGCGCAACAACAACGGGCTTCGGCGCATAACGCAGGCTCATCGTCATATTTTGAAATTGCCGCACGCCGATCATCAGTTCGTCCCAATCGCCTTCCTGTGCGCTCATCAAAATCAGCATGATGTTTGCGCCTGCTGAAAAATTCGGGCCTTGATTGCCAACGATCATGCCAACGAAATTTTTCTCAACTTCTTTCAGGCCATACGCAATCATCTGCATTTGATCACTGCCCAGCGAATTCATTTTAGAATGAAATTCAACACACGCTACGCCGTCGCCGAGGTCAATCAAACTTGCGCCGTTATTTTTCTTAATAACTTTTTCCTGATCTTTCAGCGATTTCAGAATCGTCACGCCTGCGGGAACTGGCACAGGTTTATAAGACGAGCTGGCGAAGTCGTAAAAATGCTTCACGCCGTTTTCGACCTTGTAAAAACTGGTGTTTCCGGCGGCGAGCATTGCTGCGACGTTGGCGGGAATCGGGCGATTTTCTGCTTGCATTTTGGCGACGGATTTTTCCAAGCCGATGGCATCCCATTTTTCAAAAATACCCATTTCGTGCGCGAATCCCCATCTCATCGCGTTATCAATTTCAACGATGTTGTCGGCAATTTCAGGAATACGATTGGCGGCATAAATCGCGGCGTCTGCCATCGTGTGCCAAATATATTCGCCAGCGCGATCTGTCGCATAAGTCAATGTTTTCAGGCGTGCGGCGAGGTTATCAATTTGTTTGGCTGCACCAACGGAAGGAAAGTCTGCTTTTTGCTGCGGACGATATTCGAGCGTAGCGAAATCCAGCGTCAAAATATCTTTGCCAACTTTTTTGTAAAAGCCGCCCTTGGTTTTGTCGCCCAGCAATTTGCGCTCGACCATTTTGTCGAGGATTTCAGGAACCTTGAACGATTCACGCTTTTCGTCGTTTGTCAGCGAATTATATAAATTGCGGGCGACGTTGTACGCGGTGTCCAAACCGACTACATCCAATGTGCGAAAGCTCGCGCTTTTTGCGTGACCGATCAACGTGCCTGTCAATGAATCAATCTCCTCCGGCGTATAGCCTTTTTCGAGCATGTAACTCAAGCCATTCAGCATCGAAAAATTTGCCAAACGATTGGCAACGAACCCCGGCGTGTCTTTGGCGTACACTACGCCTTTGCCCAGCACGCGATCAAAAAATCCCGCCATAAAACATGCGACTTCGGGCGCAGTTTCAGGCGTCGTGATGATTTCCATCAAATGCAAATAACGCGGCGGGTTGAAAAAATGCGTACCTAAAAAATTCCTGCGAAAATTTTCAGAACGCCCCTCTGCCAACGAATTTATGGGGATGCCGGACGTGTTAGAAGTGATGATCGCTGCGGCGTGCAGATGTGGTTCGACGCGTTCATACAGGCTGCGTTTAATGTCGAGCCGTTCGACTACGGCTTCGACAATCCAATCGCAATCTTTAAGCTTCGGCAAATCATCATCGAAATTTCCTATGCTGATGAGGCCAGAAAGTTCAGGCGACATGAATGCGGCAGGCTTGGCTTTCTTCGCGCCTTCGAGTCCCATATTCGCAATCCGATTGCGCACCGCAGGCGATTCCAGTGTTAAGCCTTTGGATTGTTCTTCCGGCGTCAATTCTTTCGGTGCAATGTCGAGCAATAAACATGGGATTCCGGCGTTCGCAACGTGTGCAGCGATTTGCGCTCCCATTACGCCCGCGCCCAGCACCGCTACTTTTTTGATCTGCATTAATAATCTCCTCAGTTGATGAACCAAAAATTTTCCCAGCAAAGCTAAATTTGATTCTTATTATAATTTGAATACGCGTGCCGCATTGCCCTCTAAAAACAGGGTTTTGGCTTCTTCATCCAGGGGCAAGTCGTCAAAGCCTTCCAAGGCTTTTTTAGCCGGAATCATCGGCCAGTTTGTGCCAAATAAAACTTTTGTACGCCCGTGTTTGGCAAGGTATCCCACAAGATTTTCGGGATAACGTTTTACCGTGTACGCCGACGTATCAATGTAAACATTTTCGTGTTTAGTACAGACGGCGATCATTTCTTCTGTCCACGGATAGCCAATGTGTCCGCCCACGATGACAAGTTCAGGAAAGTCCAGCGCCACCTGATCAATGTACGGAATCGGGCGTCCGAATTCTGATGGTTTCAGCGGGCCTGTATGTCCAACCTGCGTGCAAACCGGCACGCCCAATTCACAACATTCAGCATAGACTGGATAAAAGAGCGCATGCGTCGGCGGCAATTCCCACAGCCACGGCAAGACGCGAATCGCTTTAAAGCCGAGTTCTTTCACGCAGCGGCGAATTTCGCGCACGGCCTGCATCGGACGCGAAATGTCTACGGAACCGACGCCAACAAGCCGATCTGGCGCTTGTTTGACGAAGCCCGCGACTTCATCGTTAGAAATCATTGCGCCTTTTGGCCCAACCCACGCGCTAATCAAACTCACCGCGATTCCGCCTTCATCCATATTCTGAATCGTAGCGGAGACTGGCAATTCTGTTGGCTCTGCCGCCTGATGTATCCAGCGACGCAACGAATCAAACATCGCATCCTGCGAGTGTCGTAGTGTCGGATGTTGTGCCCAGGCATCAATAATCATTGGCGGTTCTTCTCGTTACACAATTAATAATTCGTCAGTATTTTTTCGTCGGCAAAACCTAGTTCTTGTAGTCGTTCTTTCGTGTGCTTCATCATTTCCTGTGAGCCGCAAATTAACGCGACCGGCTCATGCAGGGCAGAAATAATGTTGTCCAGCAGGCTTTGGACATAACCTGTTGCGCCACTCCATTCTTCATCAGGGCGGCTGATGACTTGCCTCAACGTAACATTGTGATTGCGCCATTCATTTTGAATTTCGTCCGCGAAATAAAAATCATCTTTCGTCCGCGCACCATGCAGGACAATCAGCTTGCCATAATTTTCGCGTGCGCAAAACACGTGTCGCAAGGTTGAGCGGAGTGGTGCAATGCCTGTCCCCATCGCGACGAAAATCAAATCGTGCGCCTGATATTTTTCAACGGCAAAGCCATTGCCAACGATGTTGCTCAGCGTAATTTCAGATGGCGCCTCAGCTTTAAATAAACTGTGTGCGAGGTTCGCTGCCTGGTCGCTGCGCTTGATTAAAAATTCATATTCTTCGTCTTCCGGTGCGGAAGCAAACGCGAGGTAAGACGGATTGCAGCCCTCCATTTCCAGCACGGCGACCTGCCCGGCAACGAAAGCCTGTTTGTCAACTGCCCGTGGAGCCATAAAAAAACTCCAGACATTGGGCGTATGTTTATGAATGTGGGTGATCGTTAGTCTGGTCACTTATTTTTTCTCGTGCAATTGTTCTTTCTCGGCGTACATTCGATCAATTAAATCTTTGTATTTTTCCATCACGACGCGCCGTTTGACTTTCAATGTCGGAGTAAGTTCACCGCCTTCAATTGTTAATTCGCGGTCGAGTAAAACAACGCCTTTGAGCTTCTCAAAATGTCCTAAATCCGGCGTCAGCTTATCAACTTGTCGCTCTATCAAAGCAGTGATTTTGGGCTGCTGCAGCAAATCATTAATGTTCTGATACGCAATCTTTTTGAGTTCTGCGTAATGTTTGAGCACTGCGAAGTGCGGCACGATCAGGACGGCTGGAAACTTGCGATTGTCGCCAATCACAACGGCCTGATTAATAAAGCGGCTTTGCTTCAGGGCGTTTTCAATGGGTTGCGGCGCGAGGTATTTGCCACCACTGGTTTTAAGCAAATCTTTTTTCCGGTCGGTGATGTAAAGAAATCCGTCGGCATCGAAATGTCCGATGTCACCTGTGTGTAACCAGACTGCGCCATTTTCATCGTGCGTCAGCGCCTCCGCCGTTGCTGCCGGTTGATTGTAATACCCCTGCATCACGTTCGGCCCACAACATAGAATTTCACCGTCCGCAGCAATTTTCACCTGCACGCCAGAAAGCGGTTTTCCAACGGAACCAAGCCGATTTGCCTTGTGGCTATTGGCCGTAATCACGGGTGAGCTTTCGGTCAACCCATAACCCTGCAAAATCGGCAACCCCGCACCATAAAAAGTCTGGGCTAGTTCAAGCGCGAGCGGCGCTCCGCCCGAAGCCATATTTTTCAGCCTGCCACCCAGCGCAGCCTGCCATTTCGAGAACACGAGTTTGACCGCAAATGTTCGTTTCGCCTGCAATGCCCAACTTATTTTTTGCCCGCTGTTTTCTGCGGCAGCCCATTCCCTGGCAACTTCAATTGCCCAGTGTGCAATCCTGGCCTGCGCGGTTCCGGCGGCCTCAGCTTTTTCAATCGTCTTCGCAAAAATCTTTTCGTACAGACGCGGCACACTCGTCATAAAATGTGGTCGGACTTCAGCTAAATTTTTGGCTACGGCGTCAAGGCTTTCGGCATAAAAGATTTTCAGGCGCAGGTAAAAATCCAGATAAATGGTGGCGCGTTCGAAGATGTGCGAAAACGGCAGGAAGCTGAGCGCCACATCATTTTCCTCAAGGTTCATTTCCTGCGCCATGCTCACGACATTCGACATAATATTGTGGTGCGTCAGCATTACGCCTTTTGGCTCGCCAGTGGTTCCCGAAGTGTAAATCAGCGTCGCCAAATCTCCTGGCTTAACCTGCCCGCGCAATCGTCCAAATAAATCCGGCTGGAGCCGATCCAACTGGCGACCATACGCCTGTAAATCCGCGAAATATATGACCCGTGGATCGTCGGTTTCAAATTCGTCGAAGGCAATTATTTTTGTCAGCGTGGGAATATCATCCAGGGCTGCTTTGACCCGTGCAAATTGCTGCGCGTTGGAAATAAACAGTACGGCGACCTGGGCATCATTGAGGATGTATGAAACCTGCCTGGGAGCCTGCGTCGCGTAAATCGGGACATCCGCCGCCGCCGCATTCAGCATACCTAAATCTGCGATTGTCCATTCCGGGCGATTTTCGGAAAGTAACCCAATGTGGTTGCCGGGCCGCACGCCAATCGAATAAAGCCCAACCGCTGTAGCGCGTACCTGAGCCAGCAATTCAGCCGTTGAAATTGATTGCCACGCACCATCCTTTTTGTAATTGAGCAAATCCGGTTTGGCAGACGAACCCACATAATCCAACAGAGACACGATGGTCTCTGGCGATGATGGATTATTTTGCCGCAGGGCAAAGGTGGTTTCAGACTGTGCCATAAATTTTATAGCGGAGGTCTGTCAGCCTGCGGTGATTGTTTATTTTTAAAACAATCAAATCCCAGCAAGGCTATACCGCAGGCTGACAGCCTAAGCAACGCTTTCTGTGCTGATCCCATGCAGAAACACGTCCATCACAGGATCAACCATCGGCGTTAACTTAAAATTGTGATGACTCAAAACCCAGTTCGTCACCATTTCGTCCAGCGCTCCGAAAATAACTTTGGCGACGATTTTTGGCTTCAGGCTGGCACGAAACACACCCTGGGTTTGGCCTCGTTCCAAAATCTCGCGGAGCATTTTTAAATAATCAGCGAGCATCGTTTCGGAAAACTGCTCCATAAATTTTGTCGAGTGGCGAAACTCGACCTGGAAAACAACGGCCAGCTCACGATCCGCTTCGAGTGATTCAAAATGCAGCCGGGCAAAGTGTCGAAGCTGCGCACACGGGTCGGCGATTTCCGCCAATTCCTGCCGCGCACGAACGTTAAATTCCGCCATCGCTGTATTGAAAATTGAAACCAGCAGGTCGTCTTTATTTTTGAAATACAGATACACCGTGCCATCTGCAACTCCGGCAGCACGCGCCACTTCGGCGACCTTCGCATTGAAATAACCGGAGCGGGCAAACACCTGCGTCGCACCCCGCAAAATCGCGGCGAATTTGCCATTGGCTTTATCGTCTCCCGGTTCGGACGGAGTGCGCACAGCTTTGGTGGTAGCCTTGCCGACTACCTTGATCCGCGCATCTGATTTTTTTGGCGCTTTCATATCCGTTGTAATTTCAGCCGCTGGGATGAACTCTGTAAAAATGAATGAGCATTCATTCACTGTGCATCCTAGCCGAATTTTACAGGCGGGGCAAGTGAGATTTTTTAGCAGCTTGACAGCAACATGCAAATCAAGCCTCACCAGAGCGAACTGGAAAATTTATCCTCCTTCGCTCTCGCCTTGCGCCTGCTTACCTGCTTATGCCAGCATTCAAACAATGGCTAATAAAAGAGTAGTAGCGAAAAAATCAACGGAGAAACCAAAAAGAATTGCGGTTGTGACCGGCGGCGGCGATTGTCCCGGCTTGAATGCGGTTATTCGTGCGGTCGTAAAAGGTGCGCTGAATCGCGGCTGGGAAGTTTATGGCATCGAACGCGGCTTCGAGGGATTGTTGCACAAAAACCGCCTCCGCAGACTTGAGGCGATAGATGTGCGCGGCATTGCGCATCTGGGTGGCACAATTCTTGGCACTACCAATCGCGGCAATCCTTTTCAATTCACAACTGAAAAACGCGGCAAGTCAGTAACGGTAGATATTTCAGCGCAGATCGTCGAAAAATTTCATGAGTGGGGATTTGAGGCGCTGGTTACTATCGGTGGCGACGGAACATTCAAGATCGCGCAAAAACTGGTGCAGCTTGGCATCCCGATCATCGGCGTACCAAAAACAATTGATAACGATTTAGCCGCCACCGAAGTGTCTTTCGGGTTTAATACAGCGGTGACGACCGCAACCGAAGCGATTGACAAATTGCACGCTACTGCCCGTTCGCACGAGCGCGTGATGGTCGTGGAATTGATGGGGCATTACTCCGGCTGGATCGCACTTTATGCCGGAATTGCAGGCGGCGCGGATGTAATTCTGATTCCTGAGATTCCCTTTTCTTTGGAATCGGTAGCGAAGAAAATTCAGGATCGCTGGCGACGGCAACGCAGATTTGCCATCGTCGTAACAGCCGAAGGCGCCAAGCTGGCAGGCGGCGAACATTTCACCAAGCTGCGCGAAACGGGACTTGATTTACGCCTCGGCGGTGTCGGCGAATTCGTAGCCAGAGAAATTCATCGCCTGACCGAACGCGAAACACGATCATTAGTGTTAGGCCATTTACAACGCGGCGGACAACCAACAACCACAGATCGCCTGTTGTCTACGCGCTTCGGAGCCGCCGCCGTCCGCGCCATCGAACGCGGCGAACAAAACGTCATGGTCGCCTTGCAATCAACCAGAATTATTACTGTGCCGCTGGAACAAGCCATCAGCGAAACAAAATATGTGCCGCTGGATTCAGACATTATTTTGTCAGCACGAGAATTAGGAATTTCGTTTGGAGATGAGTAATTTTTTTGAAGTACCGCTAATTTATTTATGATCCGCAGAAAAAGCCACAAACTAATCTTAGTCTTTTTGCTGCTTTGGTTGGCTCCGCAGTTCAATGCCCAATGTATAAATCAATCATCTGCCCCGTGTAAGTTATATGAAAAGGCCGCTGCCGTTTTTATTGGTACAGTAAAAGAAATCAGCTATTCAGAATCTTACGAAGAAGGCACGGGCATAAGCAAAAAAATCATTCGCAAAAAGATTACTTTGTTTGAAATTAAAGAATCATTCAAAGGCATTCCAGACAAGCAAAACGAATTTGCAGTAACCGCATTACAATTACAAAAAAAGTCTCCAACGGGTGAATTAAAATTCGAGAAGCATTTTTACGAAGGTTGTTTTTCGTATGAGTTTGCAGAGAATAATACTTATCTTGTTTTTGCTGATCGTGGCTCTGTCAATAAAGATTTTCTTGTCTACCCTGAGCGAGCCTTACCTGTGGATGAAGCCAGTATTGCAATCACCTATCTCCACAATCTAAAACCAGGCAAGCAGTCAGCAATGTTGTATGGGCGAGTTTTGCGAAAGATAAAACCATTAGGAAGTATTTTTGAGGAAACGATTGAGCGCCCTATTAGAAACATCAAAGTTGAAATTCAAAGCGAGAAAGAAAAGTTCACAGCAACTACTGACGAAAAAGGAAATTATCTTTTCTCAGAAATCTCTCCTGGCGAATATTTTATTAAGTACGATTTACCTGATCAAGTGGCAGCAGAAAACAACTCTAAGAAAATTTCCCTTTCGACTAAATCCTGCAACGAAGAAAATATCATCGTACCAACCACAGGCCAAATTAGCGGGATAGTTTTTAACCATAAAGGGAAATCTTTAAGTGGTATTTCTGTTGAGCTTATGCCTGTCAATGAGACAGCAAATTCCCATACGAATGTCTTTGTAGCCATGAGTAACGGGAATCCAAGCAAATTTGAGTTCAAGGCTATCCCTGCCGGACAATACTATCTTGGTTTTAGTCTCACAAGCTCTCATGGTGGATATGGAGGGCATATGAGATATTCGCAATATTGCCCCCGTACTTATTACCCAGGTGTCTCAGATATTTCCCTTGCTACTCTTATTACGTTAGGCGAGGGCGAAAAGCTGGAAAACTATGATTTAACTTTGCCGCCGCCTCTAACTGAGCGAACTATTTCCGGGATTGTGCTGTGGCCTGATGGAAGACCGATTGTTAATGCCGTGATAGTTATAGCCGAACTTAAACCTGCCGCTCAATGGAACTGGCACTACTTCGGGCAGTCAGATAATGTTACTAACACTGATGCCTATGGCAGATTTTCAATAAAAGCTTTTAGTGAATTGAATTATTGGGTAAACGCCAACATCAAAATCAAAGGCGAAGATAAACATTCTGAGCCAATTGATTTGCCTCTCAATGGCGATGTAAATGGAATTAAATTGGTTGTTTCTTCTTCAGGCAAATTTTGTTCTCTCTGCTATAGCAAATACTGGAAACGAAAAGGCACCCCGAACCAATGAATAAAATCGTCGAATGTATTCCCAACTTCAGCGAAGGCCGCGACGCAACGATTGTCAATGCCATTGCCTCCGCCATTGCTTCTGTCCCGCAGGTATTTGTCCTTGATCAAACGATGGACAGTGATCATCACCGCTCGGTGATTACGTTTGCGGGTGAGCCGGAAGCCGTTCTGGAAGCTGCGGTACTGGCTGCGGCACGGGCAGTTGAATTGATTGACCTCAATCATCACACCGGCGAGCATCCGCGCATGGGAGCAATTGATGTGCTGCCGTTTGTGCCGATCAAAGGGGTGACGATGAGCGATTGCGTAGCGCTGGCACGGCGTGCGGGTGAACGCATTGCGCGTGAATTGCGTCTGCCAGTTTATCTGTATGAACACGCGGCGACGCGACCTGAACGCCTTGATCTGGCGAATGTACGGCGCGGCGAATTTGAGGGCCTGCGCGAAGTGATTGACGTTAATCCTGCCCACGCACCGGATCTTGGCGAGGCACAGATTCATCCAACCGCTGGCGCAGTCGCAGTTGGAGCGCGCGCTCCGTTGATCGCTTACAACATTAATTTAGCGACGGAAGATTTGGCAGTGGCGAAGAAAATTGCGCAGGCGATTCGCGGGCGCGATGGCGGTTTGCAATACGTCAAAGCGTTGGGTTTTGAATTGACGGCGCGGCGTCAGGTCCAGGTTTCGATGAATCTGGTGAATTATGAAGCGACGCCTGTTTTTCGCGTCTTCGAGATGGTCAGGCGCGAAGCTGCACGTTATGGAGTCAATATTGTAGGCAGCGAAATCATTGGCTTAATTCCCCAAGCCGCGCTCAATGCCTGCGCCGATTTTTATTTGCAAATTGAAAACTTCAGCGCAGATTTGGTGCTTGAACAGCGCCTGCAAAAAGCGTTGCAGCAAGCTCAGCCACAGCCTGAAACCGCCGAACCTGATTTGAGTGCGTTCGCGGATGAAGTCGCGGCGGGAACGCAATCACCCGGCAGCGGCAGCGTCGCCGCCTATGCCGGAGTGCTGGCAGCTTCACTGGGCGCGATGCTTTGCAAAACGGTTGATTCTGACGATCCCGAAATCGAAGAATTAATTGCGGAGTTGCAAGAAGTTCGTGCGGTGCTGAAGACAGCGTTGCTTGATGATGCAGAAAATTTTGCGCGGGTGCTGGACGCGCAAGCCTTGCCGGAAACAACCGAGGCCGAAAAATTTGCGCGTCAGAACGCCATCGAACAAGCTACCAGAAGCGCACTTACCATCCCGCTCCGAGTCGTCGAAAACTCGTTGCAGACCATCGAATTATTGAGTGAGATTGCGGAAATTGGCAATGCGCGATTGTTTCCTGAATTGCCCGCCGGAGCGCAACTCGCGCTCGCCGCAATGCGCGGCGCTTATTACAACGTGTGCGCCAATCTGGAAGAAATTGGCGACGAAGATTTTACCCAGGTGCGACGTACCGAAGTCGAAGAAATGATTGTGCGCGGACAGGAATTAGCCGACGAAATTGAAGATTATTTTTTGCGGCAGCAGGGATGATGACTCCGCTCGCTACCGCTCGCGGTACTGTACCCGGAGCCGGAGCGACGGGGTGGCTTACTGCAAATAATCAGGATTGCGTTTCCAGCCAATGATCATCGAATAAAAATTGTTCCAGCCGTGCAGCGCAACCATTATCAAATGGCCTGGAATAAAAGCCAGAAACCCACACATCGCCGCAAAATGTAAGAAACGAATAACGCCAAATCCGCCCAGAAGTTTTTCCAGCCACGCAAATTGTACCGGCTTGAAAATCAGGAGGCCGGTCACGACCGCCATGACGCCAAAAATAATCGTCGAAGTGTAGGCGAGTTTTTGCAGCGGGTTGTATGGCTCAAGCTGTGCGGGTTTGGCTTTGAAAAAAAAGTAATGCCGCACCATCGGCCAGATGCCACGAATTTCTTTCGGCTGCAAAATGACCTGCCGCCAATGCCCTGTGACTACCAGATAAATCACATAGGCGAGACCTGAGAGCGTAAACAGCCAGGCAAAGCTGAAATGCCATTGTAACGCGCCGCCAAGCCATCCGCCGAGGCGGACAGCTTCCGGCACATTCAGTAAATTGACCTGCGGGATTTTCGCGCCGAAGCTGGGAAACGCATAAAAAATTTGCAGTCCGCTGCCCGTCATTACCAGCAACGAAATCGCGTTGAGCCAATGCGTGAGTCTGACCAGCCAGGGATGCTCGCGGGTGTAAATTTCTGACTGACCTTTTCGCTCTGCTTCAATTGCCTGAATTGCCAGGCCTGATTTTGTCATTGCCATAAATTTAAACTCCTCCGTACCACGAATAACCCTGGTCTTCCCAAAATCCTTTTTCACTGCGCAGAACATTGGTCACGCGCAGGGAAAAAAGATGTTTGGCGGATTTGTAGCCCAGCTTCACAGGCGTATGAATTCTGAGTGGTGCGCCGTGATCTTTGGTCAGCGGTTGCCCATACATTTCATAGCACAGCAGCGTTTGTGGATGGAGGGCGCTGGCGAGGTCATAAGAAGTAAAATAATCATCCATGCAACTCATTTCGACAAATTTTGCCTGTGGATCAGCGCCGACAAATTGTAGAAAATCAGCCAACCGCACGCCGCCGAAATTGCCGATGACGTTCCACCCTTCGACACAAATGTGCTTTACATTCTGGACTTGTTTGGGCAGCGCTTTGATTTGCGCCAGCGAGTATTCACCAGGGCGTGCGACCATTCCTTCGACAATTAATTTCCAATTTTCAAGTTCCGCTTCGGGGTCATAATCGGAGTAGCTGTTGATAGGAAATTGCTCGAACGCAGTTACCTCGCGGTCACTGAAAGTCGGGGCCAGTCGTTCACGGCGAAAGAATTTTTCGGCGGCGAAATCGCTGAACTCAAGACCGCGTTTGATAAGCTTTTCGTTGACACTCGGAAAAGCAAATGCGCCCATTGCCGCCAGTGGTAACAGCTTCATCCACTCCCGGCGCTTCATTCGTCGCAAGCCCTTTTCATCAAGTTTCGGCAGATTACCTGTGTTCATTTTGTTCACCTGAGAAAACAAACGGCGTCCCAAGCTCATGCTCGCAGACGCCGTTTGTTTTAGAGCCGTTGCCTGCTCACGATCCTGTAAAATTAGTTAGGCAATAATACATGATCAATCACGTGAATGACACCGTTTGACTGATTCACATTGGTGATCGTGATGGTTGCTGCTCCCCCTTTGGCATCCATCACTTTGATTTTGTCGCCGCTCATGGTGAGTGTCAGCATTCCCCCCTGCACAGTTTTCAAGGTAGCTTTACCACCGCCCTGCTTAATCATGCGCCCCAAAGCCTTTGAATTCAGGCGTCCCGCGACTACATGATAAGTTAACACGGAGGTCAGCATGCCTTTGTTTTCAGTCTTGAGCAGAGTTGGCACAGTGCCGGCGGGCAAGGCATCAAACGCAGAATTGACAGGTGCAAAAACAGTGAAGGGGCCAGCACCCTGCAACGTTTCGACTAGGCCGGCGGCTTTGACTGCGGCCACGAGGGTTGTGTGATCGGCGGAATTGACTGCGTTCTCAATGATATTTTTGTTGGCATACATCGGCGCTCCACCCACAGTGACAGGCTTTTGCGCAAAAGCTGCGCTGGTGAAGATCATTCCGATAGCGAATAATAACAATGCGAATTTCGATTTCATAATTCTCCTTATCTTTCTTGTCTAATTATCATTCAGGGTTCATTCCCTGTTTCACTGACACTTACGCAGGCAAAGGGGAAAGTGGATTTCAGGAGCTGTATTTTTTTGCGCAGGAGGTTGGAAGTTAATCGCGGAGTTCCGCTAAGCGAGCGGTAAGATCGGCCAGGAGATAAGTACCCTGAGTTGGGGAAACAGCCATACCTTCCGCCACCAGGGCGCGATTGCCGAGACCAGCCTCGGGACGTGAGAGGCCTGTGACTTTGGCTAATTCTCCGGGAACAGTCATGCCTGCACCCGCCAAAAAACAACGCGCAATTTCGCGGACGGCGGTCTGGCGCTCAACTTTAAGTTTAAGTTGCGC
>JAYSTY010000193.1:0-46381 GCA_043719385.1 Blastocatellia bacterium | reverse complement strand
GCAAACCCCCTGCGGTGCAAGACCAAATAGGGAAACGTAATCCGAGGTTGTCCGCCTTGACCCACGCTTCGCTTGATCGCAAATTTCAATTTTGGGATTTGGCATGAAGCGAGGCGTGGTGCGTTTTCGGGTGGGTTGCTGGAGCGGCTGAGTAATTGGCCGCCTAGATGAATGATCGCCGCCTCTGCCGCTGTTAATTCAGCCACGGGGTACAAAATTCGGCTTACAGGCTCGCTCTGAAACTCACGCTATTTTTTAAGGTACGGACAACATGAAAAAAACACCGAAAACAGACGATAGAACTAATTTTACGATTGGCGTCACCAGCGGTTTCGGCGCCCTGAAAAATCGCATTGGGTTCACGATTTTGGGGCTGGTAATCGGATCGGCCTGCGGTTTCAAATGGGCGAATTACAACTATCGCCAGGTCCAGGGCGCTGACAACAATGCCAAAATTGCGCAGGTCACAGAAAAAATAAAAGCGAATCCAAATGGCGCTGGCGAGGGTGCAAGTGAGCCGCAACAAATGCCGGCGCAAATCACCGAGACAATTAAAAAAGCCAAAGATAATCCAAATGATTTTGAGGCGCAGCGTCACGCGGCAGAATTGTATATGCAAATCCGTCGTCCCGAAGGTGCGCTGACTTTTTTGCAACAGGCAAACAAGCTCAAACCGGCGGACGGCGAAGTGATGGGGGAAATGGCGGGCGCATATTTTTTCCAGGAGAATTATCAGGAAGCGATTCCCTGGGCACGTAAGGCATTGACGAAAGACCAGAAAAATCGCACGGCAAAATTTTACCTGGCTTCGTCTTTGATTCTCAGCCAGCAGAGTTTGGATGAAGCTGAAAAATTGCTGAACCAGGTCGAAGTGGACAGCAAAAGTGCGCCTGGCGAAGCGCAGCAGGTCTTAACGCAGATGCGCGAACGGTTGCAGCAGGCAAAATCCGGTCAGGCAAGTCCGAGCGGAAAAACCGGAGATGCGAAAACGATGCTCCAGCACGGAGCCGACCCCGGAGGCCCGAAGTGATTGCCCTTATTTTACGTTTTGTTGTGATCCTGTTTATTTTTGCGTTCATCGTTTATGTGATGAAAGCGATTACGCGGCTCAGCTTTAATGTCCGCAACACAGCGAAAGAGCTAAGAAAAATTCGTGAGCAGGCAGCGGGAGTTGGCGGAGCCGCTACCAAAAATACCCAAATGTTACGTTGTGTGGCGTGCGGAGCATTTGTCACGGCAAATGATGCTGTCCAGATTGTTTCGGCTGGGCGCAGCCAAACTTTCTGCTCGCACGAATGCCTGCAATTGCACGCGAAAACTGCTTGATTTGTGAATGCCAAACCGCAGGAAAACTGTTTCGGGAGATTGATTTTTTACGGAAAGGATTGAGAGTTTACTTCCGCCATCTGCCGTTCCAATTCTGCTTTCCCAGCTACATAACCTGGCGGCAATTTCTGTTGATCAAGTTTACTGAGTAGTTCTTTTGTGTGTGCGATGGCTTGTTGTCCTTCGCTTTGCAGGCGCACTTGTTGTGTTGGCGAAGATTGTTTCGCAAGGAGAAGTTGGTTTTTTCCTACACGAAAATAAGCGTCGGCGATGCTGAGTTGGACGCCTGCATTTTCGCTGCCAGCGGTCAGCATTTTCTCCAACGCTGCGATGCGTTTGCGCCAGGTTTCGATGGCGGTGACGTGATGGCGTTGCGTGTCCAACAGCATTCCCTGCGTGTGATAGACCTGTGCAACGGCGGCGTAACCTTGCAACGCGCGGCCTTGATCCTGCACGACCAATCGCTCAAAGACTTCCTGTGCGCGGCGCGTGAAATCCAATGTCGCTGTGTGATCGGTGGTTTGCGCGGAGGCTTCTGCTGCCGCTGCCTATACAAAGCGCAAATCCCAACGCGCATTCAAATTGGCAAGGTCTTGCGCGGCGAGCTTTTTAAAGATGCTGATGGCTTCCTGCAAATTGGCGAGGCTTTCGGTGAGGTTGTTGGTTTTGATTTGCACGCGCCCGACATCCATTAGCGAATCGGCGATGGCGCGGCGATAACGAGCGTTTTCCGGGTGCGATTCGGCCAGCCGTCTAATCTCCGCGAGAGCTTGTTGATGACTCGTTAGCGCCACTTGATAGCGTTGCGGTTCGTCGGCCTCATACGCGATGTTGTACAGGCAAAAGCCCAGCATCTGATGAATGGTGGCGGCCTGGTAACGATCTTTGTCAGTGGCTTCGGGCGTGGCGAGCAGCGCGTTGCTCAGGTCGCGTGCCTGTTCATAACTTGTGCGTGCCTCGATGCGTTGGCGCGTATCGCCGCTGCGGTGAATGATAATTTCAATCGCTTCGCCGATGTTCTTGTGACTGCCGATGAGCAGGCGTTGCAGCGCACTGTCCTGCGGGTTGGCGGTGAGCAATTGCGTGCGCAAGACCAGCGCTTTTCGTTGCAGCGCCAGGCCCTCGGCATAGTCTGCGCTTTGGCTGCGCAAACGTCCCAATTGTTCGTAGGCTTCGCTGAGTTCGGTGTTGTTGGATTCGGTATTGGCTTCGAGCAGGGTGATGGCTTTTTGAAAGCTTTGCGCGGCGCTGGCGGTATCGCCCAAATTCGCTTCGTACACGCCGCCCTGCACGCGCCCGATTTGCACATAGGCAGCCGCCAGCTCCTGCTGCAACGAACTGTCACCGCTTGCTTCCCCAGACAATTTATCCAGATAAGCTACGGCATCCTGAATCATGCGTTGGCGTAAAAGCGTTGCACCACCTACTGTCGCAAGCTGATTTTGATAGTCAAAAATAACCTGATGCGCCAACGCACGTACCTCGGCAAAACGCCGCTCGGATTGCCGCTGGGCGCGTAGCGTCAAGCCAAATCCCGCCAACAGAGAAAGCAAAATGGCAGTGATGGCAGCCACGCCAATACGATGACGCGCCACAAATTTTTGCAAGCGATAACCGAGCGTATCGTGGCGTGCGCTCACTGGTAATCCCGCCAGATAACGGCGAATGTCCTCGCTAAATTGTGCAACAGAAGAATAGCGGCGGAGCGGTTCCTTGCGCAGCGCCATTAACACAATATTATCCAGATCATCTTTCAGTAAATTGACAGGTAATCGGTAATTCCTGGGCGAGGCAACAGCGACTTGCTTACTTCTTTCTGATTTTTCACTTGTGAACTCTGACCGCTTGCTTGGTCGTTCCGGTTCGTCTTCAATAATCGAACGCATCAAATCCTGAGGAAGCTCACGGTTGACGCGATAAGGCAGATCGCCTGTCAGTAATTCGTATAACAACACGCCCAGACTGTACACATCGCTCGCGGTTGTGACAGTTTCGCCTTTTACCTGTTCCGGGCTGGCATAGGCAGGCGTGAGTAAACGCATCGTTGGCGTCGTTGGATCAAGAATTTGTGCGCTGAATTCAGGCGCCAGAAATTTGGCAATCCCAAAATCCAGGAGCTTTGGTGCGCCATTGCTTGTCACCAGAATGTTCGAAGGTTTCAAGTCACGATGTACCACCAAATGCTGGTGCGCGTATTGCACCGCAGCGCAAATCTGACAAAATAGCACCAACCGCTCGCGCAATGTTAAGCGGTTGGTGCGAACGTAAATGTCCAGTGGTTGCCCTTCAACATATTCCATCACCAAATACGGCAAGCCTTCTGCGGTTTGTCCGCCGTCCAAAAGTCGCGCAATATTTGGATGATTTAGTGCTGCGAGAATTTGTCGCTCTGTGCGAAAACGGCTCAGGACAGAATTGGAATCCATGCCGTGCCGAATAATTTTAATGGCGACTTTGCTGCGGTATTGATCGTCGGCGCGTGTCGCCAGATACACTGCACCCATACCACCGTGTGCGATTTCGTGTTTAATTTTGTAAGCACCGATGCGTTGTCCGTGGATCGCGCCGTTGCTTTCTGACAAAGCAGGCAATAAGGGCAACACGGTCATGACTGCGGCGTCAGATTCGTAGCGCAGTAACGATTCGACCTCGTGCTGCAACGAGGCGTCGCCCAGACAGGCTTGCGCCAGATATTCGTCGCGCTGCGGTTGTACCAACGCTTCATCAATGATTTGCTTGACCTGTTGCCATCATTCTGCATTCATCAGGGTTTTCTCCGATGCTTTGAAGTACAGAAAGGGGGAGTCTTCTTAGCACTTTTCGGCGCGGCTGATCTCACGTTGTAACCACAGCTTTGCGGTTGTCCATTCGCGCTTGACAGTGGCGGGCGAGATGCCAAGGACTTCGGCAGTTTCTTCGATGGACAAGCCCGCGAAGTAACGTAACTCCACGACACGCGCCTGCCGCAAATCGAATGCCTCCAAACTCTTCAGCGCATCGTCCAACGCCATCACATCCATTCCTTTGGCTTGCGCGATGTCGCCTGCTTCTTCCAACGCGAGGTTTTGCCCCGGCCCACCGCGCTTTTCGGCGTGCTGGGCTTCGGCGTGATTGAGCAGGATGCGCCGCATCGCCTGGGCCGCAATGCCGAAAAAATGGGCGCGACTTTGCCAGGAAATTTGATCAGCGCGGATGAGCCGCAAATAGACTTCATTGACCAGCGCCGTTGGTTGCAGCGTGTGATTAGCGCGTTCCCGGCGCAAATGACTCCGTGCCAGTTTGCGCAATTCGTCGTAGACCAGCGGCAACAATTCATCCAGCGCTGCCGGATTACCTTGATTCCATGCCAACAACAAATGAGTCACATCGCCCGGGGGAGTTGCCATAAAGTTTTTCGGTTATGAAGAAGTTCGGAGCGCAGCCGACTACCCAGTCAATATAACCGTTCGATTAGAAAATGCCAAAAATATTTTATGACCGTGAGCTTTTTTGCGCTGCGTTCCGGCATGTGTCAGTGAGAAAAGAAAAAATCAACCCAGCAAGGAGAGCTTCATTTATGACACGCATCGTGCTCAAACATTTAAGCGGTTCCAAAGCGAACCAGATTGACGAATTTCCAGTGCCACAATTCAATGAATTAACACTCGGTCGTGATTCCGCAGTAAATGTGAAATATGACCCTGACCGCGACGATCTGGTCGGACGCCAGCATGCCAAAATTTCGGCGGATGCGAACGATCCCCAGCAATTTATGATTGCTGATTTGAATAGTCGCAACGGCACATTTGTTAATAAACAACGTATTCTCGGCTCCATCCGCCTGACGCCAGGCGACATCGTCCAATTTGGCGCGGGCGGCCCGGAATTTGTCTTTGATTTGGAACCGCGCCCCGCTGGCATCGTCAAGGCCACCCGCGAAGCCGCGACTTTGCAACAGCCTGCCGCACCCGCCACTCGCGAGCAAAGCGCCTCTGCGGCGGCAGGCGCACCTGTGTTTGTGCAACCTGCGACAAATTCCAATCCTTCCATCGCACGTCCAAACGGCATCGGCAAGGCCACGCTTGAACGTGCCATCGAACAAACCAAAAGCGATTCCCGCAAGACGTTATACGTCGGTGCAGCGGCGTTGTTTGTCGTCACGGCGCTGATTATTGGCGGTGTGACCTTCTGGCAACGCAAAAATATTCAGCAGGTCGAAGGCCGCAATCAATCGCTCGAACAAGATATGCAAAAGGCCAACGTGCGTAATCAATCGTTGGAAAAAGAGCTGACGAGCGTTGCGGCAGTAGCCAACAAAACCGCCGTCAATGTCGGCGCAGATATTGCGCAGCGATGTGCCAGCGCGACCGTCCAGATACGCTTTTCGTGGTCGTTGATTCACACGCCGACGGGCGAGAAGGTCTATCAGCAATTCGTGCCGAACTCGTATCGTACCCAGGAGGGGCAGGTGAAACCACTTCTGGAAAATGGGGCGCAGGCGATGGGCGCATTCATTTTAGTGCGGGGAGAGAAGGGAGACAAGATTGAGCCTATGCTGGGCCTGCAAAAGACTTCGTTGCCGATTGCCAGCGGTGGTTCCGGCTCCGGATTTGTCGTGACGAAAGATGGCCTGATCGTCACGAATCGGCACGTCGCAGCCAGTTGGCGTTCGTATTATCACCATCCGCGCAACGCTTTCCCGGCGGTTTTGCTGGACGGCAAAGGCCAACCAGTGCTGCGTAACGGTGTGCCAATTATTTTCCAACACGCCGGGCAGGTGCCGCAACGCTGGACGCCTTCAGAAACGAAACAAGGGAATTTGAAAGGACTGGTCGGCACGCCGCGTTTAGAAGGACGCAACGAATATCTGAATGTCGTCTTTGCCAAAACGAAGCAACCGTTCAAGGGCGAAATCGGCAGCGTTTCCGACCAGCATGATGTGGCCACCGTCAAAATTAATGCCGGAACAGATTTGCCCACGCTGCAACTAAACGATAACTACGACACGATCAAGTTAGGTGATGCTGCCATCGTGCTGGGGTTCCCCGGCGCATCGGCGGATCCGCAATTTGCCGTGAGCCAAAAAGATGGCTTCACTGACGGCGACAGCGTCGGAGTGATCCCCGACCCAACGCTGACAGTCGGGCGCGTGACCAAACTCATTCGTGGCAAAGAAGGGCTGGGCGACAAACAAATCTATGCCGATAGCGATCAATATCAGTTGGACATCGTCGCGACGGGCGCAGGCAATAGTGGTGGCCCGATGTTTGATGAAAACGGCAAGGTCATCGGCATTTATTTCGCAGGCATGAATATCGAAGGCGATGCCGCAATGTCGTTTGCTGTGCCCATTCGTTTTGCCAATGAATTGTTGGGGCCAATCCAAGTGATCAAGTGACGTCTATTCCATACCGTACAGCGGTAGCGACCTGATTAAGACAAGCTGTCTATCAGGTTGCTATCGCTTCCCCGTACTGTTGAGGTCAGTTATGTTTCCCTTCTTCGCCAAATGTAAACAGCCAACGCCGCCGGAACCAGCCGTAACACAGTCGCGTCCCGCATTGGTTGAATATGAAATCATCGCCAGCGTCCTCAGCGATGTGGGCTGTCAACGCGCCACCAACGAAGACAGCGCCAGTTTCTTTCGTCCGCACGATGACGCCTTGCGTGCAAGCAAGGGCAGCCTTGCCATCGTTGCGGACGGCATGGGCGGACACGCTGCCGGAGAAGTGGCAAGTCGCATCGCGGTCGAAGTCATTCGCCGCGCCTATTACGAAAGCAAATTGTCTGCGTCAGAAGCATTGCAGAAAGCGTTTGTGGAAGCCAACGAAGCTATCTATCGCGCCTCGCAGGTGGATCGCAGATTGGCAGGAATGGGCACGACTTGCACCGCGCTGGTGTTGCAGGGCGGTGCGGCATTGTGCGCACACGTCGGCGACAGTCGCCTGTATTTACAGCGTAACGGCGCATTATATCAATTATCCGAAGACCATTCGTTTGTCCGTGAAATGGTCAAACACGGCATGTTGACGAATGACCAGGCACGCGAACATTCCGAAAAAAATGTGATCCTGCGCGCACTCGGTACTCGTCCAAAAGTCGAAGTTGAGATGTGGGAAAAACCGTTCTCGGTGCAACCCGGTGATGCGTTTCTGCTGTGCTCAGACGGTTTGAGCGATCTCGTTACCGATGAAGAAATCCAAACGATTGTGGGGGCCGAAGAACCACATCTGGCTGCCGAAAAATTGATCGCGCTGGCACGCGAACGCGGCGGACACGACAACATCACAGTGGGCGTATTGCAATTACAAACGGCACGAGAGGCGACGGCAACTCCGCTGCCCACCACCCGCGAAACGGAGGCGTTAGTATGATTGGCAACACTGTCGGGACCTATAAAATCACCCAGCGATTGGGCGAGGGCGGGATGGGAACCGTGTACAAAGGCCTTGATTTAATGCTGGAACGCGAGGTTGCCGTCAAAGCTTTACGCCCCGAACTGGCACGGCAACCTGACATCATTGAACGATTTCGCAGCGAAGCCGTCACGCTGGCGCGATTGATCCATCAAAATATTGCGACGCTCTACAGCTTCCTGCGTGAAGGCGAAGATTATTTTATGGTCATGGAATTTGTGTCCGAGCAATCGCTGGATCAAATCGTGCAACAACACGGCAAGCTGGATGATTATTCCGCTGTCAACATCGTCGCGCAAGCTCTGGATGGACTGGCACAGGCGCACGCGCAAAATATTATTCGTCGTGACATCAAGCCCGCCAATTTGATGCTGACCACGAACGGCATTGTCAAGCTGATGGATTTTGGCATCGCTCGTGTGTCCGGTTCGGCACGAATGACAAAGACCGGGAACCTGATCGGCACGATTGAATATATGTCGCCTGAACAGGTGCGAGGGCAGGAGACGGATGCGCGTTCTGATCTGTATTCATTAGGGATTTTGTTGTTTGAACTGGTGACGGGGCAGCTTCCATTTCGCAACACCAGCGACTTTGAAATTATGCGGGCGCAGGCTGAACAAGCTCCGCCGCGACCGCGTCAAATTGCGCCGCAGGTTTCGCCTGCGCTGGAAACTATCATCCTGCGTGCGCTCGCAAAAAATCCGCGTGACCGCTTTCAATCGGCAGCAGAATTTCGCAGCGAATTGCTGGCGGCAGAACTTAGCGCTCCGCCTGTAAAAATCGAAGAATCACTGTTTTCTTCGTTTGTACCACCGCCGGCGACGACCACTTCGTTCCTGCAAAAATTCAACTGGAGGCATTACGCCAGCGCCGGCACAGGCGTCTGCGCATTGTTAGTGGCGTTATTGTGGCTAAGTTTCAGCACGCCACCGCCTGTGAAACCTGATTCCGTTACTACGCCAATTCCGGTAGCGACAGCAACGCCGACTTTTTCACAAGTCACAGTCACGACGCCAACGCCGAGTGTGAACAGCGTGCCAGCGTCAACGCCGTTCGTCATTCGTGAAGCGGCACACGATGACGGTTTACCAATAGCAGGTTCATTGAGCGCCACCTCACCTGTTACGTCACGGCCTTCATTGCGACAACCACGCGAAACCAATAACAGCGCAACGAAGAAGCGCGAAACATCAGACGCCGCCAAAGCTGCGGCTTTAGAACGACTGCGCCGTCGGGATGCGGCTTTGCGCGCTTTGGGCGAGAGGTAAATTTATGGTTAGCGATTACAAACCCCGTATTCTCATCACAGCATTAACCCTCGTGTTCCTGGTCTTGTCTGTCGTCGCACAAACACCCAAACCGCCGTTGACGATGGAAGACCTGACAAAAGCGCTCGGCACACGTGACCTGACCGCAGCAGATTTGGTCGCCATCGTGCAACGGCGCGGCGTCAGTTTTCAGATGACAGCGGACGATGAAAAAGATTTGCGTGCGGCGGGAGCCAAATCCACTGTCTTTGCCGCGATTCGTGCGAATTATCGTGCTCCAGCAACAGCGCCCGCGCCTGCCGCCAATCCACCCGCAACCAACGCCGCTCCGGTCGCAATGGAAGGCGAGCCGTTTTCCGCCCGTGAAATCGCACGATTGTTGCGCGCACAGGCTTCTGTTGCGCAATTGCAACGCGCCGTGCGCGCACGTGGTGTACGTTTTTTGCTGACGCCGGAACTGGAACAACAACTGACAGGAATGGGCGCAAATGCGGGGTTACTGAGCGCCATCAATGAGCGCCATCAATGATGCTTACCGCGAAGAAGCGCCGCCCCCGCAAGTGGAAGCAGCACCCGCTCTCACGGCTCCGGCGACCCCGCAAATCTCGCCTTACGAAGAGCGGATGCAACAAGCCAGTGCCGCCTTGCAAGGAAGTAACTGGGATGAATCCATTCGCTTGGTGCAGGAAGCGATCAGCCACAACGCCAGTAATCCCAAAGGCTATGCGTTGCTGGGTGTCGCGTATTTGTATGGCAAAAAAAATGTCAATGCCGCCGCCACTGCCTATCGCGGGGCACTGGAACATAACGGTGCAGTGCCGTTCCTGGTCAATCACGATCATGGTCAGATGCCGGTGTTCAGCAATGTCTGCGAAGGCAAACTCTTTGTGACACCATTGGGACTCACGTTCCAATCGGCGGACAGCACACATAATTTCGAGGTTGCTAAAAAAGACCTCAATGAAATTGCCACCAATGGAGTGATGGGGGTGAATGTCAGCGCCTTTCACCTCAAAGTAAATCAACCCGGTGGCAAGCCAATCAATTACAACTTCGCGCCGGGAACAGGGCGCAAGGACGAAGTCAATCTGCTGATTAGTTTGGTGCAGTCCTTGAAATAATCGTACGACAGGCGGCTCGCCTGTCAGACTTGTCAGAGAAGCTTTATGAGCCAATACGTCACCAGCATTTGGGGAACCATCACCCGCCGCGAAATGTTGCGGCGCGCTGTCCACGCGGGCTTTCTGCTGCCGCTGCAAAAATCCAAACCTGCGGCTGCTGTTCAAGCGCCGACAGCGAATTTGACGACCACGGGGCAGGCGTTTCGTGAGTTTTCAACTGAACCATTGCTCTGGCAGGACAGCAAGCGCAAACCGGAAATCCTTGTTCATACTGGCAAACTATTTGATAAGGATGGGTTGCCGTACACGCCGAAAAAAACACGTGATTCATCCTGGCTGTACAAACCGGGGGGAGCTACTGGCAAGTCCATTTATCAATACACCAACACCCAGGCTGTCAACTGTGCGCAGGCTCCATTCCCAGACCATCGCGGGGCTAATAACATGGAACCAGCGTTATTCCCAAACTATCACGTTCACCAAATTCAACCGGAGCATTTATGAATCAACCAACGATTTCACGGCGGGGAGCATCTTTCTATCTCAGCCTTATCTTTCTGCTGGGCGGAACTTTTATCACCGCTGCCAATGGACAAGCACCGAATTTGATGGGGACGTGGTATGCCAGCGAAAACAATACGTCATTGACGATGGAACAACTGTATGTGGATACGCTGATCGTCACTAAAGTTGTACCGGAACGAGTACGCATTTTCGACGGCTATTTTCTCTTTCATTGGGAAGGCGAACAGGGATTGGAAAAAGGCTACTACAGTCTGCAAACGCAGCGCGTCGTCTTTGACACCATGCGGACGTTGAGCGGCAAAGATAAAAAGATCACGTACAACGGCAAGATGATACCCGAAGCAGGCGGTGGCTTCCGTGTGGAAGGCAATGCGGATGCGGGAAATACGACCAGCCTCACAGATGATGACGAACTCGGTAACGTTGATGCGAAATGGGAATTCACGCTGGCACGCAACCGTCAAGGCAAGCCAAACAAAGCGCGTCCACCTGCTGCCGCGCAAACGCCGCAACCCACCGCACGTCCCGCGAATGGTTTGCCGTTCAAAGTTCCGTTTCCTGCCAATGACCCACGCCCGCGTGCAGAAAAAGCCGTGTGGTATTTCGATGAAGAAAACAGCCAGATGTGGAAATATGACCGCTTCAATCGAAGTGCAGCCAGCATTCATGCGGACACCCGCGAGCAGCGGTCATATCAACCGGGCGAAACGATCACGCGCTTTCTGTATATGCCCGGTGGCGGCGCACCCGAGGACTTCAGCATAGCCGCCAGAGAGCCGGGGCAAACACGCTTTCAACTGTATTACAGCGCGGACGCGCAAAACTGGCAGCCACTTACGAATTGGGTGACGGGTCGCCCGGATAATAAATTTTTTTCGCAAACAAAGCTTCCGGTGCGCGAAGGCTTTTATGCCGTCGTCATCAATTTCGTGCGGGAAACCGACAGCATTCAAATCAATGCGTGGGCGAAGTAATACACAAACATTTTCACCCCCCTTTACAACAGGAGATTCGTATGAAAAAACAAATTTTTGCCTCCCTCTTAGCTTGTGCCTGCCTGGCCGCAATATCTGGTTCGTGTTGGGCACAAAAAACCAGAAGCGCACAACCCGGCGCAGCAACCGTCAAGCTGGAAAATCTGCCGCTGCCTGAAATCGCGCCGCCTGATCCGGCGACGGCAATACCTGTCACCGAACAAGCTCCCTCAAATATTTATGCTTCTGCGATTGATTTAGCCGCGATTGGTGGGCAGCAAAAAAATCCGACGTACCTGATCGCTGCTGCCCAATTGTTATTGACCGCTGGCGCACCTGGCACGGGCACGGTGTATACGCCGCAAGCGATGCAGATTGTCAAAATTGATCCGGCAGATTTTTTAAAAATAGCTTTGGAGTTCGCCCGAGAGAAAAAAGATAAAGATTCGCTGATGCAGATTGCAGCGCTGTACGGCAATGCGACGCTGGGGCTGAACGATCCGGCGCAGGCACGCAAAATCCGCGCCGACGCACAGGCGATAGAAGGCGAACTTTCTGTCAAAACTCCGTATTTACAGGGCGATCCAACACCACGTCAGACACGCGATGTTTGGGTCAAAGAGGCTGCGTGGAGAAATGTGAGAACAAGTGGTTGGCTTACCTTTGCAAACGCGAATGATCCCAAATGTCAGGTCTATCGAGATATTGCCTGCACATCACCGTATCAGCCTCGTAAACAACTTGTCGGATACTTTGCCGTAACTAATTCAAACGCCACACAACTTCATTTTATCTCAGCGACTGGATTTTATGACGCGAACGGAAGAGGAAAAATTTACCACAGAATTGATTACAGCCCTGATGCGCAAAATTGGCAGACCATTGTTAATTGGACGGGGCCAAGTGAGGCGGTGCAAAACAAAATCCCCGTACGCCAGGGCTATTATCGAGTTGTCATCTTTGTGAATACTCCAACTTCCAGCATCACCGTTACGGTTAATGAACTTTCTAATTAGCAGGTCTTCATTGCTAATTGTTTGTTGCACACAGGAAAAAATTACCGGTGTGATTTGCGATGCACAATCAATCGTTCCGTAACAAAATTTTTCAGGCAGTCGCGGTAATTGGCTGCCTGTTATTTTCACTGGCGATCTTCGCGCAGCCGGATTTTGCTGTGCAGTTGCAACGTGAAATCGCAGCGTTGCGCGTGCGTTTGAATGACGCCTCGACGGAACAAAAAACACGTTGGCAATTGTGGGGCGAGGTTATCACGCTGGAACAAAAACTCGGCGATGCGTATTTCAACGCCGGGCAATACAACGAGGCTACGGCGCAATTTGTCGCGGCGGAAAACGATGCGCGTGCGCTGCACAACAACTTTCGAGATTATTTCGCTGCTCAGGTCGAAAGCGCCGAAGCCCTGTTGCAACAGCACGCACGCGAATCTGACGCGCAACAACGCGCAACGTTGATTGGGATTGGTCAACTGCAATTGACGATGGGGCTGTCAGCGCTCAAACAGGAAGCAAAGCTGCTGGATGATGACGCGACGCTGCAAAAATGTTTGCAGCGATTGCTAACCTTGGCGCGTGAAAAAAATGATCGCGCCGCCGAAATCGAAGTGTGGGATGGGCTGGCGGAAATCGCGCTGCGCGACTTTGATCGTGCCGCAGCGATGGAACATTACGAACGTGCCTTAGCCTTGCGCCGCGCCACGCAATCACAGGTTTGGCAAGGTCTACATAATCTCGCCACAGCGCATCAACGCTTTGGCGAATTGACCGAAGCTCTCGCGCTTACCGCACAGGCGATTACATTGTTGCAAACAGAAATTGCCGCCCCGAATGATGCGCCAACGAATGAGCGATTCACGCGCTTGTCGGCCTTGTTGCTCGCGTTGTTCACACAAGCCGAATTGCAGGCGCAATTGGGCGAATATCGGCTTGCAACCGAAACCATCGCGCAGGCTGAACCAGCGATTGCACAAGTGCAAACACTTGCGCAATCCAGCGCGGATGCAACTTTAGCAACGTTGATGCGCGAGGCTGTCAGGTTGACTACTACTCGATTGTTCGTTTTGCGCGGACGTATTCACGAAGTTTTTGGACGCGAAGAGGAAGCATTGGAATCGTATCTTTCGGCGTTGTCGGCCTTGCCCGGTCAGTCGGGTTTGCACCTGCGCGTTGCGTTGTTGCAAAGCCGCGCCAACCACCACGAAGCCGCACGTGCCAACGTCAACGAAGCTTTGCGTGTACAAGCACAGGAACGCGATCAGCGCGGGATTGTCTTAGCTTTGTTTACCGCCAGTCGCGTTGCGTTGCGAGCTGCTCAAACAGCGCCAGCCGTACAATATGCCGCGCAGGCCCAAGCCGCTGCGACACGTATCAGAACCCCGGATTTATTGGCTGAGGCGAACGAAGTTATTGCCGATGCCACCGCTCACGATGTCGCGCAAAAGGAATTCGGACTGACTGCATATCACCATGCATTGGAAGGGTGGCGCACGCTCGGACAACGACCCGCGCAGGTGCGCGTGCTGTCACATTTGGCAGCGGCTCTGTTACGCAACGGTAATAAAGCCGAAGCCGAAACTGCGCTGCTCGAAGCCATAAAAATTTCTGAAGAAATTCGTTTGCGCCTCAACGATTCCGAACAGGAAGGCGGTTATTTACAACGCGGCGGCATTGCCGAATTGTATGAACAAGCCGTGCAACTATTGCTTGAAAATAATAAGCCACAAGCCGCGCGCGAATACGCCAGTCGCGCGCGCACTCGTGCCTTGACGGACGTGATGCAATTGGCGGCGCTGAAGCTGAACGGCGCAGCAGGCGGCGCGTTGCAGGCTTCAGAACAATTATCGTTGCGCGTGCAATCACTCGAAGCGGCGCTGGCAAATTCGTCATTGCCACAAAGTAAGCGTACACGCCTGCAAAATCAGCTTGTCGAAGCAAATCAGGCGGCGGCGCAAGCTCGGCAACAGGCACAAACCGCGCGACCTGATGTTGTGGTTGCAACACCGCCCACACGACTCGCCAGCTTGCAAAAGTCGCTGACGGCGGACGAGGCTGTGATCGAATATTTTGCCGCTGCTGATCGCCTGTATATTTTTGTTGTGACTACCAAACAGTTGCAGGTGCGCGTTGCGCCGTTGTCATTTGCAGCGTTGCAAAAATTGATTGCGGACGCACGTACCCTGACCGACGCCTTTAAAAAAGATTGGGAAGACAATCGCCCGGAAGCCGATGTGCCGCGCCAAAATTTGTGGCGTGACGACGGCACAAAATTTTTTCGTGAACGCCTTGCACCGTTGCGGCAAACGCTTATCCGGTTGCATCAATCGCTCGTCACCCCGATTGAAGACTTACTCGCCAACAAGCAAACGCTCACCGTGATTCCCGACGGCGATTTGTGTTACCTGCCGTTTGCTGCATTGGTTTCGCCGCAGACCAATCGCTTTTTGCTGGAGCGGTTCGCCCTCGTGTATTTGACTGAAGATGATGTGCTGCAATCGTCGCACAACAACAACACGAAAGACTTAGTTATTTTCAGCGATCCGAAATTGAATTTGCCCGGTGCATTGCAGGAAGCACAACAATTGCGCCGACTGTTTCCGCACGCCCGACTTTATCAACAGCAGCACGCAACGAAGCAAAAACTATTTTCGTTAACGTCAACGCGCTGGCTTCATTTAGCTACGCATGGTCTTGTCATGACGGATAATTTAGCCGAGAGCTATTTGCAAATGGCTGATGCGCGTGGCGTGGCGGAGCCTGATTTATCGCTGAGCGAGATTTACAATCTGCCACTTGCGAACAGTGATTTGATTGTGTTGTCCGCGTGTCAGACGGCGCTGGGCGGCGGCAACCCCGGCCCGCAATTTGGCGTCTTCATTCGTGCTTTTCGGCACGCGACAAATTCGGTAGTCGCAAGTTTATGGTCAGTTTCTGATGACGCTACGGGCGTGATGATGCCAGCATTTTATCGGCAGCTAAAAATCGGCGGGAAAAAATCTATGGCCTTGCGACAGGCGCAATTAACGGTCTTTCGTGACCCGTATTTTCGCCACCCATATTTTTGGGCGGCCTTCGGTTTATATGGACAATGGAAATGATTTCCAGCCCGGGCTACAGAACGCAAAATTCGTGAAAAATCAAACCTCCAGCGCCTTTTTATTCGCTTTGCCCCCTTGTTCCTCAGCCACTGACAAAGTATAATTTCCGCTTATATTTCAGGTCATTTTTCACTACCTGTGTTACTCACCAAATTGTTCAGGTGGTGGCAAGCCAAGTGTGGGTATAAACGCATTACAACGGCCAGGTTTGACAATCCGCCGCCAACCAAGCTCGGTGCGGCAAATTCCCTCGTACAAAGGAACGGTTAATGGAGAATCAGTTAAAATTTGATGTCAACATCGAAGACGAAATGAAGCGTAGTTATCTGGACTATGCGATGTCCGTCATCATTGGGCGCGCGTTGCCTGATGTGCGGGACGGGTTGAAACCCGTCCATCGCCGCATCTTGTATTCCATGAATGAGAGCGGTTTAGTTCCCGGCAAACCCTACAAAAAATCCGCGAACGTTGTCGGTAACGTGCTGGGTGCTTATCACCCGCACGGTGACTCCGCCGTTTACGATTCCATGGTTCGCATGGCGCAGGATTTTTCGTTGCGCTACCCACTCGTTGATGGGCAGGGAAATTGGGGCAGCGTTGATGGAGATTCGGCTGCAGCTTATCGTTATACTGAGGCGCGCTTAACGAAAATCGCTACGGAATTATTGGCGGATATTGAAAAAGAAACGGTCAAGTTTGTGCCGAACTATGACGATTCGCGGACAGAGCCGACGGTGCTTCCGGCGCGTGTGCCAAATCTTTTGCTCAATGGTTCCGAAGGTATCGCCGTCGGCATGGCGACGAAAATTCCGCCGCATAACCTGAATGAAATTATCGAAGCCACCGTTTATCTGCTGCAACATCCACAAGCCACGGTTGCCGATTTGATGAAATTTATTCCGGGGCCGGATTTCCCGACCGGAGCCTTCATCTATGGACGCGAAGGTATCAAGCAGGCCTATGAAACAGGGCGTGGCGTGATGCAGCTTCGGGCGCGTGCGGCGATTGACAAAATTGGGCGCGGGACGACAGAACGCGATGCCATCGTCATCACCGAAATTCCTTTTCAGGTGAACAAAGCCAGATTAATTGAAACTATTGCCGATCTGGTTAATGAAAAACGAATTGAGGGAATTTCCGAAATTCGTGACGAAACTGACCGCGAATCAGCGGCGGCCAAGAAAGTTCGTATCGTTGTCGAACTCAAGCGCGATGCTGTGCCGCAAATCGTGCTGAACAAGTTGTATAAGCTGACGCAAATGCAAACTTCGTTCGGGGTGATTAATCTATCCATCGTCAACGGTCAGCCAAAAATTCTGAACCTGGCCGACACGCTCAGCGAGTTCATTACGTTTCGCCGCGAAGTCGTGCGTAACCGTACTTTGTATGAACTCAAAAAAGCACGTGCGCGCGCTCATATTTTGGAAGGATTGAAAAAAGCGCTTGATGTGATGGACGCGATTATCAAATTGATTCGCGCCTCCGGCACAACGGATGAAGCTAAGCAAGGCTTGATCTCACAATTTGGATTTTCAGATTTGCAGGCACAGGCGATTCTTGACATGCAGCTTCGTCGTTTGGCCGCGCTCGAACGGCAAAAAATCATTGATGAGTACGAAGGCCTGATCAAACTGATTGCCGAGCTTGATGAAATTATTAACAACGACAGCGTGCTGCGCACCGTGATTACCAAAGAATTACGCGCAGTCCAAAAAGATTACGCCGACGAACGGCGCACGCAAATCGTTGACAGCAGCGTTGAGCTAACGCTTGAAGACCTCATCGCTGACGAAGACGTAGTGATTACGCTTTCACATTCGGGTTATGTGAAGCGCACTCCGGTGACAACCTACAGCTCCCAACGACGTGGTGGCACCGGGCGCAAGGGCATGAGCACCAAGTCTGAAGATGTCGTCTCACATTTGTTCGTCGCTTCGACGCACAGCTATTTGATGATCTTTACGACCAAAGGCCAGGTCTACAAAATTAAGGTCCACGAACTTCCTGATTCTCAGGCGGCAGGCAAAGGCAAGGCGATTGTGAATCTGGTGAATTTACCTTTGACGGAAAAAGTCGCCGGCGTAACGCCGATTCGTGAGTTTTCGCAAGGGCAATTCGTAGTGATGGTTTCGCGCAAAGGTGTGATTAAGAAAACCGAACTCTCGGATTTCGCCAACATCCGTTCCAACGGCATCATTGCGATGGGCGTGGATGATGACGATGAGTTGATCACGATTGTCCTGACGGATGGACAAAAGAAAATCTTTCTTGCCACACATCTCGGTCAGGCAATTTGTTTTGAAGAAGACGAAGTGCGCGACATGGGACGGCAGGCGCGTGGTGTGCGTGGCATCACCCTGCGCGAGGGAGATTTTGTCGTGAGTGTTTGTGCGGTCAGTGGCGATGAGCAAATGCTGAGCGTAACCTCAAATGGTTTTGGCAAGCAAACCGCGATTGGTGAATATCGGGTAACCGGACGCGGTGGCAAAGGCGTCATTAATCTCAAAGCGACGGAAAAAACCGGCAAAGTCATTGGCGTGATGCCCGTGACAAAAGATAGCGAGGTTCTGATCATTACGGAAAATGGCAAGATTATTCGCATTGAGGCCGACACGATTCGGGAAACTGGTCGTAGTGCTCAGGGTGTGAAGTTGATTGATGCTTCAAGCGGTGATCTGGTCGCCAGTGCTTCGCTGGTTGAAAATCAGGCAGATCAGGTGGATGAAAAGTAGGCGGTTGTCAGTGGGTGGTATGTTGAAATTCAAAATCACATATTACAAACAGCCAGCGACGGAATGGAGAAGCAGCGATTTTGCTGTTCGCAGCCTGCTGTTTTGCCTTTTGCTTTTTTTGCCTGCCTGTCATTCGCGTGATGCGTTACTAACGCAGGCGCAGGCAGCGTGGGACAAGGAAGACTGGGCAACGACAGTCGCACGTTACGAAGAGTATTTGAAAGACAGTTCTCCCTCGGATCAGGTTGCTGAGGTTCATTTCAAAGTTGCGAACGTGTATTACCTGAACCTGAAGCAGTATGAGCGGGCGGCGGAACATTACATTCGCCTGCTTGAGGATTATCCAAAATTCAAAGACCTGGAACAGGTGCATCAGCGGCTGGCAGAATGTTATGTGGCAATGAAAAAGTTGCGTGAGGCGATCAGTGAGTATGAAAATTTACTGAAGGCTTATCCCGAAACTCCGGCGCGTCGTAAAATCCGCCTTGAGATTGCGAACCAGTATTACGAAAATGATAAAAGCCAGGCGTTAGTTGAATATCAGAAGGTGGTCAAAGACGCCCCGTATGATAGTTTGTCAGAAAAGGCTTACTTGCGAATCGGCGGCGTGCGGGTCATTCGCAATGAATTTGAAGAAGCGATTCCGGCTTATAAAATCGTGACTGAAAATACGAAAGACCCGAATATTCGCCGTCAAACGCGGGATCATTTGGCGGACTGTTATGAGAATACCTCGAATTATGAAGAGGCCATTAAAGTTTTGGAACAGACCGAACCAGACCCGCAAGCCCCGGATTATTTGAAGCACAGAATCGCCAGTATTCGAGAGCGTCAAAAAACGCGCAAGCTGGTTCCGCCGGACGATTTATCCAGGCCGAAAAAGTAGCTTCTGACGAATAGTGCAGAAATGGCTTGCCAACTTGGGCGGCAGTCAATAAAGTAGCGGCTTCGCACAAGTCTACTGCTTAAGTTTGGCAACCATTTTGGCGCTGAGGCAAACATCGCTTAAGTGTCAGGTAATTTGCTAATTATTTTCTCACCCCAGCGTAAGGCGGTTCAACTAATCCTTGCGCGAATGAGGTCATATGGACAACTTTAATAAATCTCGATTTGATCCAAGACAACGTCCCCAGGGTAAAAGTGGCGGAGGCAGTGGCGGCCCAGGAAGAGGTCGCCCTACTCGTGGTGGTAAAAAACCGAGTGCCCGGCATATCCCCAAGCCTGCTGCTCCAAAAGTCATTGACTACGATGATACCGGACAGGAAGCCGCTTACTTGAAAGCATTGGTTGAAGCTGAAACGAAGGTCGTGGTAGTGCTGAAGACTGGTGAAAATCTGCACGGCATTATCCGCTATTATGACCGTGACGTGTTTAGTTTGGGACCTGCTGATGGCGGACCGAAACTATTCCTTAGAAAAACCGGAGTTCGTTACCTGTACGAAGAGTAACCCGACAGTCACAGGCAGCTCATCTCCAGGTCAGCTAAACTTCTCTGCTTTTGATGGGACGCCATATTTATTTCCCATCCTGTCCAAAAAAACAAGCCCCCGCAATGGTCAGGAATCCCCCTGTTCCTGATTTTTAGTAATTCAGCATCGTCTCATCACGTCTCCTGGTGAGTAATGCAATTTGCCCCGGAGATGAATTATGCCAGGAAAAAAGAAAAAGGTTTCCCCGACCAGACAAAAATCTGACCTGCGAGGAAAGCGCACAATTGCCAGGTTAAGGAGTAATTCAATAATGAGTGATCGTAAAGGTATGCCACTGCCAGCCACTCCGCCAGCGGCTGATAATACAGCCGACAGCCTCGACAAAGTGCGGGATATTTTGTTCGGCGCCCAATCAAGAGATTTTGATAAACGCTTTGCCGTGCTGGAAGAACAATTATTGCAAAAGACGGTTGAGGCGCGTGAAGAGGCGCGCCAGCATCTGGAAAAACTGGCAGCGCAAGTCCGCCAGCAAGTCCTGCAACTAACTGAAAAACTTAAATCTGAGCAGGCCGAACGAACGCAAACAGTGAAGACTTTAGCCAGTGAGATGAAAAGTCTGACGCAGGCACTGGATCAGAAAATCACCCAGCTTGATGATAAATCGGGCAAAGGGCAAAATGAATTGCGCCAGGAGTTAGTGAATCAGGTCAAGGCCTTGTCTGATGATATTCAGCAGCGCACTGCGGAGCTGAACAGCTCGCTGCATAGTGAAGTTAAAGAACTTGATAGTGACAAGCTTAATCGCTCCGACATCGCACTGATCTTCACCGAAATGGCTAAGCGTTTTGCGGGTGAAAAAGTAAAATAGTCGGACCCTGGTTTGGCGGTCAGAGGTGATAAGAAACTTTATTTGCTGCTGACCGCTGCCCACTGATCACTGACCACTGACTATGAACGACTCGTCCATCCAGCCTGTCTCGCAAGCAGATGAAGCTCAAGCCAAAGCCCCGGCTTTTAAAGGAACCGAACCCGCTGCCCCTGCGGAACAATTGCATGAGTTGCAGGAATTACTTTTCGGCGTTGAGAGAAAAAGACAGATTGAGCGCTTAGAGGAAGACCTTAACGATCCTGAAAAACTTACCCCCAAAGTAAGTCTGGTTTTGCCTGATGCAATTTCTGCTCGCGCAACTGGTGATCATCAGCTTACCGAAGCCCTTACGCCTTACGTGGTCGAATCCATCAAACTTTCGGCGCGCCGCCATCCAGAACATATCTCCGAAGCAATTTTCCCGATTATTGGGCCTGCGATTCGTCGTGCCATCGCCCAGGCTTTTAATAATCTGAGTCAGACCATTAACCAGACGCTACAACACAGTTTTAGTTTGCGGGGCTTAAAATGGCGCATGGAGGCCTATGCCAGCGGCAAATCATTTGCTGAAGTCGTACTTTATCATTCCCTGCTTTATCGGGTTGAGCAGGTTTTTCTGATTCATCGTAAAACCGGTCTGGTGTTGTTACATGTGGCGGGGGAATCTGTTCAGACGCAGGATGCCGATGTGGTTTCGGGGATGCTGACGGCAATTCAGGATTTTATTCAGGATTCATTTGGCGAAAGTGATGGAGAGCCGGTTGGCTCGTTACAGATTGGTGCGCGCACAGTGCTGACAGAAGTTAGTCCCCAGGCCGTGCTGGCCTGTGTGGTGCGCGGCACAGTTCCGGCAGAGTTACGAGAGGAAATGCAGGAAGCACTAGAAAGTATTCACCGCGACCGAGGGAAAAAACTCTTGTCATTTGAGGGTGATGCCGCGCCCTTTGAAATCTGCCGTCCGATCCTTGAATCACTTTTGCAATCGCAATATCAATCCTTTGCTGACCCGGCGCAGACACAAATACCGAAAGCGGCGCTGGCGGTCATTGGGGTTTTACTTTTGACACTTGGTCTCTGGGGATTTTTTTCCATCAGGGATCGGCTGCGCTGGAATAATTATCTGGCAAAGCTGAGCAACTCTCCGGGCATTGTGGTGACCGAAGCAGAACGCGGCTGGCGGAAATATCACCTCGTTGGATTGCGTGACCCATTAACCATTGATCCGGCGCAACTGATGGGCGATTTCAACCTTGATGCGACTAAACTTAATGCGCACTGGGAAGAATATCAATCGGCAAAGCTGGCCGAAGCACGCGCAAAAAAACTATTGAATCCGCCCTCCGGGGTTACATTAAATGTCAGGGATGATATTCTTTACGTGACTGGTTCGGCGTCTCAGCAATGGCTTGCGGAAGCCAGCCGGTTAGCGCTCTTTATTCCGGGCATCACCCAATTTCGCTTGCACGGGTCTGATTTTGAAAAGGCTTCGGCGCTGAAAAAAGAAATCGAAAGTGAGCGGATATTGTTTTTTGAAGCTGCGCCAGGTCTGGTATCAGGTCAGAATACAAACCTTGAATTGATTGCCGGAAAAATCAGGCAGCTTGACGAAATAGCAGGCCGCATAGGCCAGGAAGTTAGGATAAAGATTATTGGGCAGACAGATTCGTCGGGGACAAAAGAGGCGAATTTAGCCTTAAGCAAAGCACGTGCGAATCAGGTCAAAGCCCAATTGGAATTACGCACCAGTCAGTTGAAAAATACGAAATTAATCACTGAAGGAATTGGCGACCAGCATTCGCTCAGCGGTAAGCCGGAAGAAAATCGTCGGGTTTCCTTTAAGATTGAGTAATCCCGTAGTTTTATTCCACGAGATACCAGTCCATGATTCAGAAGAAAATTTGCATGTTAGGCTCTTTCGCGGTTGGCAAAACCAGTCTCGTGGCGCGTTTTGTCAGGAGTATCTACTCAGAAAAATACCATACGACAGTGGGCGTCAAAATTGATAAGAAACAGGTGCAATTCGATGGCAAATCAATGAACCTGATTCTCTGGGATTTGTATGGCGAGGACGAGTTTCAGAAAGTTCACATGTCATACCTGCGTGGCGCTTCCGGGTATTTACTGGTCATTGATGGCACGCGCCGCGAAACGCTTGATAAAGCCATCGTCTTACAACAGCGCACCGAAGAAGCCATGGGGAAGATTCCGTTTGTCGTGGTGCTTAATAAAGCTGATATGAAAGAGAGTTGGGAAATTGATGATCGGACAATTGAAGAGTTAACGAATAAAGGCTGGCATATTTTCCAGGGCAGTGCGAAAACCGGACTTGGTGTCGAGGACGCATTTCTGGCGTTAGCCCAGGAAATGGCCTGAAATATTGCGGCAGTGAAGTATGAGTGAAACGATCCTGACAGATTTATTAGTCGCCCTGGATGTGCTGGTGGTGGAACGTCTGCGGGGTGATTCTTTTGCTGCGGTGGGGACTATTCCCGCCTGGTTTACGTGGCTTTATACCGACGCAGTTGCCAACCCTGCTCAGTTACGACTTGAATTAACTTCTCCCTTCCTGGAAAATTTTCTCATTGATGCCGAGTCTTTTTGGAATGACTCCCTGCCCGGTCAGTTGAAATCCGGTTCCTGGGAAGAGAAAGGGCCGTCCGGCAAGGAAGACCATCTGGAAGCGACCGCGTTATGTGTGAGCGAGCGAAAAATATTGCTCATCGAATTACTCGGCGTCGCCCACGAAGAGCGCCGTCGGTTATTGCAACTCGCCAGAGAAAGGGCTTTGCTGCAAAATCAACTCATCAAAGAAATCCAGAAAAAAGAAATTCTCCTGCATTGCATCGCGCACGATCTGGTCGGATTGTTGATGGGAGTCAAAGTCTCCTTCTCCCTGCTTGGCTCTGAAAATTTGACCGAGGCCGGAAAAGATTATTTATCCATGGGGCAGCGACAATATGCCCAACAGGAACGTCTGGTCAACGATATCGTACAGGCGTTTTCGGCTGAGATGGAATCGCTTGGGCCGTTCAGACTTGATCCTGATAAAGCACCTGATGCGCTTGCCTGTGCCAAACAGGTTATCAATGATTTAGCCGCCACCGCTTCTCTGCACAAGGTCAATTTGCAACTTGATTTTGCAGCTAGTCAAAACCAGGACTGGAAAATTGTCGGTGAGAAAACCCGCCTGCATCGCGTCATCATGAATCTGGCAGAAAACGCTTTGCGCGTGGGGCCACCATTTTCAGTTGTGACAGTGAATTTGCGTCAGGAAGGAGCTTATGTGAATCTGACGGTTGAAGACGACGGACAGGGTGTACCAGCGGAATTAGCAGGTTCTTTATTTCAAAAATTTGCCCAGACCAATGGGCAGCACTTCGGATTCGGGCTTTATTTTTGCCGGATTATGGTAGAACGCTGGGGCGGCACAATTGGATATGAGCCGCGTTCCAAACGCGGCTCAAGGTTTTGGATTCGTTTGCCAAAAATAGCGCAGGACTAATATATTTGTTCAATGAAATCTTTATATAGCTTAATTTTTTCCCTCCTAATTTTATCTTCTTCGTGTCGTGGCCCAAATGTCCCGAATTCGGTTGCTGTCGCCTCGAATAATAAAACAAACTCACCTGCTGAACCAGTGACTTACACTTACGAAATCGTCAATACCTACGCGCACGACCCGGAATCGTTCACCCAGGGATTAGTGTTCGATAACGGTATTTTTTATGAGAGCGCCGGGCTGAACGCGCAACACGGCGGCCATTCAAGCTTGCGCAAAGTCGAGGTCAAAACAGGTAAAGTCCTCAAAAAAATTGCTGTGCCGGAGCCTTATTTTGCCGAAGGCTTAGCACTTTTTCAGGGCCAGCTTTTTCAATTAACGTGGGAAGATCACAAAGGTTTAATTTACGATCACGAGACTTTTGCGCCGCAGGGTGAGTTCAAATACACCGGCGAAGGCTGGGGCCTGACTACCGATGGCAAGTCGCTGATTATGAGCGATGGTTCGCATCAGATTCGTTTTCTTGATCCGGCAGATTTTCATGAACAACGACGGATCAGTGTGATTGATGATAAAGGGCGACCGCTCAAAGAACTCAACGAACTTGAATATGTCAAAGGTGAGATTTTTGCCAATGTCTGGCAGGAAGATATTGTCCTGCGCCTTGATCCAAAAGACGGCAAAATTCTGGGCTATATTGACCTGAGTGGGTTGAAATCACAGCAGAACGGATCACAGGCAGATGTGCTGAATGGCATTGCTTACGACGCCGCCAAAGATCGCCTGTTCGTGACGGGCAAGAAATGGTCGAAGCTGTTTGAGATTCGTTTGAAGAAGAAATGAACGGCAAAGCAGACGGCAAAACACAATCTTTACTTTTTTATTTTTGCCCTTTGCTCTTTGCGTTCTTCCTTTTGCTTTCGCCTGTTCGGGCGCAGGAACAAATTAACCTGAACACCGCTCCTATTGAGGAGTTAATGCGCCTGCCCTATGTCGGTCACACCGTCGCTAATCGCATCCTCGAATATCGCCGCAAGCATGGCGGCTTCAAACATCCACAGGACATCATCATTATCAAAGGCCTGGGGACAAAACGTTATCGTCAAATCGCGCACCTTATTCGCATTTGACGAAAGTCTTCACCTGTAAATCATTCCCATCCGTTGAAATTGTAATCGCTCCACATTTGCTGGTTTGCAAAATCTGCGCCGCAATTTGTTTCAGGTTGTCCATAGTTTCAGGATGAGGATGATCGAAAGGGCTGGGATGAGAGACTGAAATCACTGCGATGGCCGGTTTGGCGCGTTGCAGAAATTCCAGCGTCGAAGAAGTCCGCGACCCATGATGCGCGACCTTCAGCACGTCGGTTTTAAGGTTTTCATTTTCAGCGACAAGCCGTGCTTCAATTTCTTTTTCGATGTCTCCGGTCAGCAGGAAAACGCGGTTGCCAAATTGTAAACGCAAAGTGAGCGATTGATTATTCGCGGCTTGCGGCGCATTCAGAGCATCACGAAACGGAGTCAGTGCTGCAATTTTTACGCCGTCAATTTCCATACTTTCTCCCCGTGTCAATGATTGCAACGGCGCATGATTATTGCCTGCTGCCTGCCTGAAGGCTTCAAATTGTTTGTCGTCAGTTGGAATGACTCCGGTGATTGCTGCGCCAATGCCAAAGCTTTTACCAATGTCTTCAAAACCCTGCGTGTGATCGGAGTGCCCGTGACTGGCGGCAATAAAATCAAGACGCTTAATTCCGCATTGCCACAAATAAGGTGCCACGGCAGCCTCAGCAATGCTGATGCGATCTTCGACAAAAATTTCTTCGCCTTCGACCTGCCGCAATTCAGTCGGAATTTTTCCGCCGCTATCCAGCAACATCAGCCTGCCATTAGGAAACGAAAGCAACATTCCGTCGCCCTGCCCGACATCAAGAAACGTAATGCTCAGGCGACCTTTTTCAAATTCGTGAGCGAAGGGATGAAAAATTAGCAGCCCGGCCAACGACAATAAAAACAAACTACAGAGCCACAACGACAGGCGACCAGCGCGGAAAATCCATGATGTTTCTGCGTCTTGTCGGCGCAGAGAAAACGGATTCCAAAAACTCAGCGCAAGAATCAGGATCAGGACAAGAATAAAATAAGCGGTGTAAATCCAAATTGATTTTTCGCCATAATCAGGCACGCGAAAATTCAGCCTGCGCCACACCAGCAACCAATCCGCTGCGTGCACGGTGAGCCAGCCGATGGCATTTACCACAACTGCCAGCTTGAGTGCCAGCCAACTGCTAATGGCGTACAGCAGTAAATAAATTCCGCCGGCAATCATCAGTAAAAACATCAACGCGCCTTGTATTGCGTTCGTTAGCGGTGAGACAAAAGACACGCGATGAAAATTTGCAATCATCATTGGCAGCAAGCCAATTTGCACCACGGTTGTGGCGATGATGGTTGTCGCTATCCACGCCACACTCTGTTGCAAAAATCTGCGCCGGCGAGTCGCGCTGAGCCATTGTGCGGCGGATGATTTTTCCAACTTGTAATGGATTGGCGATTTACTCATCTCCGCCCGAAATTCCGCCTCATTCCAATGCAAAACTTCGGCGTACCACAGCAACCAAAATGGCGCTCGCGGCGGATATGGAGTCAGCGCTGAGGGCTGCCATTCACCAATTTTTTTGAAGCGCTCAAGCAACGGCGAGACAACGGCGACGATCATCAGCACCGTCAGAAAAGTTAATTGAAAAGCCGGATTGAAAAGATCACGCGGTTGCCAGGCCAGCAGCACAAGCGCCGAAGCCGCTAAAACATTGACTCCCGGCGCACTACGAAAAATCATTTGCCCGATGAAAACAAAGGTGAGCATGACAGTTGCGCGTGTAATCGCAGGCTGCGCTCCAATCATCAACGTGTACGCCCACAGCAGGGCAATGACGAGAGCAAATTTTAAATTGCGAATTTTGGTCAGTTTTGCGATTAACCATAAAGCGACGAGCGCGATCATCGCTACGTGCAAACCCGAAATCACAAGCAGGTGAAAAGTGCCGCCGATGCGAAATGATTCCGCGACATCTTTGGACAGAAAATGCTGATTGCCAAACAATGCCGCCGCCAAAATTCCTGCCGTCGGCTGGGTGAAACTCCGCAAAATCACTGCCATGGAATGAGCGCGAATTTCGTACAGAAAATTAAGGATTCGATGACGTGAACCCTCGCCAATTCGTTCAATCAGCAAAGCGCTTTTGATGATGCCGGTCGCATCGTAGCCGCGATATTGCAACAGTTCGTCAAAATGAGGTGCGCCAGGATTGCGATAGCCCTGCGCTTTGCGCAAATTTGTCAAAGCTCGAATGCGCGTGCCGTAAGCCAGCCGCAGTGCGTCATAATCCACGCGATCCTGACCATCAGTAAATGGCACAACTAAATACGCTGTGCCGGAAGCCGCCTGCTCTTGTCCCAGTGTGGTAATTTTTTCAATTGTGATCTCAAGATAAATTCGATCTGGCGCAAGTTCTGGCGCAGCGGTAATTGATCCCCAAATTTCTACTGATTCGGTGGTATCAATTACGCCGCGCTCAAATAATTTCTTAATACGATTTTCGGCAATGCCTGATTCATTCAACGTCCACAACAACGCTCCACCAGCAAAACAATTCGCCAATAAAATTGCTGTGATAATTGCGTTGCGTCGCCAGTTAAATTGCCGCACGAAAACCAGCGCTGAGGCCATTACGAACAAAACAAGCGCAGCCCAAAACCAGAATTTGAAATTGGAAATTTGCAAACGTGAGGCGAAGAACTCACCCGCAATAAAAGCTACCGCAAAATAAATGAGCGGTTGTTCCTGCACGCTGAATTGTGCGAAGGCAAGACGACGAGGCATAAGAAATGACGAACAGAAATCTGATCTAAAAATAACTCAGGCTTGGGATAATTTTACGACTGTTTCGACATGAAAAGTTTGTGGAAACATATCTACAGCAGTTACAGAATCAATTCGATAACCGCCGTTTACTAATAATTTCAAATCACGCGCCAGCGTTGCCGGATCGCACGAAACATAATTTATTTTCGGCGGCGTAAGCGCCAGCAGGCGATTGATAACAATCTCGCCTGCTCCGGCGCGGGGCGGATCAAGCAGCACAAAATCAGGGTGTGGCAATTTTACGGCTTGATGTTTGAGCCACGCTTCCACCGACATTGGCTCATAGCTGACATTTTCAATTCGGTTATTTTTCGCGTTGGCAATGCCATGCTGCACCGAAATATTGCTGCCTTCGACGGCGTAAACCTGGCTGAAATTTTGGGCGAGTTGCAGTGAAAACAATCCAGCGCCAGCATACAGATCAAAGGCGATTTTTCCGGTCACATCGTTAATGGCAGCCGCGACTAATTTTTCGACTAACAGGCGATTTGCTTGAAAAAATGTACGGACACCGAACTCGTATGTAATGCCCGCGATAATTTGATGAACTGTGCCAAGCGCGTCAATTGCAGCAGCGCGAGAATTCTCGCCTGTGGCCGCAGTCGCCAGCGCCTGATCGTCCCCCACAGTTAAATAAACCCTGGTCGCCTGACGCGAAATTTTATCTGGCGCAGCATTCAATCGTTGCAGCTCACGCTGCGCCGCAGGCAGGAGGATCGGGCATTCTGTGACTGCACAGATTTCGTGAGAATTGGATTTGAAGAAACCAATTTGAATTTTCTGAGTGGCAGGAGAATTATTTTTTTCTCCGCACTTCTGATGATTAATTTTTATTTCTGCGCATGAGCGATAACCGAATTCGTCAGCCGCTAAAACCTCTATTTCATCCTGCCAGTCAATCCCGCCAATTCGTTTGAGCGATTCACGGATAAACTCAACTTTGGCTTGAAGCTGCGCTTCGTAATGCAAATGCTGCAACTGGCAGCCGCCGCAAATGCCAAAATATTGGCAGGGAGCGTGACGCCTTGCTACGGAAGGCGCAAGAATTTCTACAATTTCAGCCCGCGCAAAATTACGTTCGAGCTTTGTAATGCGAACGCGCAAATGATCGCCCGGCGCAGCATAAGGAACAAACACAGTTCGATGATTGACGCGCCCCAAACCTTCGCCGCCATAAATCAATTTTTCGATTGTAAGTTCGTGAATTTCGCCGAGGTTCATAGTTAGTTTGCCAGCGAGATCCGGCTCGCTCCGGCTCGCGGTACTGTATACTGAGCGGTAGCGATGGGGTGACTCGCGGTACTGTTACAAATAAAACAAACTCAGGCGCGGCACGCGATATTCGTCGCGCAATTTGCGGGCAATCCAGTTGCTGAGCGTTTGCTCATAAATTTCTTTGTCCATTCCTTTGCGATAATTTTTGAGTTCTTTTTCGCCTTCGGCCCGGAGGTTTGCCAGGGTTTCCGCACTGGCGTGATGTTGCAAAGCGCCCAGCAAAAACCCCTCCAACAAATTCAAATCTCCATCAAGTTGCCCCAATAAATCATCGGATGAATTGTTCAGGTCAGCACTGATTTCTGCCAGCCTGCGAGCAGCACGATCAAAGGCTTCGGCCAGCGCTATGTCATCGGCAAATTTAATGCTCAGGCGCGTCAAAGATTCCTGCCATTCGTGCAAAGCGGATTTGATTGTAGTGGGTGAAAACGGTGCAGTTGCTTCGGTGGTTTGCGCTGCTGATTCATCATCACCATTTTCTGAACCGTTGCCGATGTGTGCTTCCAGATATTGCTGATAAGCCTGTTCGACTGCCTGCTGACAATAAAACAGATTGTTCACCGTGCGCCCGAATTTGCGCGACTGCAAATCGTAATTATCAAATGATTGATTGATGCCACGCAGGGCAATCCGCAACGGAATCCCGCGTTGTTGCCAGGTTTCGATGAGTGACCAGTCAAGCGGCGAGACTAATAAATGTTTGCCGCGCCGTTTGACGAATTCATCTTCGATTTCGGTGAAGTAGTTGAAATAATTCATGCAAATTTGTAAGTGAATAGGGCTGCGGCTCCAAGCCCAAAAGCCAAAGACTCAGGGCCTAACCAGTTACTTATTTTTTATTTTTTTCGTAAATGATGCGCAACCCTTCCAGCGTCAAATCATCGTCAATTTCTGCAATCAATTCGCTGCCGCGTCCGATGAGTCTGGCCAAACCGCCAGTGGCAATTATTTTTACGTCTGCGCCCAACTCGGCAATCATGCGGCGCAAAATTCCATCTACTAAACCAATGTAGCCGTAATACAAACCGGATTGCACGCTGCTGATTGTGGTTTGTCCAATGACTTCATCAGGTCGTTTGATTTCGACGCGTGACAAGCGTGCGGCGCGTTGGAAAAGTGCTTCGGCGGAAATGCTCAAGCCAGGAGTAATCACTCCGCCGAGGTATTCGCCGTTTTTACTCACGGCATCGAATGTCGTGGCTGTCCCGAAATCAACGATGATGCAGGGCGTACCGTAACGGGCAATTGCCGCGACGCTGTTGACGATGCGATCTGCGCCGACATCGGTTTCAGGAGAATAACGAATCGGCATTCCGGTATTGCTCTGATGATCTATGAAATATGGTGTGAGTCCGAAATAAATTTCGGACATTTTGGTGAGCGTAAAATTAAGCGGTGGCACGACGGAAGAAATAGCGATGCCGCCAATTTTTTCAGCGTCCATTTTAGCCAGCGTAAAAAGATTACGAAAGAGAATGCCGTATTCATCAATCGTGCGATTACGTTCGGTTGAAAGCCGCCAATTGGTGATGAGTTTTTCGCCTTCGTAAACACCCGCGACTGTATTTGTGTTGCCTACGTCAATAACCAGGAGCATAAGTTTTTTGGGAAAGCCGTGAAGTTGTGAATTAGTAATTCCGTATCTTACCAGGTAAAGGGAAGATGTCACAAACGTATTGGCTGGGATTGTCTGGAATTTTGCGACAAGCGTGTGCGAATTGAAGTTAAATGCCAGCAAACACCCCAAATAAATTGCACAAGTTTTATTTAATCATCTTCCGCAAATCTTTGACGTGAGCTGAAATTCGGTCGCGGTCATTGCGGTTGGGTGCAAGGCGTAAAATCGTCTCGAACGCTTCGGCGGCCAGCATATATCGTCCGCTGGTTTCGTAAATTTGGGCGAGTTCCAACCAGGTTTCCGCCTGATAAGGATTCGCCTGCGCTGGGAATTTTTGCAGCAAAGTTTTCGCTTCGGCTTCAGCTTTGTCGAATTGACGCGTAAGGCGTGCAGCACGAACCAGCATCAGGCGTGATTCGAGAATGGTTGGATCGCATTGCACCGCTTGCGAAAAAGCGCGTTCGGCCTGGTCATATTTATTTTGCTGATAGTAATGATAGCCGACATGAAAAATCGGAGCGGCCCATGCCGGAGCAAGCTCTGCGGCCTTTTGGTAAGCCTTAAAAGCTTTGTCGTTGTCATTGCGTTTTTCGTACGCATAGCCAAGTGCATTCCACGAATAAGCGGCATGTGAATCAAGCTTCAATGCCTGCTGCAAAATATTGATTGCATCCGGGGCACGATTTTCTTCGATCAGGGCACGGCCTTCGCAAAATAAATATTTCGCTTCGATTTGGGTATCGGTTGAATTGAGTGATTTCAATAAACGAAAAGCTTCTGCACCCTGCCGAAATAAATGCCTGCTGACACTGTTGATTGAGGCCTGCACATAATTGCTGATGGAATGTTGTCCGATATTTTCCAGCAAGCTGCTCAACGTGATTTCCAGGCTTTTACGATTGGGGTCCTGCGGCGCGGTCTGGATTAATTGTTGATATTGCTGCCAGGCCTGACCAATTTGTTTTTGCGCCAGTGACTGTTTGATTTGTGCCACAAGGGGCGAAGTTGGCGCGGTTGAGGCGGTCGCCGGATGAGCAAGTTTTACATTAATGATAGTTCTTTCGGCGGCCAGTAAAAGTGTTTGCGTAACTGTTGCTGTGCCTGGTGAATCAATAGAAAATTCATGCTGCCCAGGTTTCAGTTGTTCGATCAGCAACGCGCCGTTCGGACGAATTTTGCCACGAAAGGAATTATTCAAATAAACGTCGCTGCCCGGTAAGCCGCGCACTTCGATGGACACAGTTGCAGTGGTTGGTTTTTCTGGCTCAGGTTTAGAAGTTAATGGGAGCGCGGCTTTGCTCAGGACGGCCAAAGGCAAACGCGGGTCAATACTGCCGGCGGCGCGTGGATGTTGCAAGGCTTTGGTTTCCTTCGGAACAGTTTCGGATAAATATTCCAGAATCTCCGCCGCCCGTACGACTCCGTCTTTATCTTTGTCCGCTTCGCCTTTTAATCCTTTGAGCAAAAAATTAGTGAACACGCCGTGCCCACCGCCCCACTTGTCACTTTCATAACTGCGCTCATCGGCGCGTGAACCGAGAATGCGCAAAACACCTTTGCCGCTTTTGCCAACTTCATCCAGATAGCGATTGACCATCATTTGTGATTCGGCACCGCGCGAAGTCCAGCCAAGTTTTCCGGCATGGCAGGCATCAGCAATGAGAATCACGGAACGCGCCTTAATTCGTTCGTTGACGATACGATCAAGTTCGGCAAGCGGGAGCGCGGTCGCGTAAAGATTTTGCGGATCAGAATCGTAGGCCAGCAAATAACCGTCGCGTTCGCCTTCGACTACGCCATGTCCCGCAAAGAAAATCACGACGACATCATCCGGCTCGACAGAACGTGGCAAAGCTGTGCCAAGCGCACTTCGCATGGCAGAAATCGTCGCGTCCTGATTGAGCAAAAGGGTGATCTGGCTGGCGGGAAACCCTCCACCATTCGGGCTGCGCAAAAAGGCAGCAACATCTTGTGCATCCTTATGGGCGTATTGAAGCTGTTGCTCCGCATTCAAATTGCGATAACTTGAAACCCCGATGACCACGGCCCAAAGCCTGCCTTTACCGTCCAAAGTTTCGCCGTTGGTTTGCACCACAGTCAAAGCGCGTTCCTGCTTTTGCGCGAGGGCATTTTGGCTGAAGCTCAGCAGCAGAAGTAAGGCGATTAAGAAATATGTTGCGCGTGGAAAATAGTGTTTCATAAATTTGCCCTTAGAAGTAGAGGTAGGAGTTTTAGGGCGAAACTCACTGGCTCAATATTCTACACCCTGCGTCAATTAAGGCGGAAGAATAAGCCCTCACTTACATAAGCGAAAAACAGTATCGCTTTCTTTAGTGAGTAGAGAAAAAAAGCAAAGCATGACGCAGAAAAGTTGAGAATGGATTAGCTGGCTTGGCGAAGATGTTTTATTTCTCCGGCGAGGATTGTAATTATTTTGCCCGCAGCAGTTTTTAGCATTAAGGCTCCGCTTTTATTCAGCCCTGCTGTTTCGCCGGAAATCTCTTCATGATCGAAAATCATAATTACCTGTTTACCGAAGGCGTAAGTCGAAAGTTCCTGCCAGCGGCTCAGAATTTTATGTTCCCGTTGGGCACGCAATTCTTCATACCAGAACGCTATGCGATCAAGTAGGCAATCCCGGAAAATTGTCACTGCAAAATTTTCTCCTGTCGCAATTTTCAGCGAGGTTGCAGTTTCGGCAAGCTCTGCGGGAAAGGTCTGGTGATTGAGGTTAACGCCAATGCCAATAATAACGCGCGGAGGTTCGTGGTGGGTGCTGGTACTTTCGATCAAAATTCCGCCGACCTTATGATCATTGACCAAAACGTCATTCGGCCATTTGATGTCAACGGATAAAGCAGCAAGCTGAATGATAGTTTCGGCGACGGCGATGGCGGTCATCAAACTTAGCAAAGGAATTTTTTCGGCGGCAATTTCAGGCCGCAACAGCACCGATAAATACAGCCCTTCGCCTGCCACCGAATGCCACGCACGATCACGCCTGCCGCGTCCGGCGGTTTGTTCATCCGCTGTGACGCAGGTAAATTCCGGCGCGTCGAGCATCGTTTTCAAATAATCGCTGGTCGAACCGAGCGAGGCGAAATGGTGAATCGTGAAAGGCGGGAGAAGAAACATTTAGGATTTAGGATTTAGGATTCAGGATTTAGGGTTATAGCCAGAGATGTGAAAACAAACGCTAAATCCTGAATCCCAAATCCTGAATCCTGACTAATTAATTTTGATCTTGAAACTAATATCAACCGCTGGCGCAGAATGTGTAATCGCGCCAATTGAAATTAAATCAACTCCGGCTTCGGCATAAGCGCGGACATTTTCCAGGGTGATGCCGCCCGATGCCTCAGTCAGGGCGCGATGCTCTGCGGGCGCTGAGGATTTCACCAGACTCACGCAGGCCTGCACCTGATCGGGCGTCATATTGTCGAGCATAATAATGTCGGCTCCGGCCTTGAGCGCCTGTTCGACCTGCGCCGCATTGGCTGTCTCGACTTCGATTTTGTGCAAATGTCCGGCGACTTCACGGACGCGTCGCACGGCTTCTTCAATGCTGCCAGCGAGCGCGATGTGATTATCTTTGATGAGAATTCCGTCGTCCAAACCCAGGCGATGATTGCGCCCACCGCCACAGGTTACCGCATATTTTTCGAGCATTCGTAAACCCGGCGTAGTTTTGCGAGTGTCTACAATATAGGCGTCCGTGCCTTTGATCGCGTCAACGAAGGTTTTGGTTTTGGTGGCGATGCCGGAAAGATGTTGCAGGAAGTTTAGGGCGGTGCGTTCTGCCGCGAGCAACACTTGTGCATCGCCACTGGCACGCGCAAAAACTTTGCCCGCCGGAATTTCTTCACCGTCGTTGGCGGTAGACTGAATTTGCATTTCTACCTCGAACCAGGTAAACACAGCATCAGCGATTTCGATCCCGGCGAGAACCAAATCCTGTTTGGCTAAAAAGCTGCCCGTGCCACGCGCCGTCATCCGAATCGTTGCCCGCGAAGTGAGGTCGCCGCGTCCGAGGTCTTCGAGCAGGGCGCGTTCAACTGCTTCGTAAATATAATCAGAATCAAGTGGAAGAATCATAAAAGTTAAGCGAAAAGGCTTGCCTGATTACCTTTGTCTTTTTGTTCTGCTGCGTATTCAGGCGGTGTCCAGAGATATTTTTCAAGCGCGCAACGCCCTTTGTCGTTGAAAATAATTCCTTCAGTTTCCAGCAACCGTTGCTGCAAATCCGGCGGTGTTGTCACTCCGGCGGTTGAGCATCCACCCTGTGAATTAATAACGCGATGCCACGGGATACTGCGACCATCATCAGGCGTCGCATACATAATGTTGCCAATCGCACGCGCATCATATCCGACGCCTAAAACCTTGGCGACCAGACCATAACTCATCACGCATCCAGGCGGAATGCGCAGAACTAATTCGTAAGCTCGCTCACGAAAGCTGGGATCGTCTTTCGGGCGCAACGGATTTGCGTTAGCACTGATGCTTTTTGTCATCGTTGATGAAAGAGTAACGTCCGACAAGGCTGCCAGCTTGTCGGACACCTGGCGCAGAAGCAGCTTGCGATGAAAATTGGGCTGCCGTCAATCTGCCGACAAGCTGGCAGCCTTGTCGGACATTTATGTTTGGTTTACCCAAACAGTGGCGGACATTCACAGCCCAGAATGCGCAAATAAGTGTAAAGCTGACCACGATGATGAATTTCGTGTTCGAGCATGACACTCAAAAGAGCGGCGCGTGGCATCGCTTTTTCCGGCCCGAACGGCGCGACCATCTCGCTCATTTGTTCGGGAGTCAGAGCCGCAACTCTGGCCACACCTTCTTCGTGCGATTTATTAAATGCGGCGACCAGCTCTTCGGTATTATTGATAGCGGCAGGGAGATTTTCTTTGGCAAAACCACCAGTCATAGCGGATTCGGCAAAGAGCCATTCCGCGATATACAGATGGTTCATCAATTCGCCGAGCGGCATTGCGCTGTCACAGGGCTTCCAATCATATTTATCATCGGGAGCGGATTTCATGAGACGTGCGCTTTGTTTGTGGACGCGTGCCCAGTTGGCGATAAATGGATCAAGATGCGATGCAGGTGCTGACATAAATTTTCCTTTTCTGTGGTTGAATAATGAACCGCAAAATTCTGACCTGTTGGGTGCTGACTTCGCGGCTGGTTGTGCGACGGCGAGGATTATAACGCTGAAGATAAGTGATTGCGATGCCGGCTCAATCTTCGAGTTCTTTTCCGCGCGTTTCCGGCAACGTCAACATCAGCAAAGCCCCTGCAATTAAGAACAGTGAGGTGACCCCCAGCGCACTGCCAACACCGCTGCGCTGAGCGATTGCTCCGACCAGCCAGGGCGCGGTTGCACTCATGGCGCGACCAATGTTGTAAATGACTCCGAGTGCTGTGGCACGAATTCGTTGCGGAAACAATTCGGAAACCATCGCGCCGAAAATGCCAAAATAGCCTGAGCCGAAAAATCCCAGCACTGGTCCCAGCGTCATCAGCATCGTTTGATTCGTGGCATTCAATCCGTAAATCGGAGTGACAATAGCCGTGATCAGTAAATACAAAATAAACGCCGGTTTGCGCCCCAGCCAGTCGGCGATAACGCCAAAACTTAAGTACCCGGCAAACGCGCCGATTTGCACTGGGATAATCCACCACGTGCTTTTCACGATGCTCATTCCCGCGCCGCCCTTTTCCAGCGGCGAAGCCAGAAAGCCTGGCAGCCAGGTGAAGACGCCCCAATAAGCGATCAAGACACAAATCGCAACAGCCCCGGCGCGTAAAGTGAATTTACGATATTTGGGGCTGAACACTTCCAGCGGTGAAGCTGGATTTTGCCGTTGCGCCTCACCCAGCGTTTCCGGCACATGTTTGCGCACCCACAAAGTTAGCAGAGCAGGGAAGAGTCCAACGAGAAATAACAAACGCCAGTTTGGGAGCAATGCCGCCGCCAGCAGAGCCGCTAAAATATAGCCAATGGCCCAACCTGATTGCATCACCGCAATCGCTCTCCCGCGCACTTCAGCAGGCCACGTTTCAGCCACCAGCGCCGCACCGCAAGCCCATTCGCCACCCATTCCAAAACCCAGTAAACCGCGCCAGAAAATTAATTGCGCCAGCGGAGAAATTGGAATCAATCCGACGGTTGCCGTGCCTGCGCTGGCAAGCGAATAAATGAGCAGGGTGAGCGACAGGGAAGTCTTGCGTCCGAGGCGATCCGCCAGAATACCAAATCCGATGCCGCCAATCGCAGCAGTGAATAAAGTAGCGGAGGCGACGCTGCCGGCTTGTGTGATGCTCAGGCCAAATTCGCGCATCAGCGTGGTGAGCGCAAACGAATACAACATGGCATCCATCGCATCCAGCATCCACCCAGCCTGCGCAGCAAACAGCGTGTTCCATTGTGTCCGGGAAATTTTCATAACCGGCGAATCGTAGCGTAAACTTTCCCGTTTGCGCAGTGTCAGGAAGAAATACTCTCAAAGAAAAGCGCAAATTTTCTCCTGAGACTGTGGTTCAGAACGCAACACAAACTGGAAAGTTTGTGCTACTTTTTTCACTTATTTTTTGGCAGGATTCAACTCAGCTTTGATCACGGCAGCTTTGCCGGAAGGGAGAAAAAACTTTTGCTCGAAGGCGGAATAATTAGGTGCCACAACCAGCACCGTATGTTCACCCATTAACATCTGGACTGTGCGCGGCGCTGTGCCACTGTATGCACCGTCAAGGTAAAGTCGCGCCCCGGTAATTTGGCATTCAATCGTTATTTCACCTATGCCTGAACGCACACCGATCAAATCTCCGGTGATGGGTGGAATCGTAATCCCTTTGGCGAGGGCTTCCTGTTGGGCCAGTGTGTTGGCATCAGGGCGTTCCACTGGTTTGGCTGCGCCTGCTACATTCATTGCAGGCTCAGTTTTTGGTGTCAGCGAACTGATGTCAACCGCTGGTGAAAGCAGACGATTGATGCTTTGCAAATTCAGGTCCTGCGTCCCGATTTCTCTGGAAAAGCGCAGCATAATGCGCGGATCAGGTAAGGGTTTGGATACTTTGGGATTTTTGCTGGCGACCATTTGCAAACTTGCTGTCGAGGGACGGGCATTGGCTTCTGCGCCAAAACTTCCCACAGGTTTAAGGTCAGGCAGCGGGGCGGCGGTTTCCGCCACTTCATTCAAATGTTCGCTATTAAAATAAACTTCAATGACTTTGTTTTTAAAACGAAGTTCTTTGATGAGAACCAATTCGCCTGGCTGCACGGCGGATTGCAAATCGGCGAGCGGTTGTGCTTTAAGTTGTCCATCTAAAATTTCAACGCCGCGTTCATTGGCCGGAATGACAATTTTTGCGCGGACAGGTTTGCCTGCATAATAATCGTTGAGTAAAAGCTTGAGATCGGAATCAATTCGTTTGTCGGAGGCTGCCTGGCGCGGACGCACGCTCTGACCTGAAATTGATTGAAGGAACATGACAGCCATCAGCCCCAGGCTCAGCAAGCTTTTTCCAGCAATTCCGGTGGGCGCTAGAGTAAGCACAATCATAAATATTTCTCGTGGGTCATTCCTGAGCGCACTTTCGGCAAGGGAAAGAAAGTTTTTATCAGGTGGGGCGAGTTTGGAAAGTTAACTTAAGTGGCCCAGGCTTCGGTTTACATTGACAGCAAAACTGAAGCCTGGGCCGCTTTATAATTAGCTGATTTTGAGAATCGTGAAAGCTTCTTTACGGGTGAAAGTTTTGCCTGTCACGTTGTCAGTGACTTTCACGGCAATGTCATAAGTACCCGGTTGTAATTGCTTCAGCGGCATCAACCGCGCCAGCGTGATTTGCTGGCTGTTAAGCGTACTCAAACCAGATTTGCCGTCTTCTTTAATCTTGACGAGTTCTTTGTCCTTGCCTGATTGCGTGATGATGTACTCAATGTCTACGCTGGGACGCAATGTCGCCTGATCAATCGCCACATTGTAAACCTGCATATAAACGCCGAGCGTTTGATCCTGCTTGTATTCAGCCGTGGCGTTCGGGATGACTTTGAATTGACCACGCACAAACGGCCCCGTTGCCAGACGACCATTGAGCGGCTCAATTCTTGAGGCCAGCACCAGCGTTGAAGACGACAAATTTCCTTCGTCATATTTCGGTACGACAAAGCCCTGATGTTTGATGTCTGTGCGACCACTGTTGACATCGCGCACCACCAGATCAACTTTGTAAGTTCCCGGCGGCAACATCAAATCTTTCTGATAAACCGATTTGGCTTTTTGGCCGACTTCAAGCTGTTCGGGCAGGTAACTGGAAGTCACCACATCTTCAAATAATCCTACGCGACGCCCGGAAACATTGACGATGCGGGCGTGAACGTTGGCGGCGGCTTCCTGAATTCCTCCTCTGGATTTGTAAACCAGATCGGAGTTATCCAACTGCAACGTGAACGAAGTCATTACCGCCGAATCCGTCACCCGCGCAAAGTTAATTGCCATTCCCGTTGAAAGGACATCCACGTTAATTTTCGGACTGTCGGATTCACCCGCATACGCTTCCAGGTCTTTAAATTTAACCTTCGGAGCGCGTTGCAGGGCGGTGTATTGTGCCAGGCGCTCAAATGGTTGATCCTTGGCGCGTTGCCCGAAAAGCTGCCCACTACCACCCTGATTATTGCTGCTGTAACCCGCGATGCGATCAGCTTTCGAGCTTAATCCCAACTCTTCGGACATTGTCAGTCCGGCATTGGGAACATATAACAACGCATCTTTTTCGTTGGGACTGCGGGCGATGCGATATTCGCCTGAACCCGTGGGGTCTACGAATTCGATTTCGATGTCAGAGCCAACGCCTTCGATGTAGCGATACCACCAGTTTTCAAAGGGGAACGTTGAAGTTGTGCCGCCGCCTTCCCAGGTGGGACGATTGTAGCTGCCGCCGGAAGGGTGCGTTTCTTTTTCATCCGGCTTGCCGAACATGATGTAAATGCGACCACGATCAGTTTTCCAGCCGGGAATACCACTGGCGAAATTTTCATTCGCGTAGGCAATGCGCTGGTAATAATCCTCGCGGTATTCGTTGATGTCGGTGTCGGGATCGGGATCACGACGGAGCCAGAATTGCTCAATGAATTGTTCGCGCTCATCATCCGTTTTCAGGGACTTAAAGGTGCTGCGCTCTTCATCCGTAATGATGTACAGCACATCTTCATTCATCCATTTTTTGTAGACACTACTCAGTGTTTCTTTTCTGCCGGCTTTTTCCTGCTCTTTTCGGCGCTTATCCTGTTCCTTTTGCTTTTTGGGGTCTTTGTCCTGTGCGAAGACAGAGAAAGACGAAGCGAACAAGACCAGCATCAAAAGTTGCGAAACACGTCGCAACGTTGAGTGATTAAAGTTAATTGACATAATAAAACATCTCCTCGGCTTTTCAGGGGGCATCCCCCCGCGAAAGTTTATCGCTCACATTAGCCTCAAAAAACTGCCAGCTATTTGTTAGCATCGGCTTTACGACCTTCCACAGGCCTTAGCCTCAATCACAGGGCTAACCGAGTTGGTAGGGATTCAAGTGGAGAAAATTCTAAGCTAGTTCCCAGGCAACGTCAAACATCTTTTCGTTTTCGGCGCAGCGCCAATTGCCTGAGCGGATGAATTGCTTGCAATTAGGAGTGATTCAGGCTGAGTGATAATTGGAAATTGAGAGTTCCTGAAAAGTTGTTTGAAAACTCCTGTTTGCCGCAGAGCGGCAGAAAGATGGTAGCCAGACGTATTACGTCTAGTAGGCGAAACGTTAAATTCCGGCGTCCTGAAGGGCTGCCGAGAATCTGCGCGTCCCTTCAGGACGCAGATGATGCGTGTACACTTCCAGCGGCGGCGACCGTTTGCAACGGTCTTGCCACTGGCTACCATCTGACTGCGCCTTCAGCGCAAAGAATGTTGGAGTTTTCAAACAGCTTCCGAGAATTATTTTCAGCCGAAATAATTTCAGTTGATAATCAGAAGAGAGGATCTGATTTTTCTACAAAATTCTGAATAAAATTCAGAATAATGGAAATCGTTTTGCCGAATGGTTGAACAGATTTCTGCTAAGTGTAACATCCTCAAAGCATTTGCTTTGCAACCGAAATGGCATAGCCATTGCCTAACTAATTCAGTTCTCACAAGCTTATTCGAGAAAGTGAATTTTCGACTTACCATAAGCTGCAATTTTAACTGCGGATGCGTTTTAGCAACCTGACTGATGGAAAACGCAGAAGCAAATTAAGACTGAATAAATTAAGGAGTTTCCCCTATGAGAAAAGTTGCAATAGTATTCATTGCACTGATGGTTTTTTCCCTGACTACCTTTGGTCAATCCACCCTAGGTCGTATTATTGGTACGGTACGGGATCAAACAGGTGCTGTCGTTCCTAATGCCAAAACGACGATTACTAACCAGGGTACCGGGCAGGTAATCCAAAATGTTGTTACAAATAGTGAAGGAATATTTATTGTTCCGCAGCTAACTCCTGCTTCGTATACGGTGAAGATTGAAGGCGCAGGGTTTAAGATCGGAGTCTTTACTGAGGTTACAGTTGAAGCCTCAAGAGATTATTCCTTATCTGTAACACTGGAAGTTGGTGGAGCGAATGAAACGGTACAAGTAGCGGCTGGCACAGATTTGGTCAATACTTCATCGCCGGAGTTGAGTACTACAGTTATTCGCCGTCAGATTGTTGACCTCCCTCTTAACGGTCGTAACCCGATTGAGTTAATTCGCTTACAGGCGGGTGTGGTTGGCTTGCCCACACGCACAAATACGACAATCAACGGCGGGCGTCCAAGTTGGACACAATTGACACAGGATGGCATCAACATTCAGGACAATTTTATCCGTACAAACTCGCTGGACTTTGTCCCTAATCGCCCGACTTCTGACGGTATAGGCGAATTCACTATCACAACAAATACGCAAGGTGCCGATGCAGCCGGAGGTGCTTCGCAGGTCAAATTAGTCACGCCTGCTGGCACGAATAAATTCCATGGCAGCCTTTACGAGTTCAACCGAAATTCTGCTTTTGGGGCGAATAGCTGGTTCAATAATGCCACGGTCAGCGCAACGACAGGTAAAACAATTCCTCGTTCCTTCCTGAATCGCAATCAGTTTGGTGGCAATATCAGTGGCCCGGTTTATCTTCCTCGGTTTGGAACTGGTGGCAGCCCTCTCATTAGCGGCAAAGATAAACTTTTCTTCTTCTTTACCTATGAAGGATTTCGCCAGCGGCAACAAGGGACCCAAAATAATACTATTCCAGTAAATAACGATTTCCTGACCGGTGTTTTCAGATATGTGCGCCCCAGTGATAGCAGTATTCAGGCGATTAACATTCTTTCCGTTTTGCCGGGTATCACACTTGATCCCAAAGTAAAAAGTTTGCTTTTAGATGTAATGCCTTCGGCAGCAATTGCTAATAATTATGATGTTGGGAATTCGACGGCGACGCGCCTTTTGAACACGGCGGGTTATCGTTTCAATCAGAGCCGAGCCACAGATCGTAATCAATATGGGATGCGCTTTGATTATCAGGCAAATGACAAAAACCGCTTTGAGTTCATTCATACCAAATTTAAAGATCGTGATGATCGTCCCGATTTAGACACCATCAATTTACGTCCAAAGGTCTTTACCGAATCGAATGTGAAACTGATCGTTGGTGCTTGGCGTTGGTCGCCAACGGCAAGGTTTAATAATGAATTGCGAGTGGGGGCTAACATCGCTCCTGTTTCGTTTAGTTCCAGCGAAAATTTCAGCGGGGCTATCTGGGCCATTCCTTTTCTGACCCTGCGTGAAGCGAACTTCCAACCACAGGGACGTGATACAAATACTTACCAATACATTGATAATGCTTCCTTTATTGCGGGTAATCATTCCCTTCAGTTTGGTGGGAGTCTACAGAAAATCACAGTGCGTCCTTATAACTTTGCAGGTCGGTTCCCAACTGTAAATTTCGGGTTTAGTACAGCGGCTCCAACCACTGTTCAATTGACTGCCGCCAATTTTCCTGGAAGCTCAATCAGTGCTACTGACTTAGCCAATGCAAATACGCTGAGAGCTTTTCTTGGTGGTGTTATTTCATCAGTAAGTCAGACTTTTCAGGTTAAAGATAAGACCTCTGGCTATGTATCTGGAATTCCCAATGACCGTAAATTCCTGTTAGATAATTGGTCTACTTATTTTCAGGATAACTGGCGTATTAAGCCTAACCTTACTTTGCGCTTAGGATTGAAGTGGGAATATTTCAGCCCCCTCAAGGAACAAAGTGATTTGCAATTGCTGCCAGTCATTAGCGGAAATGCCAGAACCACACTGCTTAGTAAGACAGGAACACTTGATTTTGTGAAAGGTGGTTTTTACAACAAAGACCTGAATAATTTTGGACCTTCGATTGGACTCGCTTGGGATCCATTTAAAAATGGTAAGACTTCGGTTCGTGCCGGATATACAAAGGCGTTTGTCAATGAGGAAACTGTAACGGTCGGACGAACGGCTTCAACTACCAATAGCGGGTTAGCTTCAACACTGAGCCGTCTCAATTTATATAACACAGTCAATGCGGGAGTGCCGGTGGTTACTGCGCCGACATTCCTAGTGCCGCGTACCTATGCAGATCAACTCGCACTTAGTTTGACCTCTGCAGCACAGACAATTGATCCTAATATCAAGCAACCATACGTTCACCAAATCAGCTTTGGCATTGAGCGAGAAATTGGTTGGGATATTGCAGTTGAAGCTCGTTATGTGGCAACAATGGGACGAGATGTCTGGCGTGGTATTGAATTGAATCAAATTGGGTTCAATAATTCTTTCCTGCAAGACTTTCAGCGGGCGCGCAGCAATGGCTTTATTGCGCTCAATACTCCAACTACAACCGCAGGTTGTACAACCGCAACTTGTGGTGTTTTCAATCCTGCTTATAATGCCAGCTTGACTGGTAGCCAGCAACTTACAGTATTGCCGAATTATGGAGCTGGTCTCTTAACACAGGCAAGTGTCAGAACTGCACTTCAAACAGGACAACCTGCCAGCTTGGCGAGTGCTTACATCACTTCGACAGCCAGTAGAACGGCTGCTCTGGATGCTGGATTCTTGCCAAATCCAGGAATTTTCGGTGCGGGGCTGATTTTGAATGGCGGAACGACAGATTATCACGCGCTTCAGATGGAAGTTCGCCGCCGCTTCAAAAATGGCGTTTTTGGTCAGATGAACTATACTTTTAGTAAAGTTCTGACGAATTCACCAGGCACGTCACAATCTCGTTTTGAGCCGTATGTTGATAATGCTCAACCGGGAATTGACAAAGTTCGAGCGGATTTTGACGTTACTCATATCATCAATGGAAGTCTCATTTTTGAACTTCCGTTTGGCCACGGGAAGAAGTTCCTGAGCAATACCAATGGTGTCGTTGATCGGATCATTGGCGGATGGCAAGTTAGCTCAATCTTCCACTATCAAAGCGGCGCGCCGATTTCGATTCTTTCTGGTCGCGGAACCTTTAGTAATACAGGCAGCAACCCGGCTGTATCCAGCCTGAATCGCGATCAGATCAAGGATTTATTTGGCATTCGCAAGCAAGCAGATGGGAAGGTCTATTATATTGATCCCAAAGTAACGGATCCCAACACCGGATTTGCAGTTGGCCCTGATAATGTGGGCAACACGGCAGGGTTCAGTGGGCAAGTCTTTTTCCATCCTTCGGCTGGAACTATTGGTAACTTGCAGCGCTTGCAGTTTGATGGTCCATCGCAAACTTCGTGGGATTTCGGCGCTATAAAACGAGTCCGGTTAAATGGTGAAGGTGAAAGAAATCTGGAATTTCGTGCAGATTTCTTTAACTTTCTGAATCATCCGCTTTTCTTTGTGGGTGATTACAACGTTAGTAGCTCACAGTTTGGTCGTATTACAGGCTTGAATTTTGGGCCACGCGTAGTACAGCTTGCTTTGAAACTAAATTTCTAAGCGAGCGATCATAAGACAGTAAAAATCTATGAGGCTGAGAAATATTTCTCAGCCTCATTTTCATTGGTTATTGTGTAACTTGACATGCGTGCATACGAACCATAGACTCTAATTGGTCGCGTTCACCAAAAGCAATAATGTTCTTTGAAGTGTGGGGGTGCACAGGTTTCGATGGGAGATCTGCAGCGACGGATGCATACCGGGATGCTTGTAACCCGTACTCTGCAAGCAAAACATAATTGCGAATACAGAACTCGCGATGGCAGCCTAGTTAACTCTAGTTCACTGTCCGTTCGCTCGCGCTTTGTCTATAAGCGCGAATCCGAGCGTCACTTTTATAGACTGGCTCTCTAATGCAGGTCAGAATTAGCGAGTAAGATTTTCTGACATAGTTCACGCACGGTTCTTCGCCGTTTCTGCTGCCGCGCGTGGATGAAATTTAAGCGAAATGGCTAAGTATGTAGATGCCTTCGTGAATGGCTGCCAGACGTCGGTTCGATTCCGACCACCTCCACCATCCTTAATAAAATTAAAAGGCAAAAGGCAAATATCAAAAGGCAAAAATAAATTTGGAAAGTAGTTTTTCAAATTATGAATAAGTGCCGACCTTTTGCCTTTTTACTTTTGATATTTGCCTTTTGATTTCTATTTTTCATGAACTCTCTTCCAATTGGCATTTTCGATTCCGGTGTGGGTGGACTCACGGTTTTACGCGCTGTTCGGGAATGCCTGCCGCACGAAAATATTATTTATCTGGGCGACACGGCGCGTGTGCCTTACGGCACAAAATCACGCGCTACGGTGGAAAAATACGCGGTCGAAGACGCGGCTTTTCTGCTCGGTAAAAGCGTGAAGCTGATTATTATTGCCTGCAACACGGCTTCGGCTTTGGCGCGGGAAAGATTGCGCCGTGAATTCGAGATACAATTTTTAAGTGTGATTGGGCCGGGTGTCAGGGCCGCTGCAAAAACTACTAAAACGCATCGCATCGGGGTCATTGCAACTGAGGCGACGATTAGCAGTGATGCTTATGCACAAGGTTTGCGGGAAGCCTGCGGCGACCATCCGGTAGAAATATTTTCGCAGGCTTGCCCGTTATTTGTGCCGCTGGTTGAAGAGGGCGAAACGGATTCATTCATCACAAAATCTGTAGCGGAAAAATACCTTGCACCGTTGCGCGAAAAACAAATTGACACGCTGGTGCTGGGTTGCACACATTACCCTTTGCTAAAACCTGTCATTGCTGAAACAATTGGAGCAGGCGTCAGTTTGATTGATTCGGGAGCGGCTACGGCGGCGGAAATTTATGCAATT
>JAYSTY010000192.1:0-3414 GCA_043719385.1 Blastocatellia bacterium | reverse complement strand
CTTTTCGCCCCGTCGCTCCGTCAGCTTCGCTAAACCAAAATCTAAAATCTTCATGCGTCCGTCTTTCGTGACAAATAAATTCTCCGGTTTCAAATCTCGATGCACGACACCTTTTTCATGTGCTGCCGCCAGACCCGCCGCAATTTGCTGGGCATACTCAACGGCTTTGCGCATCGGCAACGCACTTTCCTCCAACTGCGCACGCAGTTCTTCGCCTTCCAGCAATTCCATCACCAGATACGGATTGCCTTCGTGTGTGCCGAAGTCGTAGACCGTCAGAATATTGGGATGGTTCAGCGCCGAAGTCGCCCGCGCTTCCTGCTCAAAGCGGCGCAACCGATCCGCGTCAAGGGCGAATTCGGCGGGCAGAACTTTAATGGCGACTTCACGGTCGAGTCGTGTGTCTTTCGCGCGAAAGACTTCGCCCATCCCGCCTTTGCCAAGCGGCGCGAGGATTTCGTAATGATCAAAGGTAGTGTTTGGGGCAATGGGCATACGGTTCAATCAGGGTAGCGCAACCTGTGACAGGTTGCGCTGGTTCACAGGCAAATTATTTAATGACAACGACGCAACCTGATAGGTTGCGCTACCGTTTTGTTGTCTGTGGGTAATGCACGGAACGCGCAGTTTAGCATAGCCAGTTGATGGGCTAAAGCTGGGTGGAAACGTAAAATCGTGTGCTTCGCGTTAACGATTACACAACACCAATTCCCAAGCCATTCAACTTGCGCGTATCAAACGATCCATCTGTCACTTTGAAGATGCCAGAAAACTTCGGCTCCCACGGTTTGTTTGCCGCTGGCATATATTGCCGTGAATTATGCTCGACGCCGGAAACGCCAGGCACGTGCGCGGCGATGCTGACGGAATGAATTAACGAAGCGCCAGGACAGGTCAAATCCTGGACACACAAAAACATTTTGTATTTCTGTCCCGCCGCCGCCATCAGCATCGCCTGCGATTGGCCTTTGCAGGCTTTCAGCGCAATGCCGGTGTAACCCATTTCACGCGCTAATAACAAGGATTCCAAATCTACGAGCGATTCATCAATGACTACGGGGCGCAATTTATTTGCTTCGTGCATGACGTTTTGGCGATTGGATTTTAAATCGCGGGCGGTGGGTTGTTCGATGTACTGAATCCGATTGAAGCCGTTGGGCGTCCGCTCTTTTACTGTTTGCAAATATTCGAGCAGGTAATCAATATTCGGGCAGCGTTCATTGAAATCCACACAAAATTTCCAGTCAATATTGGGACGCGTTTCATTCGCCACACGATCAATGTTGACCGTGCGTTCGATGTCCCATTTCAAATCGTCGCCCTGCAACTTTATTTTGATGTGCGTGAGGTTGTTGTACCTGATCCATTCCACCAGGGTGTTCGGCAATCCGTCAGTCAAACGATTTGTGAGTTCGCTTTCCAATACAGCATCCGCACCGCCAACCGAATGATACATAAACACGCGCGGTCGTGGCGTTGTCATCACATAACGATTGAGGTACTCGCCTTTGAAATCCGGCGTGAGATAATGCGACAAATCTTTTGCCAGCAAGTCTGCGCCGTAAGTTTGATAGACATTGCGCTGATGAACCTTGCCAAACGCATCGTGAAGGGCCGCATCAAACGCGCTTGCGGTCACTAAGACACACAATTTCGGGATCGGCGCGTCAAGCTCCAATTCTTTGCTGACTTCAATTGCGGCCTGTAAATACGCGGGTTCGAGCGCGGTGTTGAGATCAATCGGATGTCCGAATTCCTGATAGCTGGCAGTAATTTTATTAATGCGTGCGGCCAAGGCTTTCATCGCACCGAGCGTTTTTTCATACGGCATTGTGCGTGACGGAAACGCCCACACATTGCCAAGCGGCATCGAACCAAAGCCTTTGGCGACTTTGCCACTGCCCGTGCGAACCGTGCAATTCACGTTAATAATCGTAGCGCGATCCACCGGAACGCCGCCAAATTTATAGGGCGCACGATATTTGAATTCTTCAAATTGGTAAGAAATTTCTTCAATGCGAATGTCAGTGGCTTTCGTTTTACCTTTGATGATATGAAAACCACTGACACTCAATCCAGCACTCGTCAGAGCAGCAGCTTGCAGGAAGCTCCTCCGCGTTTTCAGATGCATGCTGTGTTCCTCATTATTTTAATAACGGTGACGTTTTTTATGCTGACGTTTTTTGCGAACGTGATAGACCGCGCCTCCGCCTGCGCCAACTCCCGCCCCAATCAATGCGCCTTTACGACCACCAATTAACCCGCCGACACCGGCACCAATCGCGCCACCGATGCCAATCCGCTTCGCCGCTTTTTTCTTCCCGGCTTCACGATTTCGTTGGACCGGATTTGCCTGTGTTTCAGGAATAACGCTGAGCGTCAAAAAACAAACCAGCAAAAATGCTGCGATTATTTTGTAAGCTTTCCAATGTTGCATAAAATTTTCTCCTTATGACAGAATAATAAATCGCAGGGGAGGCAATCGTTATTATCACTGTACAGCAGGAATTGCCCAAAGTGTAATGAGGCGGCGGCGGCGCTGAACAAAAAAATTTGGGCAGCCCACAGGACTGCCCAAATTTTCGCCTGCATTTTTTCAGTTAGACTTTTTCAGGAACAACAAATGGCGCACGATAAGTACGCTTCATCATGGCCTGTGCTTCTTTGTCGCCGATGATTGTTTCTGTCTTCGGGTCGAAGTTGAGCGAACGCCCGACGCGATAGGAAATATTCGCCAGGTGCATCAACGCGCAGGAATAATGGCCTTCCTCAATCGGCGCATTGAGGTCTTCTTTTTTGCGGCTGCGCACCACGTCAATGAAGTTTGCCCAATGGTTGCCTCCACCTGACCGTGTGGGGCCTGCGGCGTGTTCGCTGCCGAGCCACGAAGTATATTTGTTGTAGCCTTCAATCGCTAAGTAGCCCTTTGAGCCATAGAAAATATTGCCAATGGTATTTCCCTGTTTCGCCATTGTACCCATTTTCAAGTCCGGCGAATCGCTGATGCCCGCTTCGTTATTGGTGATCCAGTGGCGTACTTCTGCCACCATAATTACTTTCTTGCCGGCTTTGTCGAATTCAAATGTGGCAACCACTGTGTTAGGTGTGTTCTGATCGTCATCGAACATGAAGTGACCGCCGATGGTGCTGACTTTGGTGGGCAGCGTCACGCCCAGTCCCCAACGCGAAATGTCAATTTCGTGGATTCCCTGGTTGCCGATGTCGCCATTGCCATAATCCCAGTTCCAATGCCAATTGTAATGGAAGCGGTTTTCGTTAAAGGGACGCTTCGGCGCTGGGCCAGTCCAGAGATCGTAGTCCACACCTGCTGGCACCGGGCCGTCTGGCTTCTTGCTAATCGTGTCGCGCCATTTGTAGCACAGTGCGCGCGTGTAATAGATATCGCCCAGCAGA
>JAYSTY010000191.1:0-3414 GCA_043719385.1 Blastocatellia bacterium | reverse complement strand
TCGTTGAAGGATGTGGTTGACGAAGCGAAGACTGGTGTCGTGTCCTTCCAGGAAAACATGGAGGCACTGAAACATAATTTTTTACTGCGCGGCTTTTTTAAGGATCGCGGTTACTTCGATTCCGCTGACCTGATGCGTTATGCGGTTGAACGCTTGCCGGAAGAAGCGCCAGTCAGGAAATTTGTCATTACGAATAAAGACCTGTTTGATAAGCCGGACAATGCAAAATTGGATAAAGAGAAACTGTTGAATGAGGCAGGAAAGTATCTTGAAAGTAATAAATTCGGCTTTGTTGTGATTGTCGCTCGTACCGGAGAACAAGGCAGTAAAGAGGAAAACCTCAAGCTGTCGCAGGCACGTGCCGCAGTCGTCCGGGAGTATCTGGCAGAGAAATTCAAAATAGATGATGCTCGCATTAAAACGCTTGGCTTAGGGGAAGGCGCAGGGGCAGGGAAAGACGGCGAGTTAGAAATTTTAATCTATGCTAATGATAATAATGGTCGTGTCGTTGAGGTAAAGCCTAAATAATCTGACAACTCTGATAAGTCATTCGACTTTCAGCCTGTAGAATAAAAAGTACTACAATCCGACTCTGTGTATCTTATTCGATCATTACTGGTAATAATTTAGTACACAGGTTGTTTTACCACCAAATTCAGCATCACAAAATGTCAGTAATCGAGGTCTTTTTGACTGGCTTACTGGTTGCATACATCAGTGGCGGAGGACACATATGCAGCTTGAAGCAGAAATCATCTCTTCGGCAGTAACTTTGCCAATGAAGATCGAAATGGAATTCGCTACCGCAGAAAAACCTGTAGTGCTGGTGACGGGCAGCGCTGGATTTATCGGTGCCAAATTTGTTACCGCCGCCGCGCCGCATTATCGCGTAGTCGGGCTGGACATCAACCCGCCAGCTTCAGAGGTTGAAGGAACAGAATGGATCGCCTGTGATTTCACGCAGGAAGAAAGCGTCAGGCAGGCGCTGGACACAGTGCAGGAAAAATACGGCTCGCATTTGGCGAGTGTGATTCATCTGGCTGCTTATGATGATTTTTCCGGTGCGCCCAACCCGCTTTACCGTGAACTGACGATTGAAGGCACACAACGCCTGCTGCGTGGCCTGCAACAATTTCAGGTTGAGCAATTTGTTTTTTCGAGTACGTTGCTGGTAATGAAACCAGTCGCCGGTGAAGACGAAACCATTACGGAACGATCCCCGGTTGAAACCATTGCGGAGGCCGAAGATTATCCACGCTCCAGCCTCGAAGCTGAGGCTGCCATTCGGCTGGAGCATCACGCGATTCCGGTCGTGATTTTGCGCATCGCCGGGGTATATGACGAGGCTGGGCATTCGCTGCCAATTGCGCAACAAATCAGCCGTATTTATGAGGAAAAGCTGGAAAGCTATTTCTTTCCCGGTGAGTCCGAGCACGGGCAGGCATTTGTGCATCTGGATGATCTGGTGGATTGTTTTTTGCGCGTCATTGAATTGCGGAGCGAACTTGGCCCTTACGAAATCTTTTTAATCGCCGAACCGGATGTAATGAGTTATGCCGAATTGCAGGAGCAAGTTGGTGCTCTGCTGCATGGCTCTGAATGGCCGACGATCCGAATTCCAAAGGTAGTCGCCAAGGCCGGTGCGTGGGCACAGGAAAAGCTGCTGGGACAGGAAACGTCTATCAACCCGCGAATGGTGGATTTGGCGGATACGCATTATCCGGTAGAAAGCGAACGGGCGCGGCGTCGTCTGGGTTGGAAACCACAACATACATTGCGCGATACGCTGAGCAAAATAACTGGCAGCCTGATTGAAAATCCTGAGCATTGGTATGAGGTCAATGGACTAACGAAACCTGAAAACGAAAAAATTGCGAAAGCAGAGTAACAAGGCGATGCAAAAGGGAAGACCTGACCCTAACTGCCTGTCACGGCTGCGCAGAAGTCCTGATCAGCTACAATTGGCGCAGCGCGGGCCAGGGTTTTTACGGAAAAGAAAATATCAACATAAACAATGAGGAGTAACATTATGCCAGTTAGAACGGCTGAAGCTGAATGGAATGGAACTTTGACGCAGGGCACGGGTACAATGAAACTTGGTAGTGGAGCATTTGAGGGCGCGTATTCATTTCGCTCACGTGTGGAAGAAGGAACAGGGACAAACCCCGAAGAGTTGATCGGAGCGGCGCACGCGGGATGTTTTTCGATGGCGTTGTCCGCCCAATTAACCAGCGCGAATATTACGCCGACACGCATTCATACAACCGCACAGGTACATTTTGATAAGGTCGAAAGCGGTTTTGCCATTACACGAATTGATCTCACGACGCAGGTTGAAGCGCCGCAACTTGATGACGCCACTTTGCAAAAACACGCGCAGGAAGCTAAAGAGAATTGCCCGGTGTCAAAAGCACTGGCCGGAACGCAGATCAGTTTACAGGCGAAACTTTTGTGAGCTGTGAGCCGAAGTGTGCACGTTGCGCCAATCAAATTACAGGAGGTCTAAATGAACAATCAAATTAATGCTCAGTCGCTGCCGGATTTTCCCATTCCACAACCGGAGCAGCCAGAACCGCTCTGGCCGGATTTTCCCATTCCACAACCAGAGCGGCCTGAACCAGGGATGCCTGAGCCACAACCACCGACACCGCCGTATGATCCAATTGACCCAGACGTGCCTGTCCCGCAACCTGTGATCGAAATGTGAAGATATGTTTGTTTATCCGCTCTGCAATATTTATGCAGAGCGGATAAACAGGGGCAGAGAATGATTTCAGCTTAACGTACTGTTTGTGGTTGAGAATCTGGACTGCTCTTTTTTGCTCTTTTGGTCGCAGGAGCTTTTTTAGTCATTTTTCCTCGACCTGAACCACTTTTCTTACCACCACCATCAATTTTGTTGACAGTAGCCCAAGCCCGCGCCTCCGCTTCATCTTCAGGTGTACCGCGTTCGCGATAACTTTCCTCGATATGCTCGGCCTGGCGTTTTTGTTTGTCGGTATATTTGTCTTTATCTCCCTGTGGCATAAATATCTCCTTTTTTAAGTTTTTGCCTGCCCGTGGTAAAACGCAGTTTCCTGCTCCACTTGCAACTTTTCGATGATGATTATGAAAGCAGATGATGTGCCAAAAATTTTGTTATCTTTAATGACAGAAATCGTTCATTGAGTCGCGCTAAGTCAGAGATGCAACGTATGCCGGGCAAACGGGTGTCCTTATTTTGACCGGAACAGGTTATTTGCAGGACACCGCAGGTTAAGGTTGAATAAGATTGATGCCAATCGGCTGGCACGAATTTTGCTACTTACGAAGTGTCACTGGAATAGCTATTAATCGTACCTCACTGTCACTTCAGGCGATGATGGTAATAGCGGTATTGAGTTATAGCTTTCAAGAAAAGGAAATGGCGCACAA
>JAYSTY010000020.1:0-10752 GCA_043719385.1 Blastocatellia bacterium | reverse complement strand
AAACTTCCTCGAACGAATTAAATGGCGCCGCTTTGGAACAGCTTTGAAGTAATTTTTATCGTTATGCCTACACAAGTTTTAGAACCAGAGCAGGAATTGTCGTTGAAAGAAAATCGGGAGGCCGCCAGCCTGTTGCTGAATCGTGAATTAAGCTGGATTGAGTTTAATCGCCGCGTTCTGGATGAAGCTTTGGATGAAACGCAGCCGCTGCTTGAACGCTTAAAATTCCTCGCTATTTTTTCCACCAACCTGGATGAATTTTTTATGGTGCGCGTGTCGGGTTTGCAGGAACAGCTCGAAGCTGATCCCTCCACTCTTTCACCCGACGGGTTGAATCCAGGCCAGCAGTTGCGCCTGATTGCTGAACAATTGCGCCCTTTACTGGCGCAGCAGATGCGTTGCCTGAATGAAGAAATCCTGCCTGCGCTGGGCAAACTCGAAGTTAAGCTGATTCCCTACGCGCAGCTTTCTACGGCTGAGCGCGAAGAATTACAAAGCTTTTTCACTGAACGAATATTTCCGGTTTTGACGCCGCTTTCCTTCGACCCGGGTCATCCGTTTCCGTACATTTCCAACATCAGTTTGAATCTCGGCACATTTGTCGTTCCCAATGAAAAAGACGAAGCCGAAGAGGTCAAATTTGCGCGCGTTAAATTGCCGCCCAATGTGCCGCGTTTGATTCGGCTCGGTCACAGCCATCAGTTCGTGCTGCTCGAAGAAATCATCGCCGCCAACATTGAAACTTTATTTCCCGGTATGCGCGTGCTGGAATGCCAGCCCTTTCGCATCACACGGGACGCCGACATCGAAATCGAAGAAGACGAAGCGGGCGATTTGCTGAAAGCGATTGAGCAGCAAATCCGGCAACGGCGTTTCGGCTTTGGTGTGCGCCTGGAAGTCACCGCCGGGATGAGCCAGGAGATGGTTTCACTGCTGCAAAAATCGCTGGATTTAATTGCCCAGGATGTTTACGCCGTGGACGGAATTCTCAATATTCCTGATTTGATGACGCTGTACAAACTTGACCTGCCACAACTGAAAGATAAGCCACTTGCGCCGGCAACTCCGGCGGCGCTCAGAACCGGCGAATCAATCTTTGAAGCCATCCGGCATCAGGACATTTTGTTTCATAATCCCTATGATTCGTTTGCGCCGGTCGTAGAGTTTTTACGTGCCGCCGCCCGCGATCCAAAAGTGTTAGCGATCAAACAAACGTTGTATCGCGTCGGGCCTGATTCACCGATTGTCGAAGCTCTGATAGAAGCGGCGGAACGCGGCAAACAGGTGGCCGTCCTGGTCGAATTGAAAGCGCGATTTGACGAAGAAAATAATATTCAATGGGCGCGACGGCTGGAAAAAGTCGGCGTTCATGTCGTGTATGGTGTCCTCGGATTAAAGACCCACGCCAAAGTCGCACTGGTGGTGCGGCAGGAAGAAAATTCGCTGCGTCGTTATGTGCATCTGGCGACCGGAAATTACAATCCGGTCACGGCGCGCATTTACACTGATCTGGGCATTTTTACCTGTGACCCTGATTTTGGTGCGGATGCGTCGGAGCTATTTAATTTTCTCACGGGCTATTCGCGTCAGAGCAATTATCGCAAGTTGCTGGTGGCGCCCATTAATCTCCGTGAACGTTTCACTACGCTGATTCGCCGCGAAGTTGAACATCATCAGGCGGGGCGCAAAGCTCATATCATCGCTAAATTCAACAGCCTGACCGATACCAACATCATCGAAGAGTTATACGCCGCCTCGCGCGCTGGCGTCTCGATTGATTTAATTGTGCGCGGCGTTTGCTGTTTGCGTCCGGGGCTTGATAATCACAGCGAAACGATTCGCGTGGGCAGTATTGTGGGGCGTTTCCTCGAACATTCGCGTGCCTATCTTTTTCATAATGACGGCAACGAAGAAATCTATCTGGGCAGCGCCGACTGGATGAGCCGCAATCTGGATCGCCGCGTTGAGGTGATCTTCCCGCTTCAGGACGAACGCCTGAAAGAACGGGTGCGCCGTGAAGTCATGGAAGTCGCCCTGGCTGATCACGTCAAAATGCGCTGGCTCCAATCTGACGGAAAATATTTGCGTCCCGCAAAACATGACGAAGGCGCATTGAATTCACAAGAATATTTATTGAGTTTGGCGCAGAATGGATAAATCGCCAGATGCCCCGCCACCAAAAATTCCGCCTCTAATTCCGCTCATCATCAATGCCGATGATTTCGGCCTATCCTCGTCGGTCAATCACGCGATCATCCAGGCGCATCGTGAAGGCGTGCTGACCAGCGCCAGCCTGATGGTGAATGAAGGCGCGACAGACGAAGCCGTGCGCCTTGCCAAAGAAAATCCGACGCTGGCAGTGGGCTTACATTTGGCGCTTGTGCTTGGTCGTTCATCCCTGTCGCACACAGAAATTCCACACCTCGTTGATCTGCAAAATAATTTCACCCACAGTTCGTTGCAGGCCGGCGTTAAGTATTATTTCAGCGCCGCCGCACGACGCGAACTGCGCCAGGAAATGCGCGCCCAGTTTGCTAAATTCGTAGCGACCGGACTGCCCTTTTCGCATGTGGACGGACACACGCACCTGCATATGCATCCGGTGATTTTTGATGAATTGATTAAGCTTTGTGAAGAATACAACGTGCGCCGCGTGCGGATAGTCAAAGGCGCAATGCGCCTGAGTCTGCGCCTTGATCGCACGTCTCTGCCAATTAAATTAGTGTGGGGAACAGTGTTCAATTTGCTGGCGCGACACTGCGAGAAAAAATTGCGCGGACGCGGCTTTGTTGTGCCGGAAAAAGTTTATGGATTATTACAAACAGGCAATATGAACGAAGATTATTTGTTAGGCTTGATTCCGCAAATGGCTCATCTGACAACTGAGATTTATGCGCATCCAATTTTGTCTGAGGCAAAAGCAGCGCAAACAAATCCGCGTGGTGCAAGCGAATTGCAGGCATTGTTAAGCCCGTGCGTCCACGCCGCAATTCGCAGCGCCGGATTTGAATTATCAACTTACGAAAAAATTGGACACCAGTTCCAGATGGGTCAATCGTAGTAATTGTGTAAATGAAAACCTTACTCGTTTTATTTTTCGCTATTGTTTGCCAAACGCTCGGTGATGTCTGTTTGACCAAAGGAATGAAATCAATTGGTGAAGTCAACACGCTCAATCCACTCGAACTCATCAATATTGGCTGCCAGGTTTTTACCAATCCCTTCATCTGGGCAGGCATCGCCATTCTGACCACCTTTTACTTTCTTTATCTGGTGGCCTTGTCGTGGGCGGATTTGAGTTACGTTTTACCCGTCACTGCGTTTGGGTATACGTTGAATGCGGTGATGGCAAAATATTTTTTGCACGAACATATTTCGTTCACGCGCTGGGCGGGGACATTGATTATTTGCCTCGGTGTCGCCATCGTTTCGCGGACGGAGCAAAAGACGACAGGAGAAAATAAGCAATGAAAATGCCGCTCCTGTTGCTGTGCCTCGTGACATTCAGTTCGCTGGGGGAAATTCTTTCGGCGCGTGGGATGAAACAAGTTGGCGAGATTTCACTCCGCCCACGATTGTTATTCAAAGCAATTCCCCGGATCATCACGAACTCCAGCCTCGTCGCGGGTGTCGCCTGCCTCGCCTTCGCCTTCTTCTCGTTTCTAAGTTTACTGAGCTTTGCTGATTTAAGTTTCGTCGTTCCATTAACGGCGGTGAGTTATTTGACGAATACCGCTGGCTCGAAATTTTTACTAAAAGAAACGATTTCGCCAGCGCGTTGGTGGGGCATACTGCTGGTCACCTTTGGTGTCGCAATTATTTCGCTGCCAGCAAGTTTTGAGTTGGTGGCAATTAGTTATAGTCAGGCTTTTTTCGATCAATTAATTGCCTGGCTCAATCCGGCGCAGCACACTTTCACACCAGCCTTTTCCCTGCTCTTTGCGCTGCGCTTGCTCTGTTTAATTTTAGTCATTGCAGCCATTGTTTATTACCTGATTGCGATTGTGGCGGGCTGGTTATGGGCGCGTGATCGTGCGCGGCAAAGAGCGTTGGGATTAAATTTCACGCCGCCGGTTTCGCTTTTGATTCCGGTGCGTGGTGTAGATTTTGCAGCAGTGGAAAACTTTGTCAGTTTCTGCCGCCAGGATTATCCCGACTACCAGATTATTTTTGGCTGCCGCGCAGAAACTGATCCGGTGATCCCCATCATCAAAAAGCTGCAAGCCGATTTTCCCAACCGCAAAATTGATTTGATCGTTTCTGACTTTGCCATTGGCGCGAACGCGAAGGTGGCAAATTTGCATAATATGTATCCGCAGGCGGCGCATGATTATTTGCTGATCGTGGACAGCGACATTCGGGTTGAGTCCGATTATCTGCGCCGCGTGGTGGCTCCATTGCAACATGCGCAAGTCGGAATGGTGACGTGTTTGTATCGTGGTGCCAATGCGCAAAACGTTGTGGCACAACTGGAAAACATTGGCATCTCGGCAATTTTTGGGCCGGAAGTGATGTCATCGCGTGCGCTCCAGGGCATCAAATTTGCGCTTGGCTCAACCATCGTGACACGCCGCGAAATCTTTGAGCAGATTGGCGGATTCAGCGCAGTCGCCGATTATCTGGCAGATGATTATTGGCTCGGAAATTTTGTTGCGGCACAGGGTTGGCAGGTAATTCTTGCGGATTATGTCGTCGAGCATATTTCCGGCCCCATTACGATGCGGCAAATGTTCCGGCATCAATTGCGCTGGGGACGCGCCATCCGCATTTCGCGGCCACAGGGATATTTTGGTTTGATCCTGACTTATGGCATAGCGACTTCGCTGCTGTTGTTAATGGCGCTGGGATTTTCTACATTTGGGTGGACAATGGTTGGGTTGACTTTATTGATCAGGCTGCTCACTGCTTTTTATTGCGGAGTCTTTTTACTCAAAGACTCCGCGTTGCTGAAATATTTATGGTTATTGCCGCTGCGCGATTTACTCGGCTTTGGAATTTGGATAGCAAGCTTCTTCGGGCAGAAAATTCAATGGCGCGGCGCAACCTTTGTAGTTATGCCCGACGGTAAGATTAAACCAATCCTGAACTCTACTTCATTTTAAATTCAGAGTTGGAGTTATAATCGCTGAACATTTTTTCCAGACTTTCCAACTCTTTCGGATCATACTTATTTTTCGTTCGAGCAGATTTGATTCCGCCTAACAGTTTAATTGCCAGTGCGATTACTGCGCCCAAAATAGCGATGAACAAAACAAATTTGAGCACACTAAAGGCAAACCCTATCAGGCCGAGAGCGAACATAAAAAGTAGCGTCAGCGCGACAGTAGCCATAATCACTTTTACTATTTTCATCATTTCCCCCAAAATAAAGTAACTGCTCGCAAGGATGATTGCAGGACAGTAAATTTAAACGAAATCAGGAACTTGTCGAACCTGACAAATTCCTCCACTTATTACGATTTGCCTGATGAGAAAGTTCACAGGAGTTGGATTGCGTGAGCTTGCACGTAGTAAGGGCGGAATTACTTCGTGCGTGTTTCTGCATTAAAAAAAAGTTGACTCTATCTTTTTTGTAAATACCTATGCCAACGATTAACACAACCAAAGGCGTCATAGACTCTGCACAACTTGGAACAACGTTAATGCACGAACATATTTTCGTGCTGTCATCCGAGATCAATCAAAATTATCCCGCCACGTGGGGCGATGAAGAGAAACGTATCGCTGACGCAATTGCACGGCTCAACGAACTAAAAGCTACCGGCGTAGACTCGGTCGTAGACCTCACCGTTGTTGGCCTGGGTCGTTACATCCCGCGCATCAAACGCATCGCTGACGCGACGGACATCAACATCATCGTGGCGACGGGTGTGTACACATACAACGATTTGCCGTTTCATTTTAACTATCGCGGGCCAAATACAATTCTCGGTGGCGAAGACCCGATGATTGAAATGTTCGTTAAGGATATTCAGGAAGGCATCGCCGACACCGGAGTCAAAGCCGCGATTTTGAAATGCGCGACGGATGAACCCGGCGTGACCCCCGGCGTGGAAAGAGTTCTGCACGCTGTTGCCAAAGCGCATCGCATCACAGGTGTGCCAATTTCTACGCACACGCATGCACACACCCGACGTGGCCTGGAACAACAAACAATTTTTGCGGCGGAAGGCGTAGACCTTTCACGTGTCGTAATCGGACATTCCGGCGATACTACCGACATTGATTATCTGGAGGAACTTATTGCCAGTGGTTCGTATCTTGGGATGGATCGTTTTGGCATAGACACGATGCTGCCGTTTGAGGATCGCGTCAACACCGTCGTCAAAATGTGTGAACGCGGACACGCGGACAAAATGGTATTGTCACACGATGCGATGTGTTACAGCGACTGGTTCCCTGAAGGAGTGCTGGAACACGTCGTTCCGAACTGGAATTACTTACACATTCAAAAAGATGTGCTGCCAGCGCTCAAACAACGCGGCGTGACGGATGAAATGATTGAGACCATGCTGGTAACAAATCCGCGCCAGATATTTGAGACGAGCGGCGCGTATTAAAAATAGTTCACAGTAAAGACTGTCTGCCACGCGTTACTCCCAGAGGATAGTACCGCGCCAGATTTCCTCTAAACGGGCTTATTGATTTCCGCAATTTTCGTGTACAATCCCTGGGTGCGAGCATTCGCTGGTCACAAAATTTATCGTTCACAGTAAACAAAATCTTACCTCGGTTGAGGAAATTTCACAACTTTATCGGAGTCAGGCACAATGCAGGCAAATCGTTTCGGAACAATCTGGTCAGTCAAACTAACCCTGATATTAATTGCAATGGGGAGCGCAGTACTTTGGGGACTCCCATCCGTCGCTGGGCGAACAGGCTTACAAAATCCTACGCCTGAACAGACGGAATTTTTCGAGAAAAAGATTCGCCCCATCCTGACTGCGAATTGTCAGCAGTGCCACAATGCAAATAAGAAAACCGCCGGGCTTGATCTGTCAACAGCGGAAGGGTTTATGCACGGCGGACGCAGCGGCACAGCGCTCATTAACAACGCGCAGCCGGAGGCAAGTTTCCTGCTCAAAGCTATCAGCTACGAAGGCGAGTTAAAGATGCCGCCAACGGGTAAGATGAAAGATGATGACATTGCCGCGCTAACCGCCTGGGTGAAACTGGGTGCGCCATATCCGGGTGCTGTGACAACCGCTGCAACTGCTGCGCCCAAAGCTTCCTCGGTTAGAGAATTTACCGCCGATGAAAAAAAATTCTGGGCCTTTCAGCCCATCAAAAATCTGGCTCCGCCGCAGGTCAAAAACACGGCCTGGGTCAAATCGCCACTTGATAATTTCATCCTTGCCAAACTCGAAGAAAAAAATCTGACGCCCGCTCCTCCGGCTGACAAATTAACGTTGTTGCGCCGCGCGACATTTGATTTGACGGGGCTGCCACCGACGGAAGCGGAGATGAAAGAATTTCTTGCCGACAACTCGCCGGACAGTTTTAAAAAAGTAATTGAGCGGTTGCTGGCTTCGCCGCGTTATGGCGAAAAATGGGGGCGGAACTGGCTGGATGTCGCACGCTATGCCGATTCAACTGGTAATGACGAAGACCATCGCTATCCATACGCTTACAAATACCGCGATTATGTGATCGAAGCTTTCAATCAGGATTTGCCTTACGATCAATTTGTCCGTGAACAGGTGGCGGGAGATTTGCTGCCAGCGCCCAACGGCAGCGAAGTGAATAAACGTGGCATTATTGCGACAGGATTTCTGGCGCTCGGTGCAAAAGCCATCGCGCAACAGGACAAGCAAAAAATGTTGTATGACGTTTACGACGAACAAGTGGATGTGACTTCCAAAGCTTTCATGGGCTTAACGATGGCCTGTGCGCGTTGTCATAATCACAAATTCGATCCAATTCTGACCAAAGATTATTACGCGATGATCGGGATGTTCGCCAGCACGAAAAGCTTTTCAAATGCCGAATCACATGTCTCTGTTCCGCTGGAAAAACCACTCGTACCCAAAGCAGAATTTGCCAAATATACCGCCGCGAAAAAGGCGCTGGCGGAAAAAGTAAAACGGGTCAATCTGGCGCTGGGTGAAATCACGGATGAAGTCAAAGACAAAATCGTTAAGCAACATTGCACGAGCCTGGCAAATTACATGATCGCGGCGCGTCAGGTTTATCAGGGTGGCGCAAAAATTGAAGCCGTCGCCAAACAAAGTAATCTGAACGAAGGTCTGCTCAAAAAATGGGTTGAGTATTTACAGCCGAGCGACAAAGTACGTGGTTATTTAAAAGAGTGGGACGAAGCTTCGACAGAAAAAATCAGCGTTGTCGCAAAAGGTTATCAAACACGCTTCCAAAAGCTGTTTGATGAATACAACGAACAGGTTGCCAAATGGCGACCGACCTATCAAAAAGCGCTGGCGGAAAATAAATCATTGCCCGAAAAACCAAAATTTGAAGCTGGGGACGACCGCTTCTTCGATGATGTTTATTTCGGCGGCGGGCCATTTTCTGTCTCTGATAAAGACCAAAAGAATTTTTCCACTGAACAGTGGGCAATGATTGAAAAATTGCATAAAGAAAGTGGCGAGTTAAAAAAATCTATGCCCACCGAGCCGGAAATGGCCTGTGCGATTGAGGAAGGTGAGCCAGCCCGACAAACAGTTTTTATTCGCGGCGATTACAACAGTCACGGGGAAGAAGCCCCGCGTTCGTTCCCCGCAATTCTGGCGAACTACGACACGAAGCCGCAATTCCAGGGCAGCGGACGTTTGCAACTGGCTGAATGGCTGACCCGCCCGGAAAATCCACTTCCCGCTCGTGTGATGGTCAATCGGTTGTGGAACTGGCATTTTGGCGAAGGCATTGTCCGCACACCTGACAATTTCGGCAAGATGGGGGAACGTCCTTCGCATCCAGAATTGCTGGATTTCCTCGCGCAACAATTCATCCAAAAAGGCTACTCAATCAAGGCGATGCACCGCATGATTATGCTTTCGAGCACTTATCAAATGGCTTCAGATAACCCTGCGGCAGTTGAAGCGGATCAGGATAATCGCCTGCTTTCACGCTTCAGCCGTCGTCGCTTAACGATTGAAGAAATGCGCGATGGCATTCTGGCGATTGACGGCACGATTGATTTGACGATGGGCGGAACCCTGCAAACAGGACGCGGCACGGATGGCGAAAATAACCAGGGACGGTTGAGCCTGAACCCGGAAAAATTAAAACGGCGTTCGGTATATATTCCGTTGCGCCGTGCGAATTTGCCGACGCTGCTGAACCTGTTTGATTTTGGTGATGCCACGACGATGACGGGCAAACGGCAATTGACCAATGTCTCAACCCAGGCGCTTTTCTGGCTCAACAGTGAGTTTTTGACGGAAGCCTCAAACGCCGTCGCCAAACAAGTTTGGGGAGTTGCCGCCAGCGGTAACGCGCCGCGCATTACGAACGCATATTTGCTGATCCTGAATCGCCAGGCTGCGCCGGAAGAAATTGAGGGCGCAGTAAAATATATCGAAGGTTTCAAGCAGAAAGTGAAAGGCGAAAAAGCCGAAGCCCTCGCGTGGCAAAGCTTCTGCCGCATCCTGATGTCGTCGAATGATTTTATTTATGTAGACTGATGAAAAGCTTACTTAACCAATCTGAGGCGGAAGCAATTTATGGGCGGATAAATTCCCTGCACTCAACCAGCGCTCGTCAATGGGGCCGGATGACGCCGAACCAAATGCTCTGTCATCTCAGCGATTCTTTTCTGATGGTGATGGGCGAACGCGAAGCTAAATTTGTCGGCAACTTTTTTATGACTTCACTAGGAAAATGGCTGGCATTAAAAGCGCCGATGAAATGGCCACACGGCGTAAAAACAGGAGTATCAGCCGATCAGGAACAAGACGGCACAAAACCAATTGAGTTTGCGCAGGACAAACAAAAACTGCTCGCGCTTATTCATCGTTTCACGAATGGGAACCGCGATTTTGAATTCGTTCCGCACCCGATGTTTGGCAAACTAACTGTTGAAGAATGGATGCGATGGGGCTACTTGCATTGTGATCATCATTTACGACAATTTGGTGTTTAGGTGCGCAGCTACACGATCAATTGCCACTAGCTTCAGCTAGTGGGGGAGAGGGACAAAAGAGGGCTTGAGCCAAAGAAAAAAGTAAGGTTCCGATTGGCTTCAGCCGGATTGGTGCTAAAGCGAGAGGAAGGGTAAATTGTATGTTTGGCTAAAGCCTTTGGTCTTACCCCAAACTAACCACTAGCTGAAGCTAGTGGCAATTGATTTCTTTACAACTTATTTTCATCTACATCTTACTCAAAACAGATTATGAAAAAACACGAACTGGATTTCTTACAATCACTTTATAACCGCACTGAAAAACCAATGTCGCGCCGTTCATGGTTGCGGGCGGCGGGACTCGGCTTCGGCTCCATTGGGATGATGGCGATGCTGGCGGAAGAAGCGAAGGCTTATGCCGCGCAACAACCCGTCAATCCGCTGGCTCCGCACGCGCCGCATTTTCCGGCAAAAGCCAAACGCGTGATTTTTCTGTTTATGCACGGCGGGCCTTCCAGCATTGATACGTTTGATCCGAAAGAGCGCTTGTACCGCGATCATGGCAAACCGCTCCCGATCAAACGCCCACTGGCATTCGCCGACGGAAAAATGGGGCCGCTGATGAAACCGCTCTGGGATTTCAAACCCGGCGGCAAAAGCGGCATCCCGATCAG